>NZ_JBHYVE010000013.1:0-39733 GCF_042750035.1 Streptomyces sp. NPDC059452
TTTTCTTTTTGTTCTTGCGTTTCCGACTCTATCAGACTCTTTCGTGTCCGATTCCCGGCCGAAGCGGGTCAAGCAGTCTTGCTGTTTTCGCTTTCCAGGTTCTTCGCTTTCGCGCTTTTCCCTTTCCGGCGAGTCCGACTCTATCAGGCCTTTTCCGTCTTCCTGACCACGTCCCGCGGGCATGCCGAAGGAAGGTTCAGGGTTAGGATCTGGGCTCAAAGGTCGCCGCCGACCCCCGACTCAAAGTCGCGTTGGGGTCAGGCAGGAGTACGACAGTACAGGCCGCCGGGGAGCGAGGCAAATCGTTCGCGGTGCACCCCTAGCTCTGTCAACCGGTAGGTCTCGGGCGGAACCGGGACTTCATATGACTTACTCTGCTGAGCAGTACGCCGTCCCCCATCAGCCGCGGCGGCGACACCTGAATCTCCACCCCCTGGGAGGCTCCCCATGACCAACGTGACGTCCCCTCTTGCTGGACGCGCCATCGGACTCACCGCGGTTCCCGACCCGGTCTTCTCCGGCGCGATGGTCGGTCCCGGCACCGCCATCGACCCCGTGCGTGAGCCCTCCGAGGCCGTGTCCCCCGTCGACGGCATCGTCGTCTCCCTCCACCCCCACGCGTTCGTCGTTGTCGACAGCGAGGGGCACGGGGTACTGACACACCTCGGTATCGACACCGTCCAGCTCAACGGCGAGGGCTTCGAGCTTCTCGTGAACAAGGGGGACACGGTTTCCCGCGGTCAGAGCATCGTGCGCTGGGACCCGGCCGGCGTCGAGGCCGCCGGCAAGTCACCCATCTGCCCGATCGTGGCCCTGGAGGCCACCGCCGAATCGCTCTCCGATGTCCGTGAGGACGGGGACGTGAAGGTCGGCGACTCGCTGTTCGGCTGGCAGTGACTCTTCGGACGCAGTGACAAAGCAGTTGCACAACCACCGCGGTGACACGGTCGCCGCACAACCGGAGACGGGTGAAATGGAGACAACGCTGCGAGGCGTCGGCGTGAGCCACGGTGTGGCCATCGGCGAGGTTCGGCACATGGGTACGGCGGTGCTGGAGCCGCCCGCCAAATCGATTCCCGCCGAGGAGGCCGGTCGCGAACAGGGGCGCGCCCGGCAGGCGGTGGAGGCCGTGGCGGCCGATCTGATCGCGCGTGGCAATCTGGCCGGCGGCGAGGCACAGCACGTGCTTGAGGCGCAGGCCATGATGGCGCAGGACCCCGAGCTGATGTCCGATGTCGATCGGCGCATCGCCGTGGGCAGCACCGCCGAGCGGGCCGTGTACGACGCGTTCGCCGCGTACCGGGCGCTGCTCGCCAATGCCGGGGAGTACCTGGCCGGGCGGGTCGCCGACCTCGACGACGTACGGAACCGGATCGTGGCGCGGCTGCTCGGTGTGCCGATGCCCGGGGTTCCGGACAGCGACGAGCCGTACGTCCTGATCGCGCGCGATCTGGCGCCGGCCGACACCGCGCTGCTCGACCCGACCCTGGTGCTCGGCTTCGTCACCGAGGAGGGCGGGCCGACCAGCCACAGCGCGATCCTGGCGCGGGCGCTCGGCGTTCCCGCCGTGGTGGCTCTGCCCGGCGCCGGTGAGCTGGCCGAGGGCACGGTCGTGGCGGTGGACGGCTCCACGGGGGAGATCTTCGTGGACCCGAGTGCCGAGAAGCGGGAGGAGATGCGGAGCGCCGCTGCCGCGCGTAAGGCCGCGCTGTCCGCCTCCACCGGTCCCGGTGCCACCTCCGACGGGCACAAGGTGCCGCTGCTCGCCAATGTCGGCGGTCCGGGCGATGTGCCCGCGGCCGTCGAGGCGGGGGCCGAGGGTGTGGGGCTGTTCCGCACCGAGTTCCTCTTCCTGGACGACAGCAAGCAGGCGCCGTCCGAGGAGAAGCAGATCGCGGCCTACCGCGCGGTGCTGGAGGCGTTCCCCGAGGGGCGTGTCGTCGTACGCGTACTGGACGCGGGGGCCGACAAGCCGCTGGACTTCCTGACGCCCGCCGACGAGCCGAACCCGGCGCTCGGTGTGCGCGGGCTGCGCAGCCTGCTGGACCACCCCGAGGTGCTGCGTACCCAGCTGACCGCGCTGGCCAAGGCCGCCGAGGGGCTGCCGGTGTACCTGGAGGTCATGGCCCCCATGGTGGCCGACCGCATCGACGCCAAGGCGTTCGCGGACGCGTGCCGTGAGGCCGGGCTGCAGGCGAAGTTCGGCGCGATGGTGGAGATCCCGTCCGCCGCTCTGCGGGCGCGGTCGATCCTCCAGGAGGTCGAGTTCCTCTCGCTGGGCACCAACGACCTGGCTCAGTACACCTTCGCCGCCGACCGTCAGGTGGGCGCGGTGTCCCGGCTCCAGGACCCGTGGCAGCCGGCGCTGCTGGATCTTGTCGCCCTGTCCGCCGAGGCGGCTCGTGCCGAGGGCAAGAGCTGTGGTGTGTGTGGTGAGGCCGCCGCGGATCCGCTGCTGGCCTGTGTGCTGACCGGTCTGGGTGTCACCTCGCTCTCCATGGGTGCCGCGTCCATTCCTTATGTGCGCGCCACGCTGGCCAAGTACACGCTGGCCCAGTGCGAGCGTGCGGCGAACGCCGCCCGTTCGGCCGACTCCGCCGAAGAGGCGCGCACCGCGGCTCAGGCCGTGTTGTCCGGCGAGTAGCCGCACCGCGTTGTTTACCGGAGGGGGCTTCCCGCCATGTGGCGGGGAGCCCCCTCCGGCTGTGTGCGCGTGTCAGCGGTGCGGTTCCGCCGGGTCGGCTCCGATGTCGAACCCCGCGCAGTACTCCACGCCGGATTCCGGGGAGACGGGCTCTCCCGTCTCGGCGTCGGTGCAGTAGGCGTTGAAGACCTCGCCCGCGGTGAGCGGGGCGAGGGCGCCGTATGCCAGTCTCCAGCCGTGGACGCGGTCCGGGGTGTCGGGGGCGCTGGTGCGGAGCACCACTCCCCCGGGCGATTCCAGGGCGATCGCCACCGCGAGCACGGTGGCGAACTCCGTTCCTTCCGAGGTGTCCAGGCGGGCCGGGCCCGTGGTGTCACGGTGGGTGTGGAGCACGGCCAGGAGCTGGTCGTTCTCCGTCGGGGTGGAGCAGACCAGGTGGTGGGTGCCCGGTCCTGCCGTCTCCAGCAGGCGCATCAGGAGGTGGGAGGCCCGGTCGAAGGCCGCGCGTCCGATGTCCTGGCCGCAGTCCGCGCAGGCTCCGAGGTCGGCGAGGAGGAGAGTGGCGTACTCCCAGGTGGCCTGGCGGACCGCGCGGGAGACCAGGAGCGGGATGAGGTCGGTCAGCCGTTGGCCGGTGTAGGCGACGGTGGCTCCGGCGGCGGCGATCTCGGCGGTGAAGCGGCTGCGGCTGGTGCCGGTGTCCGCGTCGAGTCCGGACTCCGCGCAGAACTCCGCGTAGTCCTCGGGGTCGAAGAGGGCGACCGTGGTGTGCATGCCCTGGGCGGCCAGTGTCTTGAGCAGGCCCTCGACCTGGTGGAGGTAGGCGGTGTGGTCGTCGAAAGGGAAGGTGCGGTAGCGGCGCATGGCCGCGAAGTCCTGGGCGTCGACCAGGAGGCCGACGGTGCTGGGGGCTTCGCGGCGCAGTGTGCGTCGCAGGGTGGTGCCGTGGGATTTGGTGCCGTGGGGTGTGGTGCCGTGTGGTGTGGTGCGGCGCTTCTTGTTGTGTTTGGAGCTGTGCTTGGTGTTGTCCTGCTGCGCCATGTGTCCCCCTGTGCGCGGTGAATGCTTGCTCACTCAGCGTAATCAGGGGGACTGACAACCGGCCCGGATGCCCGTTAGCGGCGGCGGTTCGCGGCCAGTTCGGCGTAGAAGTGGAGCAGGTCGAGGTTGTCGACCGAACCCGGGTTGACCGCCTTGGCCAGCTCGGTGCCCTGGAGCAGGCGCTTGACCGGGACCTCGATGCGCTTGCCGGTGAGCGTGTGCGGGATGGCGGGGACCTCGATGACCTCGTCCGGTACGTGGCGCGGGGAGAGGTTCTCACGGATGGTCTGCTTGATCGCGGCGCGCAGGTCATCGTCGAGGGTGGCGCCTTCGGCGAGGTGGACGAAGAGCGGCATCCAGTACCCGCCGTCGGGCTCCTCGATCCCGATGACGAGGGACTCGCGGATCTCGGGGAGCCGTTCGACGGCCTCGTAGATGTCGGCGGAGCCCATGCGGACGCCCTGACGGTTGAGGGTGGAGTCGGAGCGGCCGTGGATGATCACCGAACCGCGGTCGGTGATGGTGATCCAGTCCCCGTGGCGCCAGACGCCGGGGTACGTGTCGAAGTAGCTGTCGTGGTAGCGGCTGCCGTCGGGGTCGTTCCAGAAGCGGATCGGCATGGAGGGGAGCGGGTTGGCGACGACCAGTTCGCCGACCTCGTTGATGAGGGGTTTGCCGGCCGGGTCCCAGGACTGGAGGTCGGTGCCGAGACAGGGGGCCTGGAGCTCGCCGATGTGGACCGGGAGGGTGGGGACGGCTCCGGCGAAGCAGCTGCAGACATCGGTACCGCCGCTGACCGAGGCGATCCAGAGGTCCTCGGCCACCTCGTCGTGGAGCCAGCGGAAGCCGTCGGGCGGGAGCGGGGAGCCGGTGGTGGCGACGCACTGGACACGGGAGAGGTCGAAGTCGCGGCCGGGGTGGATGTCGGCCTTGCGGCAGGCCATGACATACGCGGCGGAGGTCCCGTAGAGGGTGGCGCCGGTCTGTTCGGCGATGCGCCACTGGGCGCTGACGTCCGGGTAGCCGGGGCTGCCGTCGTACAGGACGACGGTGGTGCCGGTGAGGAGGCCGGAGACGAGGAAGTTCCACATCATCCAGCCGGTGGAGGTGTACCAGAAGAAGCGGTCCTCGGGGCCGAGGTCGCAGTGGAGGCCGAGCTGCTTGAAGTGTTCGAGCAGGATGCCGCCCTGGGACTGGACGATGGCCTTGGGCAGGCCGGTCGTGCCGGAGGAGTAGAGGACCCAGAGCGGGTGGTCGAAGGGGACCTGTTCGAAGACCGGCTCGGTGTCGGCGGAGGTGAGGGCGGCCCAGGCCAGGGCGCCTTCGGGGGCGTCGGTGCCGAGCAGCGGGATGTGGACGACGGCGCGGAGGGTGGGCAGTTCGCGGCGGAGTTCGGCGACGGTCTCCGTACGGTCGTGCTCCTTGCCGCCGTAGCGGTAGCCGTCGACGGTGAAGAGGACGACGGGTTCGATCTGCTGGAAGCGGTCCAGGACGCTGCGGGCGCCGAAGTCGGGGGCGCAGGAGGTCCAGACGCCGCCGACGGCCGCGGTGGCGAGGAAGGCGACGACAGCCTGCGGGATGTTGGGGAGGTAGCCGCTGACGCGGTCGCCGGGGGTGACGCCGAGGGCGCGGAGTTCGGCGGCCAGGGCGCCGACCTGGCGGCGGAGGTCGGACCAGCTGATGGGGACCTGGGTGTGCGTCTCGTCGACGTACAGGAGGGCGGGGGTGTCGGCGCGGGCCGGGTCCTCGGCGGTGCGCAGGGCGTGTTCGGCGTAGTTGAGGGTGGCGCCGGGGAACCAGGTGGCGCCGGGCATGGCGCGGTCGCCGATGACGCTCTCGTACGGGGTGGAGAAGCGGACGTCGAACCAGTCGGCGACGGCCTGCCAGAAGGTGTCGAGCTCGTCGACGGACCAGCGGTGCAGGGCCTCGTACCCGCCCTCGGCCGGGGCTCCGTAGCGGCTCGCGGCCCAGCTCTGGAAGCGGGTGACGGCCGCGGCCTCGATGCGCTCGGGGCTGGGCTGCCAGAGGGGGGCGTCGGGCGTGGCTGCGGTCATGGGGCGGCTCCCTGGCTGGACGACGGGTACGCGGGTGGCGTGTCGGCGCGCACGGCTGGGGTGTGCGCGTGGGCGGCTGACACGGACGATGCCATGTGATCGTCTTCGGCACCAGGGTGGGTCGGCGTGACGCCTGGCTCTGTGGGGGCTCTGTGGGGGTGGGTCGGGGGCGCCGGGGTGTCGGTGGGCCGGGGGTCCCCGTCGGTGGGCCGGAGGTCGCCGTCGGTGGGCCGGAGGCGGGCCGTCGGTGGGCCGGGATGGTTCCCCCGTCGGAGCGGGTGAACGGGAGTTGAACGGGAGGTTCTGCGGTCCGGGCGGGTGGCAGGGTGTGCGCCATGGACGGTCGTGACCTGGTGCGTCGGGTGAAGTTGGTCGGTTCGGTACGGGGGCTGCGCACGGTGCGCGCGGCCTGGCGGCGCCGGTCGGCGGATGCGAAGGCGTTGCCCGCGCGTGGTGCGGAGCGGGCCCGGGTGCCCGGTGCGGTGGTGGGGGCGGAGCCGGGTCCGGGCGGGGGCGTGGTGCGGTTCGCCCGTTCGGAGCTGCGGATCCGGGTGGCGGTGGGCGGTGCGGTGTTCTGGGCGTGGGACGGGGCCGATCCGCTGCCGTCGTACGCGCTGGCGGGTGAGGTGCCGGCGGCGGATCCGCGGGCGTCGCTGGAGCCGGACAAGGACGGCGGCTGGCAGGTGGTGTCCGAGCGGCTGACGGTGGTGGTCTCGCGCACGGGTGCGGTGGAGCTGCGGACGCCGGGCGGGGTGCTGCTGCGGCGGGAGTTGCCGCCGCGCTGGTGGGAGCCGGTGGGCGGGGGGTCGGTGCGGTGGGTGCAGCGGTCGGAGGTGCCTGCGGACGCGCGGTTCTTCGGGCTGGGCGGGCGGGCGTCGGGGCCCCGGCTGCGGGACGGGGCGTACGGGCTGTGGAACACCGATCCGGGCGGGCGGTTCGGTCCGGGGGACGATCCGCTGTATCTGACGATGCCGGTGCAGGTGGTGGTCTCGGACGCGGGGACGCATCTGGCGTTCCACGACAACACCTGGGCGGGCCGGGTGGTGGTGCGCGAGGGCGAGGAGGGCGCGGGCTCCGGGCACGACCGGCCGGGCACGTGCGAGGTGCGGATGGAGGGCGGTCCGCTGCGCTGCTGGGTGGTGGCGGGGACGCCGGCCCGGGTGCTCCAGGGGTGGACTGCGCTGACGGGCGCTCCGGCGGTGCCGCCGTCGTGGGCGCTGGGGCCGCAGCACGCCCGGTGGGGGTTCGGCGGGGAGCGGGAGGTGCGGCGGGTGGTGGCCGGGTACCGGGAGCGGGGGCTGCCGCTGTCCGTGCTGCACCTGGACATCGACCACTACGACGGGCACCGGGTGTTCACGGTCGACCGGGAGCAGTTCCCGGCGCTGCCCGCGCTGGCGGAGGAGCTGCGGGCGGAGGGCGTGCGGCTGGTGTCGATCGTCGATCCGGCGGTGAAGGCGGCGCCGGGCGACGCGGTGTTCGACGCGGGGCTGGCGGTCGGGGAGCGTGGGGCGTACGTCCGGGACGCGCGGGGGCGGGTGGTGGTGGGCGAAGTGTGGCCCGGGGCCTGCGTCTATCCGGATTTCACGGATCCGCTTGTGCGGGAATGGTGGGGATCTCTGTACGCGGAGCGGCTTGCGCAGGGCTTCTCGGGGGTCTGGCACGACATGAACGAGCCGGTGTCGTTCACCGCGTTCGGGGACCCGTCACTGCCGCGTTCCGCCCGGCACGTCCTGAAGGGACACGGCGGCGACCATCGCGAGGCGCACAACGTGTACGGGCTGGCGATGGCCCGTGCCGGGTACGAGGGGCTGCTCCGGCTGCGTCCCGAGGAGCGGCCGTTCCTGTTCTCGCGGTCGGGGTGGGTGGGGATGCAGCGGTACGGGGGCACCTGGTCCGGTGATGTGTCGTCCGGGTGGCCCGGGCTGCGGGCCTCGCTGTCGCTGGTGCTGGGTCTCGGGCTGTGCGGGGTGCCGTACTCGGGGCCGGACGTGGGCGGGTTCGACGGGTTCCCGTCGCCGGAGCTGTATCTGCGGTGGTTCCAGTTGGGCGCGTACCTGCCGTTGTTCCGGACCCATGCGGCGATCGACGCGGGGCGCCGGGAGCCGTGGGAGTTCGGGCCCGAGGTGCTGGAGCACGCGCGGGCGGCGTTGGTGGAGCGGGAGCGGCTGCACCCGTACTTCGTGACGCTGTCGCAGGTGGCGCGGCTGACGGGGGCGCCCTATGTGCGGCCGGTGTGGTGGGGGGCGCCGGGCGACCGGGCGCTGCGGGGGTGCGAGGACGCGTTCCTGATGGGCGATGCGCTGCTGGTCGCGCCGGTGCTGGAGGCCGGGGCGGACCGGCGGGTGGTGCGGCTGCCCCGGGGGCGCTGGTACGACACGGGGACCGGGCGGGCGTACGAGGGGCCGGGGCCGGTGGTGGTCGACGCGCCGCTCTCCCGCATTCCGGTGCTGGCGCGGGCGGGGGCGGTGATTCCGGTGCGGGGTGCGGACGGTGGGCTGGAGCTGGAGGTGTGGGCGCCGGCACCCGGGCGCACCGGGGGCGGGCTGGTGGTCCGGGACCCGGGTGACGGGTGGGCGGAGGCGGAGGTCGAGCGGTGTGTGTCGCGGTGGGAGGGCGACCGGGTGGTGGTGGAGCGGGAGGGGGGCTCGGTCGGCCTTCCGGTGCGGGTTCGGGGGGTGGGGGTGGAGGGGTAGGGCTGGGGGGTCTCAGCTGTAGCGGCCTGCGAACCATGCGTTCACGGCCTCGGTGTGGAGCGGGAAGGCCAGCGGGCGCGGGGCGTAGAGGATCTCGTACCCCGAGGTCTCGTGGGTGGGGACGGAGCCCGGCAGGCTCGACAGGGGCCGGTGCGGGAGGAGGCCGAAGAGCAGGAGGTGGCCGCCGGTGTCGCTGAGTGCGTCGGCGAGGCGGACGTCCTGTTCGGCGGCCTCGATCCCGGTCTCCTCGCGCAGTTCCCGGACGACCGCGTGGCGCCAGTCCTCGGCGTGGTCGATGAAGCCGCCGGGCAGCGCGGTGCCGCCCTTCTGCGGCTGGATGGTGCGCGTGATGACGACGAGTCCGGGCGAGCGCGGGCCGGTCACGGGGAGCAGGGCCACGGCGACCGGGAGCGGGTTGCGGTAGGCCGTGGCGCCGCAGCGGGCGCAGGTGCGGGGCCAAGTGCCGGGGGACAGCAGAGTCGTGTACGGGGCTCCGCAGGTGGAGCAGTGGGAGTCCCTCGCGTACGGGGAGGGCTGCCGGCCGGTCGGCGGGGCGGGGCTGTCGGTGGGCTCGGGCACGGGCGGACTGTATCGGATCGGGCTCTCGACCGGGGTGCGGAGCTGGTGATGGGCCCTCTCGCCCGAGGCGCGGAGCTGGTGGACGATGCGGCCATGACAGGAATGCGTACCGCCCTCCGCGCCCTGGCCACCGCTGCCGCCGCTCTGCTCACCACCACGGCCGCCGTCGCCGCTCCGGCACAGGCCGCCGTCGCCGCTCCCGTACCGGCTCACCCCGAACCCAAGGCGCCCGAAGGGTTCGTGGCGTTGCGTTCGGTGGATCCGACGATCATCCAGGAGATGCGCTACACGACCGCGCACACCTTCCTCGGTGAGCGCGTCGACGGCTACCGGCAGCCGGTCTGCATCCTGACCCGGCCCGCGGCCCTGGCTCTGCACCGGGCGCAGAAGCGGCTGTCGCGCCAGGGGTATTCGCTGAAGGTGTACGACTGTTACCGGCCGCAGCGGGCGGTGGACCACTTCGTGCGGTGGGCGAAGGATCTCGAAGACCAGTCCATGAAGGGGGAGTTCTATCCGCTGGTCGACAAGGACCGGCTTTTCGAGGACGGTTACATCGCGGAGAGGTCCGGGCACAGCAGGGGCAGCACGGTGGATCTGACACTGGTCCGGCTTCCGGCGCTGCCGACCAGGCCGTACCGGCCGGGTGAGAGACTGACGCCCTGCTTCGCTCCCCAGGGCGAGCGGTTCCCCGACAACTCGGTGGACATGGGCACCGGTTACGACTGCTTCGACACCCTCTCGCACACGGACGACCCCCGGATCCAGGGGGTCCAGCGCGCCAACCGGCAGTTCCTGAAGCGGACGTTGAGCGAGGTCGGGTTCGTGAACCTGCCCGAGGAGTGGTGGCACTTCACCCACAAGCCCGAGCTGTTCCCGGACACCTACTTCGACTTTCCGGTGGACCTCAGGTCGGTCGCCGCGCGCTGAGGCGGCGAGCGCGAGAAGGCAGAGAACGGGCGGACCGGGACCACCCCCGTGGGCTCCGGCCGCCCGTTCTTCCTTTCGGACGCGAAAGGGTCGTGTTCGGTTGCAGTTCGGGCGGCTACGGTGCCCGTATGTCACAGCAGACGTTCGATTCGTACGAGGAATTCTGGCCGTACTACGTCGCGATGCACTCCCGCGCCGCCACCCGCTGGGTCCATCTCACCGGCACACTGACCGGCCTCACCATCGCCGCCTACGGGCTGGCCCGGGGCCGGAAACGGTATCTGGCGGCCCTGCCGCTGATCGGGTACGGCACGGCCTGGCCCGCGCACTTCCTGATCGAGAAGAACAACCCCGCCACCTTCGGGCATCCGGCGTGGTCGCTGCGCGGGGACGCGCAGATGATCCGGATGATGCTCGCGGGGCGGGACACGGAGCTGGCCCAGACTGCGGCGAAGTGGTGGGCCGAGCACGGCTGAGCCGCGTACGGCCCGGGTCCCGGGCCGTACCCCTCGTCGGCGGCGGTCCGGCGTGGCACACTTCTGACGTTCCGTCAGATTCATTGCCGGGGAGGGGCTTTGCCGCGTACACGCATACCGGTGGTGGCCGGTTGGTTCACCGAGGACGGCAGCGGGGAGGAGTTCCGGCTGCTGGGCACCCGCTGCTCCGGGTGCCGGACGGTCCACTTCCCCCGGGAGGACGGCCACTGCCGCAATCCGGGCTGTCCCGGCGGGGAGTTGACGGAGGTGCCGCTATCCCGGCGGGGCACGGTGTGGTCCTGCACCGACGGGCGCTACCAGCCCCCTCCCCCGTACATCAGCGATCCCGGGGTGCCCTGGGTGCCGTACACCCTGGTCGCCGTGGAGCTGGCGGCCGAGCGCATGGTGGTGCTGGGGCAGGCCGCGCCGGGGGTGGGTGTCGCGGAGTTGCCCGTGGGGTCGGTGGTGGAGGTGGTGCCGGGGGTGCTGGACGAGGATCCGGTGGCGGGCGTCGTCCACACGACCTGGCACTGGCGTCCCGTCGCGGCGGAGGGGGCCGTCATGGGGCCGGGGGCCGTGGCGGAATCGGAGTCGGAGTCGGAGACCGTATTGGCGCCGGGGGCCGTCTCGTGACCGGGGATGTGGCCGTTCTCGGGGCCGGGATGCATCCCTGGGGCAAGTGGGGGCGCGGCTTCGTCGCGTACGGGCGGGTCGCCGCGCGCGCCGCTCTCGCCGATGCGGGTGTGGGCTGGCCCGAGGTGGGGTCGGTGGTCGGTGCGCAGACGGTCCGGGGCGGCTATCCGGGGTACGTGGCGGGGGCCGCCTTCGCGCAGGCGCTGGGGTGGCAGGGTGCGCGGGTGACCTCCGTGTACGCCGCGTGCGCGTCGGGGGCTCAGGCCGTCAACACGGCGCGGGCCCAGATCCTGGCGGGGATGGCGGACGTGGTCCTGGTGGTGGGGGCCGACGCGGCGCCGAAGGGGTTCTTCGCCCCGGCGGGCGGGGAGCGGCCGGACGATCCGGACTGGCTGCGCTTCCGGGTGCTCGGGGCGACGAATCCGTCGTACTTCGGGCTGTACGCCCGCCGCCGGATGGCCCTGTACGGGGACTCGCCGGAGGATTTCGCACTGGTCAAGGTAAAGAACGCGGCGGCGGGCTCGCTCAACGAGTACGCCCGCTACCGGAAGCCGGTGACGGCCGCGAAGGTCGCCGCCTCCGCGATGGTCGCCGATCCACTGCGGCTGCTCGACATCTGCGCCACCTCCGACGGGGCCGCGGCCCTGGTGCTGTGCAGCATGGAGTTCGCACGGCGGCGCGGGGTGGCCGATCCGGTGCGGATCCGGGCCGTCTCCACGGTCACGCCGACGTTCCCGAGGACCGTCCTCGATCTGCCCGACATCGCCACCGACTCGGCGGTGGCCGTGGACCCGTCACCGGAGAGCTTCCGGGCGTCGATCGCCCGGGCCGCGTACGAGGAGGCGGGGATCGGGCCGGAGGATCTGTCGCTGGCGGAGGTGTACGACCTGTCCACGGCACTGGAGTTGGAGTGGTACGAGGACATCGGGCTCTGTGCCCGGGGTGAGGGCGCGAAGCTCGTGCGGGAGGGGACGACCGCGCTGGGCGGCCGCGTTCCCGTCAACACGAGCGGCGGTCTCGCCTCGTTCGGCGAGGCGGTGCCCGCGCAGGCGATCGCCCAGGTCTGTGAGCTGACATGGCAGTTGCGCGGCCGGGGCGGGGACCGGCAGGTGCCGGGGGCCAGGGTGGGCATCACGGCCAACCAGGGTCTCTTCGGACATGGTTCGGCGGTGGTGGCCGTCCGCTGAGGACTTCTTCTTGTCTGCCCATGACTTGACGAACCGTCACAGCCGCAGAACACTCACAGCCCGGCTCGCCGGACGATGTGCGGCCCGTACCCCTGTCGGCGGGGGTACGGGCCGTACACGTAACACGGTTCAGGTGGCGACGGGCTGGCGGTCCCGCGCCGCGCGCTCCAGGGCGTGTTCGACCACCGCGATCAGGACGTCACGCACCGAGGAGCGGTCCCGCGCGTCGCACAGCAGCACCGGGACCCCGGGGTCGAGGTCAAGGGCGGCCGCTACCGTCTCGGTGGGGAACTCCCCTGCCCCCTCGAAGCAGTTGACGGCCACGGTGAACGGGATCCGCCGACGCTCGAAGTAGTCCACCGCCGCGAAGCAGTCCTCCAGGCGCCGGGTGTCGGCAAGGACGACCGCGCCCAGGGCGCCCTGGGCCAGCTCGTCCCAGAGGAACCAGAAGCGGTCCTGGCCCGGTGTGCCGAAGAGGTAGAGGACGAGGTCCTCGCGGAGCGTGATCCGGCCGAAGTCCATGGCGACCGTGGTGGTGGTCTTGGACTCGACCCCCTCCAGATCGTCCACCGGGCGGCCCGCCTCGCTGAGGCGCTCCTCCGTGCGCAGCGGTCTGATCTCGCTGACCGCGCCGACCGCGGTCGTCTTGCCGACGCCGAACCCTCCCGCCACCAGGATCTTCAGGGTGACGGGCTCGACGGGCCGCTGCTTGACGCGGCTAGAGCGCCCGAAGGCCATTGATTACCTCGCGAAGAATGTTCACGTCCGGCAGCTCGGCCGGCGGAACGGGACGGGTGACATGCACCAGCTCGTCCTCGACGAGATCGCCGACCAGGACCCGTACCACCCCTACCGGGAGGTCGAGTTCCGCGGCGAGCTCGGCGATCGACTGGGGCATGTCGCTGCAGAGTTCGACGATCGTGACGTGTTCGGGCGCGAGCGTCTGGTCCCGGCCGGGGTCCTCGGCGGCGGGTTCGGGCACGACGAGGGCGATCAGGTCGAGCCGGTGCCGGGAGGCGCTGCTCGTACGCCCCCGGGTCATGGCGTACGGGCGGACCACCGGCCCCGCCTCCGCGTCGTACCAACGCGAGGACTGGGGGTCGGCGGTCCCGTCCGGGGATCCGGGGGCCGGGGAGCCGGAGCCCGTGGATCCGGAATCCGCGGACGCGAAGCCCGTGGACCTGGAATCCGTGGACCCGGAGCCCGTGGATCCGGGGTTCGTGCCCCGGGGGGAGTCAGCGCTCATGCCCGGCCCTCACCCTCCGGCGGGCAGACCGGTCGTCCGCGGGGCGTTGGCCAGGTGGGCCCCCACGCGCTTGACCATGAGCGTCATCTCGTACGCCACCTGGCCCACGTCGGAGTCGGCGTCGGCCAGGACGGCGAGACAGCTACCGTCCCCCGCCGCGGTGACGAAGAGGAACGCCTCGTCCAGTTCGACGACGGTCTGGCGTACCTGGCCCGCGTCGAAGTGGCGGCCCACACCCTTGGCGAGGCTGTGGAACCCGGAGGCGACGGCGGCCAGATGCTCGCTGTCCTCCCGGCTCAGATCCTGCGAGGTGCCGGTGGCGAGCCCGTCGCTGGAGAGCACCAGCGCCTTGCGGATGCTGGCGACGCGCTGGACGAGCTCGTCCAGCAGCCAGTTGAGCTCGCCCGAGCCGTGACGTGCGGGGTTGGGTGCTGCGGCGTTCGGTGCGGTCATCGACCGTCCCCTCCCGGAGTGGTTCCTGGTGCTGTTCCTTCGGAGCCGGCCTCGTTCTCGGCGTCCTCGGCGTTCTGCCGACGGCCGCGCTGCCAGCCACGTTGGAGTGAGGCCATGCGGTTGCGTACTTCGTCCGCGTCACGGTCGTAGTCGTCGGCCGTGTCCACGGGCGCCCGGTGCGGAGTCCGGTCCGCGGAGTCCGCACGGAGCTGGTGGGCGAGGCTGGCCTGCCGGACCCGCCGGGGCAGGCCGCCCACGGTGTCGGGGGCGGTCGGGCCGTCCGGCGCGGAGGTGGTGCCGCGCCGGGCCTCGGTGGTGCGGGGTGGTGGTTCTGTGGTGTGCGGGGGTTCTGTGGTGCTGAGTGGTGCGGCGGCGCGGCGTGCGGCGCGGGCGGCCCACGGGGTGGTGGGGATGGGCCGGGGCGCGTCGGAGGCGTGCGGGAATCGTGATGCGTCGGGCTCGCGTGTTACGTCGGTGGCGCGGGGTGTGTCCGGGGCTCCGGCTCCCCGGGGCGCCTCCTTGTGGGCGACCGGGCCGGTCGGGGTGCGAGGAGCGGTGGCGGAGGGCTCGGCGGCGGACGTCTCCGGGTCCTGGTCGTCCACGCGACGGCCCCGGTCGGTGACCAGCGTCGGCGGTGTGCGGCGCGGCAGCGGGACCGGACCGGCGGGACGCATCGGGCGGACGGCGGCCGTGGGCCCTTCACCATGGTCGCGCGCCTGCTGATGCTGTACGCGGTCGGCGGCGCGGCGGGCGTTTCCGGCGTCACCGCGCCGCAGCTTGACGGCCTCCTCGCGGCGCGGACCCCGGCCGTCGCGGCGCGCACTCCGAGCGTCGTCGCGGGGCAGGTCGCTGTCGTCGTCACGGCGCAGGTCTCGGGCGCGGAAGATGCCGCCGCGTTCGCTCTCGGTGTCCTCCAGGTCGGAGACTCCGTCGAGCACGGGCCCCAGGACGGGGTCCAGGGCCGGGTCCGACGATGCGCGGTCCAGCGGGTCGTCGGCGAGGTCCAGCGGGCCGACCGGGGCCTCCAGCTCCACCGGGCCGTCGAGCACCGCCGGGCCGCTGAGCCCGGTGGGGACCGGAGAGAGCACGGTGGAGCGGCCGCCCGCCCTGCGGTCGCCGCCCCCGGTCGCCGGGTCCCGGGCGCCCTCGGTGGCCGACGCGTCGCCGTTGGCGCGGCCGCTGCCGATCGCCCGCTCCGCGCGGCGGTCGAGACGGAAGCCGGTGCCGTGGGTGTCGGGGGCCTCGGTGAGGAGGGGGGCCGGGATGAACACGACCGCCGTCGTGCCTCCGTACGGCGATTTCTGCAGGGAGACCCGGACGTTCTGCCGCTGGGCGAGGCGGCTGACCACGAAGAGGCCGAGGCGGTCGGTGTCGGAGAGCTCGAAGTCGGGGGTCTCGGCAAGTCGGAGGTTGGCGTCGAGCAGGACTTCGGGGGGCATGCCGAGGCCGCGGTCGTGGATTTCGAGGGTGAAGCCGTTGGAGACGCGTTCGCCGTGCACCTGGACCGCCGTGTGCGGGGGCGAGAAGACGGTGGCGTTCTCCAGGAGTTCGGCGATGAGGTGGGTGAGGTCGGCGACGGCGGGGCCGCCCACGCCGATCCGGGGCAGCCGCCGGACCTCGATGCGTTCGTAGTCCTCGACCTCGGCGACGGCCGCCCGCACCACGTCCATGAGCTGGATCGGCTTGCGCCACTGCCGGGAGGGGGCCGCGCCGGAGAGGATCACGAGCCCTTCGGCGTGGCGCCGCATGCGGGTGGTGAGGTGGTCCAGGCGGAAGAGGTCGGCGAGTTCGTCGCTGTTCTCGGTGCGGCGCTCCATGGTGTCCAGCAGGGTCAGCTGGCGGTGCAGGAGGACCTGGTTGCGGCGGGCGAGGTTGACGAAGACCTCGGAGACGCCGCGCCGCATGTCGGCCTGTTTGACGGCGGCCTCGACGGCGGCCCGCTGGAGGGTGTTGAGCGCCTGGCCGACCTGGCCGATCTCGTCGCGCTCGTAGGTGAGGTGGGGGGCCTCGGTCTCGACGTCGACCTGTTCACCGGCGGCCAGTCGGCGCATGACGCTCGGCAGGCGTACGCCGGAGACCTCGTGGGCGTCCTTGCGGAGCCGGGAGAGGTCACGGACGAGTTCGCGGCCGATCCGTACGGAGACGAAGATCGAGACGATCAGGGCCAGGAAGCCGAGGACCCCGGCGGCACCGGCCTGGGCGAGGACCCGGTACCCGGCCGGTTCGGCGCGGTCCTGGAAGCGGTCGCGCATCTCCGTGGAGTCGCGGGCCAGCCGGTCGAGGACAGGCAGGGCCGCCGCCTGCCACCGCTCCGTGTCGACGGCGCTCGGACGCTTCGTGGGCCCGGCGGCGATCAGGGTGTCCTCGGCGGTGCGCAGCGGTTCGGCGTCCGGGCTGCTCCAGAACTGTTCCACTCGTCGGCGTTCGGCGGCGGGAAGGTTTTCGAGGCTGACCTCGTAGAGCAGTTCGCGCTGGGCCACCAGGCCGGATATCTGGCGGAGTTCGGCGGTGGTGAAGCGGCCCGCGATCAGTCCCGACGCGATCAGCGCGTCCTCGCGGGAGAGCATCTCCCGGGCGCGGGAGACGCCGGCCAGGGCCCGCATCTGCTTGTCCATCGATCCGTTCTCCGTCGTGTGGAGACCGTTGAGGAAGCGGTACGCGGGGTCGACGAGGCCGTTGTAGAAGTCCAGGGCCTTGGCCCGGCCGATGGTGCGCTTCTCGACCGATTCGCGCAGCGAGCCCAGGCCGTCGACGGCGCTCAGGATCGCTTCGAGGCGGGTGCGGGCCTCGGGGTTCAGCGCCTCGCGGACATCGTTCCGGCGGGCATTGTCCCTGACTTCGGCCACCACCCGGTCGGTGTCGGCGCGCTGCCGCAGCAGGACGGGCAGGGCGTCGGAGGCGCGGGGGTCCGCCAGGAAGACCAGAGTCTGCCGGCGTTCCGACTGGACGGCCCGGACGGTCTCCTCCAGTGGTCCGCCGACCTTCTCCACGATGTTTCCGGCGCTCATCAGTTCGCTCGCCTGACGGCCGGTGACGTACGTGGCGAGGAACCACAGGCCCGTGAGGGAGACGAGCGGCACCAGCAGCAACGCCACGATCTTCCTGCGGATGGACTTCCCGCGAAAGCGCATGGCCTCCCCCAGATCGGCCCCGCACCGCGGGGGTGGTCATCCTTCGGTCGTCCCTCGACCCTGCCCCGACGTCCGCCGTACGTACACCGGCGCGCATCGGACGAACGCGGGCGAGGGTCCGTCCTGCGTCAATAAACGGCGCGAGCCTACTACTGACACAGAGACAACTCGAAGACACGTCCGGATGATTTTCAGCCGTCCGGCCAGGTGTTGATCATGAATTGTCCCGGTATTCCCGGAGATGAAATTCGCGAAAGCGACACAGGATCACCGCCCACCCACCGAGTACAGGCCCACATCAGTTGGCTGGAATTCTTCGTTCCGTGACTTTCGGGGCTCTGTGGTGGCTTTCAGGGGGAATCTTCTGCGCGGGTGGTTCGTCCATATGTACGGGGTAGACGCACAGCGGGGGGGGGCGCGCGGCAGTACGCAAGCCAACCGCCCGCGTAGAACCGGCGCAAGCCGGGCAGCCACCCTGAAGTCGGACAGTGGTGGGGAGTTGAAGGACCTTGAGCACGCAGGAGCGCGGAAGCGCCGGAGCACCGGTCGGCACCGCGAGGACGGACGCCGTGGACGGGGCACGGATTCCGCGGCAGTTGTGGGTGGAGGAGCCCGCGGGGAGGCGGCGGATGCCGGATGCGGTGCGGACGGCCGCCGTGCGCGCCGTCCTCATCATGTCGCTGACGATCATCCAGGCGGTGGTCGCCTTCCTGTGCACGTTGGCCGGCTCCTGGCTGGCCTTCCCGATGGTGCTCAGCAGTGTGGCCAGCACGGTGGTGGCCACCTGGGCGGTGCTCGACGTCTGGGTCACCCGGCAGGTGTGGAACCAGCGCCACGGTGTGGTGTCCGAGCCCAGCAGCACCGCCCGGCAGATGCGCCGGGAGCGGCGCCGGGCCCAGCGGGCGGCGCGAGCAGCCGAACGGGGCGATGGGGGCGGCGGGATACGCGGCCGCCGGAGCACCGGCGACCTCTCCCGGGCGTGAGGCCTTCCCGGGCGTGAGACCACTGGGCGGGCCCGATCGCTCATCGGGCCCGCCGGGACCGGGGGTTATGCCTCTGGTTGCGGTTCCGGCGTCTGCGGACCGCTCCGCTTGAACATGCGGGTCGCCGTGATCTCGCCGTGGACCGTCTCCACGTCCGGATCCTGCTGGGGCAGCCCGGGGCGCAGGTGCTCCTCCACGCTGATGTACTTCAGCCCGGCCCTCAGGTCGGCGTCGTTGCGCAAGCGGATGACGAGGGGGAACTCGGCGAGCGCGGTCGTGTCGAAGAGACCGGTCGTGTAGAGCAGTTGCACGCCCAGGGCGTCGGAGACCGCGCGCTGGAGCTCCAGCAGATACGTGGCGTTGGCGCGGCCGATCGGGTTGTCCAGGAACAACGTGCCCGCGTGGCGGTGGCGGTCGCGGCCCCGGTCGTTGCTGCGCAGCGCCGCCATCGTGCAGTAGAGGGCGATGGCGGCGGTGAGCAGCTGGCCGCCGGAGAAGACGTCGCCCATCTGCCCGACCGGGACCCGCTCGGCGCGCAGCACCGCGTCCGGCTTGAGGATCTCCACGGCGATGCCCTTGGGCCGCAGGGCCGCCTCGACGCCCCGCAACAGCAGGGACATGCCGTCCCGGCGCAGGTCGGAGTTCTTCTTGAGGGCGGCGTGCGTCGCCTCGTCGATGACCTCGCCGAGGCGTTCGGTGAGGGTGGCCTGGTCGGGCTCCTCGAAGCGGATCCGGAGGAACTCCTGCCCCGACCACTCCCCCAGCCCCTCGGGGAGCTGGGAGAGCCGCTGGGCGGAGCGGAGCGTGGCGAGGGCCGACTCGACCAGGCCGCGCAGCCGGTCGACGATGGAGTCGCGGTTGCGCTCCAGCTGGACCAGCTCGTCGGTCAGGACGCGCAGCCGGGGCGCGAAGGCGTCGGCCCACTTCTGGGCGTGCTCGGGCAGCGCGGAGGCGGGCAGTTCGCGGATCTGCTGGCGGGCCGGGGTGCGGACCTGCTCGTAGCGGGTGGAGTTGGCGTGCCGTACGAGGATGTCGCTCGCTTCCCGTACGGCGCTCTCGGCGGCGGAGAGGTCGGTGGAGCAGCCGCGCAGGGAGCGGCGGGCCTCGGCGGCGGAGTGCCGGGCCTCCTCCAGGGTGCCGGGGTACGGGTCAGGGCCTTCGGCGCCGTCCTCCGTACCGTGGTCGCGGAGGAGGTCGCGCAGGAGGGCGGCGGTCTCGTCGAAGCCGCCCGCGGAGTCCTCGGCGGTGCGGTGGGCGTGGAGCAGCTCGCTGTGGGCGGCGCGGGCGGTGTCCAGGGCGGCGGTGGCCGAGGCCAGTTCGGCGGTGGCCGTACGCAGGAGGGCCTGGGCCTGCTCGGCGTCGGCCGGGACCATGTCGTCGGGCAGCTCCGTGTGGTGCGGCCGCTCGTCGTCGGGGGCAAGCCGCTCGGCCTCGCCCCGGTACCGGCCCAGCTGCTCGCTGGCGGTGGAGGCCCTGGTCTCCAGGAGCTGTACGTGGGATTCGGCGCGGGCCGCCGCCGCCTGGCGGGAGGGGCCGTCGGCTCCGTCGGTGCCTTCGAGGAGCTGGGCGGCGCGAGTGCGGACCTTGTTGGTGAGGCGGTCCAGCTCGGCGAGGGCGGCGCTCTCGTCGCTCTCGGCGCGGGCCTGTTCGGCGCGCAGGTCGGCGCCGACGCCGACCTTCTCGTACAGCTGGGAGGCGGCCCGGTAGGCCTCGCGGAGGGTGGGCAGCGCGGTGCGGGGCCTGTTCTCGTCGGGCTCCGGGAGGATCTCCGGGGCTCCGGCGATCTCGGCGCGTTCGGCGCGCAGGGCGCGGGCGGTGCGGCGGGCGTCGTCCCCGGCGCGCTGGGCGGCCCTGCGGTCCTCGTCGGCGGCGCGGGCCAGGTCCAGGCAGACGGCGGCGCGGGCCTCGGACTCGGCGGCCTCGTCGACGAGTTCGCGGAGCCGGACCTGCCAGCGGGCCCGCTCCCGGAGGCGGTGGGCGAGCCCGGCCAGGGCATCGGCGACCCGGCGGGCGCGCTGGGCGGCCTCCTGACGCTCGTCGCGGACCCGGGCGGTGTCGGCGGCGGCCTCGTCGGCCTCGGCGCGCGCGGTGCGGGCCTCGGCGAGGACGGCTTCGGCGCTCTCGGCCGCCGTACGGGCGGTGGCGGCGGCCTCGGCCAGTTCGGCGAGCATGCCGGGCGGGCAGTCGGCGCGCCAGGAGCCGATGCGGGAGGCGAGGGCACGGTCGCCCGAGAGGCGGGCGGCGAGCGTGCGGATGTCCTCGTCGCGGGCGGTGGCGCGGGAGCGCAGGGCGTGGCGCTCCTCGTCGGCGGCGTGCTCGTCGTGCATGGCCGGGTTCGGCGGGACGAGGAAGACGCCGTCGTGCTGGGCGTCGGACCCGGTGGCGGGGTCCGGGACGGGGGCGAGCAGGGCGGCTGCGGTGCCGACGGCGACGGCCGAGCGGGGCAGGAGGGCCGCGCTGCCCAGGACTTCGCGGGCGCGGGTGTGGGCGTCGGGGTCGGTGATGACGACGCCGTCGACCAGCTCCGGGCGGGCGGCGAGGACGGCGGCGTGGTCGGCCGGGTCGACGGCCTGGGCGAGATAGCGCCAGCCGGGCAGGGCGGGGATGCCGTGCTCGCCCAGGTATTCCACGGTGGCGAGGACATCGGGCCCCGGGGGCAGCAGTCCGCCCTCGCCGAGGGCGCCGAGGATGCGGGCGTCGTCGGCGGCGGCGGTGCGCAGGTCGAAGAGGCGGCGCTCGGCGGCGGTGACCGACTGGTCGAGCAGCTCGCGCAGTTCGTCGGCGCTGCAGTCGAACTCCTGGGCGGTCAGCGGCTGGTGGGCGGGGGCGGGCTGGTCGGCGAGGGCGACCGCGCTGTCCGGGGAGGCCTCGGTGCCTGTGCTGTCGCCCGGGTGGCCGGGGCCCGTGCCGGTCGCGGTGCTCTCGCCCTGGGGGCCGGTCGCGGTGGCATCACCCTGGGGGGCGGTGCGGGCGGCTTCCCGCTGGGCCCCGCCCGAGGTCTCCTCGCCCGCTCCCCGGCGGGGGTGCGGGACGCCCGTGCCCGAGGGCAGGCCGAGCAGGTCGGCGAGGCGCGGGTCGGCGGCGATGGACTCGGCGGCCCTGAGCTCGTCCTCGTAACTCTGCTCCGCCGCCTTGGCCGCGTCGGCGGCGCGGGCGGCGGCCAGCTCGGCGCGGCTCTCGGTGGCCGCCGCCTCACGGGCGTGGTCGGCGGCGGTACGGGCGGCCTCGCGAGCGGTGTCCCAGGCGGCGACGGCGGACTGTTCGGCGTCGCTGGCGGCCAGGGCGGCGCGGGCCGGGTCGGCGTCGGGCGCGGTGTTGTCGAGCCAGCCCGCCCGGACGGCCTCGGAGGTCTCCTGCTCGACCTCGGCGAGGCGCTGGCGCAGATGTCCGGCCTCGCTGCGGGCGCGCTGGGCCTCGGTGGCGGCCACGGTGGCGTCGCGGTGGGCGCGCTCGCCGGTGGCCTGGAGGGTCTCGGAGCGCTCCTCCTGCTCGTTGGCGACCCGCTCACCGTCCTCGGCGGCGGTGTGCAGGGCCCGTACGAGGTCGGCGGCGGCGGTGGCCCGGGCGGCGAGGGCGGGGGCGGCGTCGCGCTCGGCCTCGCGGATGGCGACGGCGACCCTGGCCGAGCGGTCGGCGGCGGCGCGGTGGCGCAGGACGGCCTCGGCGGCCTGCCAGGCGGCATGCAGGGTGCGGGCCTCGGCCAGCTCCTTGCGCCCGGCGGCGGCGCTCTTCTCGGCACCGGCCAGGGCCAGGGAGGCGTGCCGGTAGGCGAGTTCGGCGGCGATCAGGGAGCGGCGGCCCCGGGCGGTCTCGGCCTCGGTGACGGTGTGGGCGGCGGCGGTGACCCGCTCGGCCAGCTCGGCGGTGCGGCCGCGCTCCTCGGCGGCGCGGGCGCTCAGGCGGCGGGCCAGGGTGCGGGTGCGGCGTTCGGCGGCGGCGTGGACGTCCCGGCTGCGGGCGCGGGCCCCGGTGGCCTCGACGATCCGGTTGAGCAGGTCGACGGAGCCCGCGGTGAAGTCGCGTTCGGCGGTCAGCTCGGCGCGGCGGCCCAGCTTGTTGCCGAAGCCGCTGACCAGGTCGGCGAGGCCGTCGGTGTCACGGGTGTCGGTGACGGCGCGGAGCAGCAGGTCGGTGAAGTCGGAGTCCTTCTTGACCGCGAAGAGCCCGGCGGCCTCGCCCTCGTCGGCGTTCATCTCGCGCTGGTAGCGGAAGAGTTCGGGGTCGAGTCCGAGGTCCCCGAGGTGTTCGTTCCAGCGGTCGTGGATCTCTTCCCAGTGCACGTCGAGGTGCTGGTAGAACTTGCCCGCGTCCACCAGGGCGTCGCGGAACCCCTTCATGGTGCGGCGCCTGCCCCGGGCCCCGGAGACCCCTTCGGCGGGGCGGCCCACGGCGGTGGCCTCGGCGACGGGCAGGCTGTCCAGGCTGAGCCCGGGGCCGGGCCGGAACGAGTACCAGGCCTCCGCGAACTTCCTCGGGTCGTTGGAGACCTGCCGTCCCCGCCACTCGCTGACCTTGCCCACGACGACGCACTCGCCCGTGAGCGTGTGCTGCCACTCCAGGGCGACATGGCCGCAGTCGTCGGCGAGCAGGAACTTGCGGAGCACGCCGGAGCTGGCGCCGCCGAGGGTGTTGCGGTGGCCGGGGAGCATCACCGAGAAGATCAGCTTGAGCAGGACGGACTTGCCGCCGCCGTTCTCCAGGAAGAGCACGCCCGCCGGGGCGGGCCGACGCGGCGGGCCGACCGGCTCGTCCTCGAAGAACTCCGCCTGGGCGGGAGCCGGGTTGGGGACGGGCTCACCGACACCGCGCAGGTCGAGGACGGTGTCGGCGTAGCGCGCACCGGCAGGCCCGATGGAGTAGAGGCGGACCCGGGACAACTCGTACATGGCGGCGGACTCTCGTCGTTCGGAGAAGCGGTGGTGGAGCTGGGCGGTGCGGTGGGGGCGGGTCGGAAGGAGTGCGGGCGGGGTCAGGAGGAGTGGAAGGGCAGGCCCGCGTCGGCGGCCAGCTCGATGTCGTCGGGGTCGGGCGGCGGCAGCAGGGTGGCGGAGCCGTCGGTGACGGGGACGACGCCGAGCTCCAGCAGCTCGGCCATGGCGGCGCTGCCCGCCAGGTCGCGGACCTGGAGCTGGTAGCGGGCGGTGGTGCGGTAGGCGCCGCCCGCGTCGTCCCCGGTGCGCTGGAGGAAGCCGGAGTCGGTGAGGAAGGCGACGGCCTTGCCGATGATGCCGGTGGTGGAGCCCGCGAGGCGGCGGGCGTCCTTGGTGGCTCCGGTGGAGCTGCGGCGGGCGTAGATCCGCCAGCCGGATTCGAGGCCGGGGGTGTCGGTGGCGGGGTCGGTGTTGTCGCCCTGCTCCTCGGCGCGCTCTTCCAGCCGCTTGCAGGCCTGCCGTACGAAGGCGTCGACGCCGTTGACCGTGATGCGGCCGATGTACGCGTCGTCGGCGAGGTCCTCGGGGCGGGGGAAGGCGAGGGCGGCGACGGCGAGGTGGGCGAGGCCGTGGAGGAAGCGGTCGGCGGCGTCGGAGGAGGCGCGGCGGGCGTAGTCGCCCATGCGGACGGCGAAGACGGAGTCCTCGCCCGCGGTGACGGCCATCCCGGCGCGCGGGGAGACCTCCAGGACGATGAGGCCGAGGCCGGTGGCGACGGCGTCGGCGAGCCGGGCGAAGGCGCTCTCCTCCCGGTAGCGGCGCAGCAGGTCGGCGTATTCGGCGTCGCGGGCGGGCAGCAGCTTGGGCTGGAGCCCGAAGGAGACCAGACGGGCCGCGTCGGCGGCGTCGGCGGGGGTGACGGGCGTCTGGCCGGTGGGCTCGGCGGCGTGGGGGTGCGCCGAGTCACCTGCGTACGTGGCCGGGGAGGCTGCGTGCGCGGTGGGGGGCCCGGCGTGCGCGGAGGGCTCGGTCCACGCGTCGGGGTGCTCGGCGTCGTGGTCGCTCACGGCTGGGACTCCTCGGTACGGAACAGGTGGGGGTGCACAGGACGTACGGGGCCGGTCATGAGGCCTCCTGGCGGTCCGCGGCCATTCCGGCGGCGTCCAGCAGGGCGGTGCCCACGATCAGGTCGGCGCCGCCGAACTCCGGGTCGTCCAGCTCGGTGCCGTCGTCCACGGCGAAGAGCAGGCGGCGCTCGCCCTGGCGGTAGGCGGTGCCGACGGGCGGGCTGGCCGCGTGGACGGCGAGCAGGGCGACCAGGTAGGGCAGCTCGGGGTCGCTGCGGCGGGCCTCGGCGAGCAGCCCGGAGAGTCGGCGGGGCGCGTCGTGCTCCAGGTCGAGCAGGGCCATGGCGCTGGAGAGCTGGGCGTCGCTGAACCGGCTGTCGTCGGGGGTGGCGATCAGGTCGGGCTCGGGCATCTCCATGCCGAGGTGCTCCCGCTCCAGCGGCGGGGTGAGGAGCATGTCGACCAGGTCGCCGACGCGGACGGAGGTGGGGGTGCGCAGCCCGGTGCCGTGGGCGAAGAACGCGTCGGTGGCCCGGAGGGACTGCTCGACGGGGAGCGGGAGGAGCGGGGCGAGGAGCTGCCCGTACAGATCGAGGCCCGCGTGGGCGGCGGGGGTGGCGAACGCCTGCCGGTCCTGCTCGGCGCGGAAGAGCGGTCCGGCCTCCAGCAGCCGGGACTGGAGCTGGGTGTGGCGGCGGATGCAGTCCTTGACGATGTCGACGAGCTCGGCGGCCCGGCGCTTGTGCTCGGGGTCCTCGGCCTCGTCGCGGGCCTTGCGGATGTTGGTGAGGATCGCGTTCTCGTGGCGGTAGCGGTCGGCCACGTGGTCCAGGGCCTCGGCGATCATGTCCGGGACGGTGGTGAGCCAGTCGACCGCGCGGACGTTGCGCCGGGTGGCCTCCAGGGTGCGGCGCAGCGTCTCGGCGTACTGCACGGTGCGGTAGCGGGCCTGCTCGGCGGCGAGCTGGGCGTCCGCGAGGCGGCCCCGGCTGATCAGGACCTCCAGCTTGACCTCGGCGGCGATCTGGGCGCTGGTGACATCGGTGTCCAGGGCCCCGACCAGGACGTTGACCGCTTCGTCGGTGGCGCGGAGGTAGACCGTGCCGCCGTAGCCGGGGACCTCCTCGATCAGCTTGAAGTCGTAGTCCCGGCGGACGTAGACCCCGTCGGGGCCGAAGGTGCCGTAGACCGCGCGGAAGCCGCGGTCTACGCTGCCGACGTTGATCAGGTTGTCCAGGACCCAGCGCGCGACCCGCTCGTGCTCGGCGACGGGGCGGTCCGGGGCCTGGGCACCGACGCGGGGCAGCAGCCTGGCCACTATCTGGTCGTGGTCGGCCCCGGTGTCGAAGTCCATGTTGAGCGTGACGTGGTCGATCGCCGCGAGGGCGACCTCCGCCATGGCGTAGACCGTGTACTCGCCCGCCAGATTCGCCTTGCGCACATCGAGGTCGTGCAGCGGCGCCGTGCACGCGAGCGCGCGCAGCCGCCGCGAGAGCCCCTCGTCGGCGGCGGGGCCCGGGGCAGGCCTCGGCCCCGCGCTGAGCTGCGGCGCAGCGATTTCCGTGTCGGCAGGCGAAGTCACGAGGGACAGATTAGGTCCTCGCACTGACAACGGTCGAAACGGCGTTTATGCGACCGGTGCCGGGCGGCCGCGCCACGGCTTCCGGGCGGCGCCACGCGCCCCCGGCCACGCCCCGCTCACGCCCCGGTCGCGCCCGGCTCATGCCCCGGCCACTCCCCGGTCACGCCCCCGCGGGCCCGTATCCCCCGCCGCCCGGCGTCCGCACCACCAGCACGTCACCGGCCTCCAGTTCGGCGGTGTCGCACCCCTCCAGCCGGTCGACGCCGCCGCCCGCCCGCTCGATGTACTGCTCCCCGAGCGCCCCCGGCTGCCCGCCCCCGGCCCCGTACGGCGGAACCCGGCGGTGCCCGGAGAGCAGCGCCACCGTGACCGGCTCCAGGAAGCGGATCCGGCGCTCGACGCCCCGGCCGCCGTACCACCGCCCCGCGCCCCCGCTGCCGTCCCGGACCGCGAAGCCCTCCAGGAGTACGGGCAGCCGCCACTCCAGGACCTCGGGGTCGGTGAGCCGGGAGTTGGTCATATGGGTCTGCACGGCGTCGGTGCCGTCGAAGCCGTCGCCCGCCCCGGAGCCGCTGGCGACCGTCTCGTAGTACTGGACGCGGTCGTTGCCGAAGGTGAGGTTGTTCATGGTGCCGGACCCCTCGGCCTGGCCGCCGAGCGCTCCGTACAGGGCCCCGGTGACGGCCTGGGAGGTCTCCACGTTGCCCGCGACGGTCGCCGCCGGGTAGGCGGGATCCAGCATCGAGCCGGGCGGAATCCGCACGTCCAGCGGGGTCAGACAGCCACTGTTGAGCGGAATGTCCTCCCCCACCAGGGTCCGGAAGACGTACAGGACGGCGGCCATGACCACCGAGCGGGGTGCGTTGGCGTTGCCGGGCTGCTGCGGCGAGGTCCCGGTGAAGTCGAGGACGGCACTGCGGGCGTCGCGGTCCACGGTCAGCGTCACCCGGATCACGGCCCCGCTGTCGGTCTCGTAACGGAAGCCGCCGTCGTGGAGCCGGGCGACGATACGGCGTACGGACTCCTCGGCGTTGTCCTGGACGTGCCCCATATAGGCCTGCACGACGTCGGCCCCGAACTGGTCGGTCATGCGGCGGAGTTCCGCGATGCCCTTCTCGTTGGCGGCGATCTGCGCGCGGAGGTCGGCGAGGTTGGTGTCCGGGGAGCGGGAGGGGTACGGGGCGGAGGCGAGGAGTTCGCGGGTTTCGGCCTCCCGGAGGCGGCCGTCGCGGACCAGGAGCCAGTTGTCGAAGAGCACGCCCTCCTCGTGGATCGTCCGGCTGAAGGCGGGCATGGAGCCGGGGGTGGTGCCGCCGATCTCGGCGTGGTGGCCGCGCGAGGCGACGAGGAACTGAAGCTTCCCCTCGTCGAACACGGGGGTGACGACGGTGACATCGGGGAGGTGTGTGCCCCCGTGGTACGGATCGTTGATGGCGTACACGTCTCCGGGGCGCAGGGTGCCCTCGTTGCGCCGGAGCACCTCCTTGATGGACTCCCCCATGGAGCCGAGGTGCACCGGGATGTGCGGGGCGTTGGCGATCAGGTTGCCGTCGGCGTCGAAGAGGGCACAGGAGAAGTCGAGGCGCTCCTTGATGTTGACGGAGTGGGCGGTGTTCTCCAGGCGGACGCCCATCTGCTCGGCGATCGACATGAAGAGGCTGTTGAAGACCTCCAGCATCACCGGGTCCACGCGGGTGCCGACGGCCGTCCGCTCCGGGCGGGGGCGGGCGCGGGTGAGCACCAGGTGCCCGGTGGTGCTGCCCGCCGCCTGCCAGCCGGGGTCGACGACGGTCGTGGCGTCGTCCTCGGCGATGACGGCGGGGCCGGTGACGGTGTCGGTGGGGTGGAGGTCCTCGCGCCGGTACAAGGGCGCCTCTTGTTCCCGGCCCTCGGCGTACATCAGCACGGTGGCACGGGGCCGGAGTGCGCCTTCGCGGGGTGCTGCCGGGTCACGGGGGTTCGAGCCCTGCTCCCCGGCCGCTCCCGTGGCCTCCACCGACACGGTCTCCACGACGATCGGTTTCTCCATCGTGAAGCCGAACCGGGTGCGGTGCCCGGCGGTGAACTCCTCGCTCATCGCGGCCACGGAGTCCAGCGCCACGCCGAGCGCCGCGTCCGCCCCCGCGTACCGCAGCAGGACCCGGGCGCGGGTACTGATCGCGGAATCGGGCACTCCGTCGGCGCGCAGGGCGTCCCGGGTGCGGTCGGCCAGCTCCGCGCAGAGCCGCCCGATCCGTTCCCGTACGGTCTCGTCGAGCTCCGCCTCCACGGACTGTTCGCGCATCGCGGTGGCGTCGGCCAGGCCGATGCCGTACGCGGAGAGGACCCCGGCGAGCGGCGGTACGAGGACGGTGTCGATGGACAGCGCGTCGGCGACGGCACAGACGTGCTGGCCGCCCGCGCCGCCGAAGCCGGTGAGGGCGTAGCGGGTGATGTCGTGGCCGCGCTGCACGGAGATCTTCTTGACGGCGTTGGCCATGTTGAGCACGGCGATCTCCAGGAAGCCCGCCGCCACTTCGGCCTCGGTCGGCCGGTCCCCGGTGGCGCGCCCGATCTCGTCGGCGAGGTCCGCGAACCGTTCCCGTACGAGGGCGGCGTCGAGGGGCCGGTCGCCGTCGGGGCCGAAGACGGCGGGGAAGTGGGCGGGCTGGACGCGGCCGAGCATGACGTTGGCGTCGGTGACGGTGAGGGGGCCGCCCCGGCGGTAGCAGGCGGGGCCGGGTTCGGCGCCGGCGGAATCGGGGCCCACGCGGTAGCGGCGGCCGTCGAAGTGGAGCAGGGAGCCGCCGCCCGCCGCGACGGTGTGGATGCTCATCATCGGGGCGCGCATCCGCACCCCGGCGACCTGGGTGCCGAGCTCCCGTTCGAACTCCCCGGCGTAGTGGGACACGTCGGTGGAGGTGCCGCCCATGTCGAAGCCGATGATCCGGTCGTGTCCGGCCTGCAGCGAGGTGCGGACCATGCCGACGACGCCCCCGGCCGGGCCGGAGAGGACGGCGTCCTTGCCCCGGAACCGGGCGGCTTCGCGCAGTCCGCCGTTGGACTGCATGAACAGGAGCCGGATGCCCGCCAGCCGGGCGGCGACCTCGTCGACGTACCGGCGCAGTACGGGTGAGAGGTAGGCGTCGACGACGGTGGTGTCGCCGCGGGGGACGAGCCTGATCAGGGGGCTGACCTCGTGGGAGGTGCTGACCTGGGTGAACCCGGTCTCGCGGGCCGCTTCGGCGACGGCCCGTTCGTGGGCGGGGTGGCGGTAGCCGTGCATGAGGACGACGGCGGCGCTGCGCAGCCCGTCGGCGTGGGCGGCACGCAACCGCTCGCGTACGGGGTCGAGTTCGAGGGCCCGTACGGTGCGGCCTTCGGCGTCGATACGTTCGGGGACCTCGATCACATCCTCGTGGACGGCCTCCGGGAGGACGATGTGCCGGTCGAAGAGACGGGGACGGTTCTGGTACGCGATCCTCAGCGCGTCCCGGAAGCCCTCGGTGATGAGCAGCACGGTCGGCTCGCCCCGCCGCTCCAGCAGGGCGTTGGTGGCGACGGTGGTGCCCATACGGACGGCGGCGACCCGGTCGGCGGGCACGGGCTCGCCGTCGGGGAGGCCGAGGAGCAGCCGGATTCCGGCCACGGCCGCGTCGTCGTAGCGGTCCGGGTCGTGGGAGAGGAGCTTGCGGGTGACCAGTCGGCCGTCGGGGCGGCGGCCCACCACATCGGTGAAGGTGCCGCCCCGGTCGATCCAGAACTCCCAGCGTCCGGCCATGGCGCCATTCTGTGCCTGCGGGCGCGAACTCGCAGGGAGAGCGCGACCCGGTCCGGTCTAGTCGAGAAAGAGCGCGGCCAGCCGGGGCAGGTGGTGGCGCGTGGCGTCGGCGTCCTCCGCGTCCCAGGGCTCGCCGCCCGGCTCCCCGGTCCGTATGCGGCCGTGACCGGCCGCCTCCACCTCCGTACGGAACGCCTCAGCCGTGCCCCCGGTGCGCTCGTACGCCGTTCTCGCCGGGCCCTCCAGCGTCTCGTAGCCGATCCAGCCGCTCTCTCCGCGGCTCATCCGGACCACGACGGGCAGGACGGCCAGCGTGTCAGGATCGGCCACCGCGCGGGTGAAGACGTCCCGACCGAGCAGGACGAGCCCGTCGCGGAAGTCCATGAACCCGTCGTCGCCGCAGCCGCCCTCGATGAGATACGCCGCGTTCCACAGGGGCCACCGGCAGGCGGACGCGGTCACCTCGATGGCTGTCACCGCGAATTCGACGATCTCCGCGGGCTCCAGAGCCGCGAGCACGTCGGTCAGCGCGTCCGGCAGGGGGTCGTCGGGCGCGTCCCGGTCGTCCGCCCGGTCCCCGGCCGCCTCGCGCGCCCGTTCGACGAGCCCCCACCACTCGTTGATGTCCATGGTGAGAAGCGTAGGAGGGGGGTCTGACAATGCCCCCCTCCCAGCGCCCCTCCGACGGAATCAGCGCCCTTCCCACGGAATCAGCGTCCCTCCCGCGGAATCGCGCGGCCGGAGGACCGGTCAGAGGGCCGGTGCGTCCGGGCCGATCCGGCTCCGGACCGCCGTCTGCACCTCGGCCTCCTCGGCCGGGTCGGCGGCGAGCCGGCGCAGCCGCTCGGCGACGCGGATGTCTCCGGTCTCGGCGTGCAGGGCGGCCACCTCGCGGGTGGTCTCCTCGCAGTCCCAGAGGCACTCCACCGCGAAGCCGGTCGCGAAGGAGGGGTCGGTGGCGGCGAGGGCGCGGGCGGCCCGGCCACGCAGGTGGGAGGAGGACGTCTCCCGGTAGACGTGGCGCAGTACGGGGGCGGCGCAGGCGATGCCGAGGCGGCCGGTGCCGTCCACGAGGGTCCAGAGGCGGGGGGCGTCGGGGCCTTCGCCGCGTACGGCCTCCCGCAGCGCGCCGAGGACTTGGGGAGCGTCCTGGGCGGTGCCGCGGCGGGCGAGGATCCCGGCGGCGGAGGCACCGAGGGCGTCGGGCCGCCGGGCCCAGCGCCGGGCGCGTTCCACGGCGTCGTCCCCGGCCATCCGCTCGAAGGCGGCGACGGCCGCGTCGGCGACCGTACGGGCGGGGCTGAGGGCGGCGGACTCGATGAGGTCGAGGACGGCGGGGTCGGCCGCCTCGGCGAGATAGTGCAGAGCGGCGCAGCGGGCGCCCTCGGGGCCGGTGCGGGCGGCCTCGACGATCTGGGGACGGTCGTCGGGTCCGGCGACGGCGGAGAGGCAGCGGGCCGCGGGGACGTGCAGTTCGCTGCCGCGCTCCAGGCCCTGCTGGGCCCAGTCGAAGACGGCCTGGACGCTCCAGCCGGGGCGGGGGCCGCCGGGGCGCATCTGGCGTTGCCAGCGGTCGAACGAGCCCTGCTCGGTGGCGGCCCGCACCCGGGCGCCGACCGCTTCGCGCGGGTCGTCGGCCCAGAGCCGCCACGGGCGCGGCTCGAAGGAGTCCCGTACGGCGGCGGCGAGCTCGGCGGTGCCTTCTTCTGTGGCCGGAAAACGACCCAGGACGGGCAGGGCGAGGGAGCGCAGGCCCGCGTCGTCGTCGCGCAGGGCGAGCTCGTCCAGGGCCCAGGCCCAGTTGGCTCCGGTGGCCGCGTAGCGGCGGAGCAGGGCCAGGGCGTCGTCGCGCCCGTAGGAGGCGAGGTGGCCGAGGACGGAGAGCGCGAGACCCGTACGGGAGTCGTCGGTGTCCGTGTGGTCGTCGGGGTCGCCGAGGTGGCGCTCGATCTCTTCGATGCCGCCGTCGAGATCGAGGTACAGGCGTGCGTAGTAGAGGGAGCGGTTCTCCACCTGCCAGTCGTGACGGGGGTCGCTCACGACGCAGTGGTTGAGGGCCGCGAGGGCCTCGGGGCGTGGTGCGGCGAGCGCGTGGAGCGTGCCGTCACCGCGGCCCCTCTGCAGCAGGCCGAGCAGGGTGCCGCTCGGCGCTATGAACGGATCGAACATGGGAGAAAGCCTCACATCAAGCTGTCGACACAACCGGGACTGTGTGCAGTGCCCTGGGCCCGCAGGGCACAGGGGGGTGTCCGGGAAACACCCCTACGCCGCGCCGCGACATGATCGACCGACCGCCGTCTTCCGCTTGGTGTAGACCATCTTCCTCTGCCTCTCGTCGGTGGCCCGAAACGGACCCGCGACGTCATGATGACCCAGCCATTTCGCCACCGCGACCACATTTACGACGGACCGGTCAGCAGCCGACTCGGCGGACACCCCCGCAGGTGCGCCCGCCGCCCTCTCAACGGGCACCGAAGCGTTCCAGCAGGTCGGCCTTGCCGAACATGTGGGCCGTGTCCCGCGCGGACGGTGTTCCGGCGGCGGGGTCGGCGCCCGCGGCGAGAAGGGCGTCGATGACGGCGTCCTCGCTCTTGAAGACGGCTCCGGCCAGCGGGGTCTGGCCCCGGTCGTTGGCCCGGTCCGGGTCGGCGCCGCGGGTGACGAGCGCGGTGACCGCATCGGCGTGCCCGTGGTAGGCGGCGAGCATGAGCAGCGAGTCGCCCCGGTCGTTGGTGAGGTTGGCGGGGACGCCTGCGTCGACGTACGCGGCGAGCGCCTCGGTCTCGCCGGTGCGGGCCAGGTCGAAGACCTTGGTCGCCAGCTCGACCACCTCGGGATCGGGAGTTTCGCTCATCGCGCGGGCCGCCTTCCTTGACCGTTGCCGCAGCCGTCGCTGCCGCTGTTGACCGGGGGGAGTACGGCCGGGGCCGTACGAGTGAATCGACAGGGTACTGCTCCGGGCCGGACATGACCGGGCCCGGATGCGGCAAAGGATCACCGCGGGTGGTTCCTGCCCGGCACGGACTCGGAAATACCGCGCGCGGACCACGGGCTTCACTCGGCCGGTCAAGTGAAAATGCGTTTTATTCACTCGATTGCACCTTTTATCGTATAGATACTTCGCGTGATCCTGGAAGGACTCATGGTGACTGTCCCCTCAACCAGGAGATCCGCTCATGATCCTTTCCATCTCGGGCGTGGTACTGCTCGCCATCGTCGTCTTCCTGTTCTTCAAGAAGGACGGGCTCAAGGCGTCCCACGCCATCGTCTGCGCGCTGTTCGGCTTCTACCTGGCCGGCACCGCGATCGCGCCGAGCATCACGGCAGGCGGGGCGAGCCTCGCCGGTCTGCTGGGCGGGATCAAGTTCTGACGCTCCGCGACCGCTCCCACCCCTTCAGGAGACAGCTGTGGCCCGGCGACCACTCCCCCGCATTCTCAGCAGCGGCAGCGCTTCGATCACTCGCGGCAGAGATCGCGGCAGAGAGATCGCGCGCACGGCCGCCGACGGTGCCACCGATGTGCTCCATCCGCTGATCACGATCCTGCGTGGTCTGCGGCTGCTGGCCGTGTCCGGTCGGCAGAAGTGGGTCGCGACCCCCAAGGAACGGCGTGGTCCCAAGCTGTTCCTCGCCGCGGCCTGCGTGCTCGCCGTGGCGCTCGTTCCGTACGGGCCGATCCTGGCCCTGATCACGGTGATGGGCGCCGCCGCGTGGAAGGGGCGGGAGCGGACCCCCGTGAAGACCGGCCCGGACGATGCGGAGACCGCACGTCTGCGCGCCCTGTACGAGGCGCTCGTGCCGTACTTCTCGGTGCCCGACGACCCCAGCCCTCTCTTCGCCCACGGCGGCGACTGGGAGAAGGCCTTCGACGGGTACGTCTTCGACGACGACGGGCGGCTCACCCGCCTCCAGGTCTCCTACCCGGCGTACTTCACCGACGGCGAGGCCGCCTCGCGGTCCCGGATCGAGCAGTTGCTGCACACCAAGTCGGGGCGCGGCCGGGAGTACCGCTTCACCTGGGACGAGGAGGCCAACCGCCTCGTCATGGCCGTTCCGGCCCCCCTGTCGACCTCGATCGCCGCCCAGCGCTTCGTCACCGCCCCCGGCGAGACGGTGCTCGGCTTCACCGACCCCGACACGGTCCACCGTACGGTCCCGGTGCGCGACGGCGACGCGACCGTGGACGCCTCCCCCGTCCTCTGGCGGACCGGCGGCCGCTCCACCGAACCGCACCTGCTGGCCGTCGGACAGCCTGGCAGCGGCACCACCACCCTGGTCCGTTCCATCGCCCTCCAGGCCCTCCAGCAGGGCGACGTCCTCATCATCGACGGCGGCGGGACCGGTGAGTACGGCGCCCTCGCCGGGCGCACCGGCGTCCTCGCCGTGGAGTCCGGTCTGGGCGGGGCGCTGGCCACCCTGGAGTGGGCGGCGCACGAGACGGAGCGGCGGCTGATCTTCGCCAACCGGGCGCGGCAGGGCGGGCACCCCCTCCCCGAGGACATCAAGCGCCCGCTCTGGATCCTGCTGGACCGCCCCGGCGTCCTCGGCCATCTCGCGGCGGCCGACGGCAGGCCCGACCCGCAGGAACTGCTCCAGGTGCCGCTGCGGCACGGGCGGGCGGCCGGGGTCACCGTCGTCCTGGCCGACCAGTTCGACGCCCTGGAGACCCTCACCGAGACCGTACGGACCCACACCCGGGCCCGGGTCGTCCTCGGCCCGGCCTCCCGCGAGCAGATCACCGCCGTACTGGGCGCCGAACCGAACACCACGCCGCCGCCGGAGGTCCCGGCCGGGCGGGGGTACGTACGGCTGGGCACCGCGCCGGTCCTGCGCCTCCAGGTCCCGGCGACCCCCGACCCGTACGACGACGGCGCCTGCGAGGCGCACCGGCAGGCGGTGCTCGACGTCCTGCCCGAGCGGCCGGGCGCCTCCCCGCAGCCGACCCCGGCCGCGGACGAACCGGCCGACGACACCCGCGACGCCCACGAGGACCACCGGGAACAGGACACGGCCCAGGTCCCGGTGGCGGTGGAGGCCATGCCGACAGGGCAGCTGGCCAAGGCGCAGGCGGCGATCGCGGAGGGGTGAGCCCCCGGGGGGGCACCCCTCAGGCCACGAAACTGCGCGGCGCGTCGGCCCCCGCCCCCGCGCCCGAGCGGACCAGCTCCACCGCCGCCGCGAGCCGTACCGCCGCCTCGTCCGCCACCGGGCCGCCCACCGTGAAGGGCAGCCGCACATAGCCCTCGAAGGCCCCGTCGACCCCGAACCGGGGGCCCGAGGGCACCCGTACGCCGACGCGCTCGCCCGCCACCGCGAGGCGGGAGCCGGAGAGGCCGCCCGTGCGCACCCAGAGGGTGAGCCCGCCGTGCGGCACCGTGAACTCCCACTCCGGCAGCTCCCGGCGCACCGCCGCGACCAGCGCGTCACGGTTCTCCCGGGCCTGCTCCCGCCGGATCTCGACCGCCTGCTCCCAGCCGCCCGCCGCCATCAGCCAGTTGATGGCGAGCTGCTCCAGGACCGGGGTGCCCATGTCGGCGTAGGCGCGGGCGGAGACCAGGGAGCGGATGACGTCGGGGGCGGCCCGCACCCAGCCGATCCGCATCCCGGCCCAGAACGCCTTGCTGGCCGAGCCCACGGTCAGGACCGTGCTGCCCGCCGGGTCGAAGGCGCAGACCTGGCGCGGCATGACGGTGTCGGCGTCCAGCCGGAGTTCGGTCATCGTCTCGTCGACCACCAGCACCGTCCCGGCGGAGCGGGCGGCGTCGACCAGGTCCCGCCGCTGCTGCTCGTCGGCGAGCGCCCCGGTCGGGTTGTGGAAGTCGGCCACCACGTACGCGAGCCGGGGCGCCGAGTCCCGCAGCACCTGGCGCCACCGGTTCATGTCCCAGCCGCCGAGCCCCTCCTCCATCGCGACCGGGACGAGGCGGGCGCCCGCCTCCCGCATCAGCTGGAGGATGTTGGCGTACGACGGCGACTCGACCGCGATCCGTTCGCCGCGCCCCGCGAAGAGGTGACAGATGGCGTCGATGGCACCCATCGCCCCGGTGGTGACCATGATCTGTTCGGGCATCGTCGGGATACCGCGCGCCGTGTAGCGGTCGGCGATCATCTGCCGCAGCGTGGGCAGCCCGGCCGGGTAGTCGCCGTGCGTGTGGGCGTACGGCGGCAGCTCCTCCACCGCCCCCTGGAAGGCCCGGGTCAGCCAGGGCTCGGGCGCGGGCAGCGAGGCGCAGCCCAGGTCGATCATCGAGCCCAGCGACTCCGGGGGCAGCGGTTCCAGGCCCCGGGCTGGCAGCGGGTTCCCGGCCGGGACGGCGGTCCAGCTGCCCGCGCCGCGCCGCGACTCCAGGAACCCCTCCGCCCGCAGCGCCTCGTAGGCGGCGGCGACGGTGGTGCGGCTGACGGCGAGGGCCAGGGCCAGTTCGCGTTCGGCGGGCAGCCGGGCGGCGACCGGGACCCGGCCCTCCAGCACGAGCAGCCGGACGCCGTCGGCGAGCGCGCGGTAGGCGGGCGGCTTCCGGCCGGCCGGGCCGGTGGGCCGGGGCTGCTGCGCCTGGAGCTGCCGGGCGAGCTGCGCCGCCCCCACCGTCGAAGTCCACTGCGTCATCGAAATCAGTCCACCTTCCTCGAATTGGCCATGGTTGGTGGCCGATCCCCTGCCACAGGGTGACATGCATCAGTCCACTCCCACCACTTCAGGGGTCAACACGTGTCCAGAACCACCGCCCGGAGCACCACCCACCTCACCCGGCGGCTGGTCCAGCTGTACGTCGGTCTGATGCTGTACGGGGCGAGTTCGGCGCTCCTGGTCCGCGCCGAACTCGGGCTGGAGCCGTGGGGCGTCCTGCACCAGGGCCTCACGGAGCTGACCGGCATCTCGATCGGCGTCGTCTCGATCATCGTCGGGGCGATCGTGCTGCTCCTGTGGATACCGCTGCGGCAGCGCCCGGGGCTCGGCACCGTCTCGAACGTCTTCGTGCTCGGCCTCTCGATGGACGCGACGCTCGCCCTCGTCGGCGACCTCGACGGCCTCGGGGTCCGGATCCCGGTGATGGCCCTGGGCATCGTGCTCAACGGGGTGGCGACCGGGCTGTACATCGCGGCCCGCTTCGGCCCCGGGCCGCGCGACGGGCTGATGACCGGGCTGCACCGGGTCACGGGCCGCTCCATCCGGCTGGTCCGTACGGCGATCGAGGTGGCCGTCGTGGTCACCGGGTTCCTGCTGGGCGGCTCGCTGGGGGCCGGTACGGTCCTCTACGCCCTGGCGATCGGCCCGCTGGCCCAGCTCTTCCTGCGGATCTTCGCGGTCCCGGCCCCCGCCACGGCGCCCGTCGCCGGATCATCCGCCCCACAAGGCATCCCACAGGGCACCCCGCAGGCCACCGCCCAGTCGCCCGCCGGACCCGGCCCCGTTGCCGCCCCTCCATCCGGACAGGCCATACTGCCGCAGTGAAACCGAGCCGCCACCCCTATCTCGACCACGCGACGCCGATCGCCTTCGCCCACCGGGGCGGGGCGGCGGACGGCGTGGAGAACACCGCGGCCGCCTTCCGCAGGGCGGCCGCGGCGGGCTACCGCTACTTCGAGACCGACGTGCACACCACGGCGGACGGCCGGCTGGTCGCCTTCCACGACCCGACGCTGGACCGGGTCACCGACGCCCGGGGCCGGATCTCCGCACTGCCCTGGAGCGAGGTCCGCCGGGCCAGGGTCGGGGGCACCGAACCCCTCCCCCTCTTCGAGGAGCTGCTGGAGGAGTTCCCCGAGGCCCGCTGGAACGTGGACCTCAAGGCGGAACCGGCGCTGGAACCCCTTCTGGAGCTGATCCGCAGGACGGACGCCTGGGACCGGGTCTGCGTCGGCTCGTTCTCGGAGGCCCGGGTGGCCCGCGCGCACCGCCTGGCGGGCCCGCGCCTGGCCACCTCGTACGGGGTGCGCGGCGTCCTGGGGCTGCGGCTGCGCTCGTACGGGATTCCGGCGGCGCTGCGCGCGGGCGCGGTCTGCGCACAGGTTCCGGAGCGGCAGAGCGGCATCCCGGTGGTCGACGCCCGTTTCGTGCGGACGGCGCACGCGCTGGGGCTCCAGGTGCACGTCTGGACGGTCAACGAGCCCGAACGGATGGCGGCCCTCCTGGACCTCGGGGTGGATGGCATCATGACCGATCACATCGAGACGCTGCGTACGGTGCTGAGCGAGCGGGGGGCCTGGTCCTGACGCCGGGCCCGTCCGCGTCCGCACGCGACGATCGAGGGGGCGCGGTTTGAGCACCGGGACCACAGGAGCGGCCGATCCGGCCGGAAGCCCACCGGGCGACAAGGCGGCGGCCCGCAGACGCGAACAGCACGGCTGGTACTTCTACGACTTCGCGTGCTCCGTCTACTCCACGAGTGTGCTGACCGTCTTCCTCGGTCCGTATCTGACGTCGATCGCCAAGGCGGCGGCCGATCCCGACGGCTTCGTGCACCCGCTGGGCATACCCGTGCGCGCGGGCTCGCTGTTCGCGTACTCCGTCTCGGCCTCCATCGTCGTCGCCGTGATCCTGATGCCGATCGTGGGCGCGGCGGCGGACCGTACGGGCCGTAAGAAGCCGCTGCTGGCGGCCGCCGCCTATACGGGTGCCGCGGCGACCGCGGGGATGTTCTTCCTGGACGGCCACCGCTATCTGCTGGGCGCGTTCCTGCTGATCGTGGCGAACGCGTCCATCTCCGTGTCGATGGTCCTCTACAACGCCTATCTGCCGCAGATCGCCGAACCGGAGGAGCGCGACGCGGTCTCCTCGCGCGGCTGGGCCTTCGGCTACACCTCGGGCGCCCTGGTCCTGGTCCTCAACCTGATCCTGTACACCGGCCACGAGTCCTTCGGTCTGGCGGAGTCCGACGCGGTACGGATCTGCCTCGCGTCGGCGGGTGTGTGGTGGGGCGCCTTCACCCTCGTACCGCTGCGCAGACTGCGCGACCGCCGGGTGGCACCGGACGGCGAGGGGGCGGTGGGCTCCGGCTGGAAGCAGCTGATGGCGACCCTGAAGGACATGCGGCGCCATCCGCTGACGCTCTCGTTCCTGCTCGCCTACCTGGTCTACAACGACGGCATCCAGACGGTGATCTCGCAGGCCTCGCTGTACGGCTCCGAGGAGCTGGGCCTGGACCAGACGACCCTGATCATCGCGGTCCTGCTGGTGCAGATCCTGGCGGTGGCGGGGGCGCTCGGCATGGGCCGGCTCGCCCGGGTGTACGGCGCCAAGCGCACGATCCTGGGCTCGCTGGTCGTATGGACCGCGATCCTGGTCGCCGCCTATCTGCTGCCCGTCGACGCGCCCGTCTTCTTCTTCGTTCTCGCGGCAGCCATCGGACTGGTGCTGGGCGGCAGCCAGGCCCTGTCCCGCTCGCTGTTCTCACATCTGGTGCCGCGTGGCAAGGAGGCGGAGTACTTCTCGGCCTACGAGATGAGCGACCGCGGACTGAGCTGGCTGGGGCCCCTGGTCTTCGGTCTGGCGTACCAGCTGACCGGCAGTTACCGGGAGGCGATCATCTCGCTGATCGTGTTCTTCGCCCTCGGTGCGGTGCTGCTCGCGCGGGTCCCGGTACGGCGTGCGATCACGGCCGCAGGCAACCCCGTACCGGAACGGATTTAGACGTTGAAGTCAAAGGCCGGTAGTGTACGCCTTTGGCCTGCCCGGAGGACCGTTACTGCGAGTGGAAGCAGCTCAACCGTTGGGTGACAACGCCCACCAGAGGTGACAAACCGGGCAAGGGTGGGTACTCAACCCAGATAAAGCAGCGGCACGAACGGGCGACGCAGGACCGGCGACGGGAATCTTTGCCAGCGACCGGACGTTGACCGGATGACGACGACAGCGACATTTTGTCCTGTGGGCGACAAGCCCGGGAGGCACGATTCATGAGTGAGCGAGCTCTTCGCGGCACGCGACTTGTGGTTACCAGCTACGAGACGGACCGCGGCATCGATCTGGCCCCGCGCCAGGCGGTGGAGTACGCATGCCAGAACGGACATCGATTCGAGATGCCGTTCTCGGTGGAGGCGGAAATTCCGCCGGAGTGGGAGTGCAAGGCGTGCGGCGCCCAGGCACTCCTGGTGGACGGGGATGGCCCCGAGGAGAAGAAGGGCAAGCCTGCGCGTACGCACTGGGACATGCTCATGGAGCGGCGCACCCGCGAGGAGCTGGAGGAGGTGCTGGCCGAGAGGCTGGCGGTTCTGCGCTCCGGAGCCATGAACATCGCCGTGCACCCGCGGGACAGCAGGAAGTCTGCCTGACCGCGTAGCACCACCGCACTCCGCGTAACTACCGCACCGAGCGCGACAACAGCACAGCACAAGAGCCGCGGGGGGGGGGGGGGGGGGGGGGGGGGGGGGCGGCGCGCGGGGGGGGGCGGGGGGGGGGCGGGGGC
>NZ_JBHYVE010000013.1:39743-158760 GCF_042750035.1 Streptomyces sp. NPDC059452
CCCGGCGGGCGCCCCCCCCCCTACGGGGCCCCCCCCCCCGCGGCTCTTGGCCTGTCCGGCGTCGCTCTTGGCCTGTCCGGCGTCAGGGGGTCAGCGGCGGGCGCGGGCCCTGGGGGTCGTCGTCCGGGCCGGAGGGGCGGGAGGAGGGCCGGGTGCCGTCCTCGCGGATGACCTCGCCCTGGACGACCTTGCCGTCCGGCCGGTGCATCCGGGCCTGCTGGAAGGCGTCCGAGAGGCTGCCGGGGGACGCGGCCCGCATCCGGCGCTCCAGGGACCGCTCCGCCCGGCGGCTGATCAGGGTGCGCACGGGCGGCACCAGCAGGAGCAGACCGGCCGCGTCCGAGATCAGGCCGGGAATCAGGAGCAGCAGCCCGCCGAGCATCAGCAGCCCGTTGCCGCGGCTGCCCTTGCCTCCGGTGACCTGCGGGGCCTCGGGGGCGCCGGGCTGCCCCGGCATCTGCTGGAGGGTCTCGGTGAGGTTCTTGAAGGCGCGGCGCCCGGCGCGCTTGATCACCACGGTGCCGAGCACCGCTCCGGCGACCAGGATCAGCAGGACGGTGAGCCCGCCGGCCGCCGAGGCGACCATGGTCAGGAGCCAGACCTCCAGGACCAGCCAGGCGGCGAGGGCCAGGGGCAGGAATCTACGGGCGCGCGAGCGCCGGGGACGGGTCGGGGGCGGAGTGCCGGTCGTCATGCGTCCAGTGTGCCCGTACGGAGGTGGAAGCGGCGTAAGGGGGTGATCATGGACCGGCCCGCGGGGGTTCCTGCGGCACGTACAGGGTCAGGGTTTCCTGCGGCCCAGGACCTTGTTGGTGCGGGAGGTGATGCCCCAGCCGGTGACCCGCCACAGCGCCTCGACGAGGATGTCGCGGCTCATCTTGGAGTCGCCGACCTCGCGGTCCACGAAGGTGATGGGCACCTCGACCACGTGGTAGCCCGCCTCCACGGAGCGACGGGCCAGGTCGACCTGGAAGCAGTACCCCTGCGAGGCGACCTCGTCGAGGCCGAGGCCCTGGAGGGTCTCGGTCCGGAAGGCCCGGTAGCCGCCGGTGACGTCGCGGACCGAGAGGCCGAGGGCGAGGCGGGAGTAGAGGCTGCCGCCCCGGGAGATCACCTCCCGGCTCTTGGGCCAGTTGACCACCCGGCCGCCGGGCACCCAGCGGGAGCCGAGGACCAGGTCGGCGCCCTTGAGCGCGGTGAGCAGCCGGGGCAGCTCCTCGGGCTGGTGGGAGCCGTCGGCGTCCATCTCGACGAGGACGCCGTAGCCGTGCTCGGCGCCCCAGGCGAAGCCCGCGAGATAGGCGGCGCCGAGCCCTTCCTTGCCCTTGCGGTGCAGGACGTGGACCTGGTCGTCGGTGGCCGCGAGCTCGTCGGCGGCCTTGCCGGTGCCGTCGGGGCTGTTGTCGTCGGCCACCAGGATGTCGGCATCCGGCACGGCCGCGCGCACCCGGCCGACGATCGGCCCGATGTTCTCGACCTCGTTGTAGGTCGGAATGATCACCAGGACCTTGCCGAGCGGGCCGAACTGCCGCTGACCGCCGTCGTTCACTACTGCCCCTTAGAGTCCGTACACAGAGGGACACCATATCCAGCACACCACCCCCGGGCTGCTACGCGGTGGTACGGGCGCGTGGCACAGGCCGGGCAGATGGACGGAACTGCGGACAGAAACACGGACAGAACGCGGAGAGAACCGCGGACGGAACTGCGGATCGGGGCCCGGCGCCCTTCGGGCCGACCTGGGACCCGCTGGCTGCGGGTCGACCGAAAGCCGTTGTCTACTGAACGTCCGGGCCCCACCCGGGTCGCACCCTCCGTCCGGCTGAAACCTTCCCTCGCCCCCGAGGCGCGGGCGCTGAACCTGGCTGTCAGTGGTGGTGTGCCGGTGCGCCACACCACCCCATGACCCAGCGGCGTTCGACGACTGCGTGGAGGTTTAACCGGTCGGACGTCCTGTGGTGGACCCGGCCGAACCTACCGGCCCGTGGGCGCGTTCTGTCAACACCCGTGCGACCTGCGGCTTTTGCCCAAATTGCCTGGTCAGTGCCGAAGATCCGCAGGTCGCGAACGAGCGCCCGGGCCATCTATCGGCGGTACGGAATGCTCCGACGTCACTCGTTCGGGCGTACGTAGACCGTTTGTCCGGAGACCACCGTCCGCAGGCAGACCGGCAGCTCGGCCCCGGGGGTCAGATCCGGCAGTCCGGGCGTGCCGGACCGGGGGTCGGTGGACCACCGGGCCACCCGGTCGTCCGGTGCCTGGACCAGGAGTTCGGCGGTCCGCCAGACGGCGTAGTCGGCCGGTGCGCCCGGCACCAGGAGCCCCGCGTCGTCGCGGCCGATCGCTCGCCAGCCGCCCCGGGTGTGCGCGGTGAACCCGGCCCGGACCGAGACGCGGTGCCCGGGGGTGCGGTGGTGGGCGGCGGCCCGCACGGTCCCCCAGGGGTCGAGCGGGGTGACCGGGCTGTCGGAGCCGAAGGCGAGCGGCACTCCGGCGCGCAGGAGGGCGGCGTACGGGTTCAGGGCCGCGGCCCGCTCGGCGCCGAGGCGCTGGGCGTACATGCCCTCGGGGCCGCCCCAGGCCGCGTCGAAGGCGGGCTGCACGGAGGCGGTGAGGCCCAGCTCGGCGAAGGCGGCGATCGTCTCGGGGGTGAGCATCTCGGCGTGCTCGACCCGGTGGCGGGCGGCACGGATCCTGGCCAGGCCGAGCGTCTCGGCGGCGGCCCTGACGCCCGCCACGACGGCCGATACGGCGGCGTCGCCGATGGCGTGGAAGCCCGCCTGGAGGCCGGCCTCGGTGCAGGCGGTGACGTGGGCGGCGATCCGGGCGGCGTCCAGGTGGGCGGTGCCGGTGGTCTGCGGGGCGTCGGCGTACGACTCGTGCAGGCAGGCGGTGTGCGAGCCGAGGGAGCCGTCCACGAAGAGGTCACCGGCCGCGCCGATCGCACCGAGCTCCCGGATGCGGCGGGCGTCCTTCCCGTCGGCGATCTCCTCGGCCCAGAGGCCGAAGACCCGGGGGCCCGGCCGCTCGGCGGCGAGGGCCAGGAGGGAGGTGAAGTCCTCCTCGTCGGAGATCTCGGGCCCGCCGCACTCGTGGAGGGCGCCGATGCCGAGGGAGGCCGCGTGGTCGAGTGCGGTGCGCTGGGCGGCGGTCCGCTGGGCGGGGGTGAGCGCGGCGTGCGCGGCGGCGCGTACGGCGTGGTGGGCGTCGCCGGTCAGCGGTGCGTCGGGGTGGTATCCGGCCAGCGCGGTGACGCCCGGGACGAGGTCCAGCAGGGCGGTGGTGACGACGGCGGAGTGCACATCGATCCGGGGCAGGTACAGCGCCCGGCCACCGGCCGCCTCGTCGAGCTCGGCGCGTGAGGGGTGTCGCTGTTCGGGCCACCGGGCGGCGTCCCAGCCGTGGCCGAGCAGGACGTCCCCGGCCCGGTGCCGGTTCGCGAACGCACGGACGAGGCCGAGGGCCTCGGGGAGCGTACGGGCACCCGAGAGGTCGAGCCCGGTCAGGGCCAGGCCGGTCGCGGTGGTGTGCACATGGGCGTCGGTGAAGGCCGGGGTGACCAGGGCGCCCTCCAGGTCGACGACCTCGTCGACACCGCTCGCGAAGGCGTCGGCGGCCCCTTCGGAGCCCACCCAGGCGACATGCCCGCGCTCCACGACCATCGCGGTGGCGAACGGATCGGCCGGGCTGTGGACGTCTCCCCCGCGCAGCAGCAGGGTGCGGTGGTCGGGGGCGCTGAGGGGGGCGGTGCTCTCGGTCATGGGACCAGTCTCGCGCCTGCCGGGAGCCGTCCGGCCCGCGGCCCCCCTGAGGGGCGCCCGACGGCCCCTCAGACGCGCGGGGGCCGGGCCTCGTACGGGGTGGACAGGACGACGGTCGTACGGGTCGAGACGCCCGCCAGCGAGCGGATCCGGGTGAGCAGGTGCTCCAGCTCCAGGGGGGTGGCCACCCGCACCTTGAGGATGTAGTTCTCGTCCCCGGCGACGCTGTGGCAGGCCTCCAGCTCCGGCACCCCGGCGAGCCGCTCCGCGATGTCGTCGGGCGCGCTGGGGTCGAACGGCTTCACCGAGATGAACGCGGTGAGGGGCAGCCCGACGGCCTCGGGGTCGACGACCGCGGCATAGCCGCGGATCACCCCGCGCTGCTCAAGCCGGCGGACGCGCTGATGAACGGCCGAGGTGGACAGGCCGGTGGCCTTGCCCAGGTCGGTGTAGCTCATCCGCCCGTCCTTGACGAGCAACTCCACAATCTGACGGTCCAGCTCCTCCATGCAGATCAACCTATGGCCCCGGACGCCTCCCGGCACAGTCGTGCGGGGTCACGGAACGGCACCTGCGGGGGGCATGTGACGAAGACCACAGACCTACGGGTCGGTAGCGGGGTCCCGCGCGGTTATCGGCCACGCGCGGAGGGAAGTGCTTGCTGTGGTCGAGGCCGTGGCGCCCTGCCGGCCCACCCGAGGGGGGAAGATCCCATGCAGAGCCTGAAGCTCACCGGACGTACCGAACCGGAGCCTGTCGATCCGGACGAGGACGACAGCGCCGATGTGTACGACATGTTCGAGATGTTCCGGGTGATCTGCCCGGACTGCGCCCAGCCGATCGCGCTGCTGGCCGACGAGGACGTTCTGCCGGAGCACGCCCGGTGCCCCTCCCCGTGGAACCCGTTCGGGCTCACCGTCTGCTCCGGCACGGGCCGCGGTGCGGCGGACGCCCGGCCCGCCGACGAGTCGCTGGAGCCCCAGGAGCAGGAGGCGGCGCTGCTGCTGACGCTCCCCCAGGGGCTCGACTGGCGGATGCAGCCCTTCTCCCACGCCGGCGGCCCCGGCTCCCGCCCGCTGCGCGTGCCCCGGCAGCGGCGCGAGGCCGCCTGAGCCACCGGCTCCCGGCCGCCGACCGCCGACCGCCGAGCCACCGTCCGGCCGGTCTGCGTCTGCGTCTGCGTCTGCCCGCATCACGTCGGCCCGTCCGGCGTGGTGCCCGCAGAGCGGATCTCCGCCGCGAGCACCCGCCTTGTCTGCTCCGCTCGCGAGCACCCTGTCGTCTCCGCTCGCGCGCACCTCGGCTCGCGCGTAGCCGCTTCTGCGCCCGCGAGCGCCCAGCTCTCCGCTCGCGCGTACCCGTCTCTCCGTCCGCGTACCCGCCGAACTGGCACTCGGGCCGCGACAGCAGTGACCCGGGGCGGCCCCGGCGCGTTGACCCCGTATGACGACGCTGCATTCACCAGTCGGCTCGGGTCGCCGCCGTCTCGCTTCGCCGGTCCCCGAAGAATCGGTTCCGCAGCCGCAGCCGCTGCCCCGGTCGACGGGGAGTTCGCCGATGGCCTCCCCCGTCGATCCGCCCATCTACAGCGCCCTGCTCCGGCAGTGGGCGAGCAGCGGCCGGACCGTGCCGGGGAGCCGGGACCAGGAGTGGAACCGGGCCGTGGCGCTGCCCGCGTGGTCGGACCGGCCGCTGGGGGGTGTCTGACAATCCCCCGTGGGCCACGCGGGATGGTCGGACACCCCGGGGTCAGCGGGTCTCCGGACCCGCGAGGTGGCGGGCGATGACCATGCGCTGGATCTGGTTGGTGCCCTCCACGATCTGGAGCACCTTGGCCTCGCGCATCAGCCGCTCGACCGGGAAGTCGAGCGTGTAGCCGTAGCCGCCGAGCACCTGGACGGCGTCCGTGGTGACCCGCATGGCCGCGTCCGTGCAGAACAGCTTGGCCATGGCCGCCTGGCGGGAGAAGGGCTCCCCCGCGTCGCGCAGCCGGGCCGCCTCCAGGTAGAGCGCCCGGCCGGCCTCGATCTGGGTGGCCATGTCCGCGAGCATGAACCGCAGCCCCTGGAAGTCCGCGATGGGGCGGCCGAACTGGCGCCGGTCGGTGGCGTACGCGACGGCCTCGTCCAGGGCCGCCTGGGCGACCCCGATCGCACAGGCGGCGATGCCGAGGCGGCCGGAGTCGAGCGCGGACAGGGCGATGGCGAAGCCCTGCCCCTCCTCGCCGATACGGCGGTCGTCCCCGACCCGTACGCCGTCGAAGTTGAGCTGGGCCGTGGGCGAGCCCTTCATCCCCATCTTCTTCTCGGGGAGAGCGGCGTTCAGCCCTTCGGCGTCACCGGGGACGAGGAAGGCCGTGATGCCCCGGGAGCCCTCGACGCCGGTGCGGGCGAGCACGGTATAGAAGTCGGCGACGCCCCCGTGGGTGATCCACGCCTTGGTCCCGGTGATGACCCAGTCGTCGCCGTCGCGTACGGCCTTCGTACGCAGCGAGGCGGCGTCGGAGCCGGAGGCCGGTTCGGAGAGGCAGTAGGCGCCCAGCAGGCCGCCGGAGAGCATCGCCGGGAGATGCGCGGCGCGCTGCTCCTCGGTGCCGTATCCCGCGAGCGCGTGGCAGGCCAGCGAGTGGACGCTGACGCCGAGGCCGACGGTGAGGCGGGCCGCGGCCAGCTCCTCCAGCACCTGGAGGTAGACCTCGTAGGGCTGGTCGCCGCCGCCGTGCTCGGAGCCGTAGGGAAGTCCGAGGAGGCCGGATGCGGAGAGGAGCGTGAAGACCTCGCGCGGGAAGTGGCCCGCGTCCTCCTCCTCGGCCGCCCTGGGGGCGATCTCCTTGGACACGATGTCGCGGACGAGCGCGACGAGCTGCCGGGACTCCTCGGTGGGCAGACGGCGTTCCACCGGCTGCGGGGCACGGTCGGACATGACGGCGCTCTCCTCCCTGTCGGGCGTTGCGACGGTCGCGCGCTCAGGGTGGGAGAGGCGCCGCCGGGTGATCTCCCGGAACGGAGCCGGGAAAAACAGACTGCCCAGCCGATCCTGCCCTCCCGGGTCTCGGGCGGCGCGGCTCAGCGGCTGTGGCGGGTTGAGTATGCCCGATCGGATGGCTGACGTCACGGGGTGGCGGGCCGGTCGTCCGAGGTGGAGGGCGCCCGAATGACCGGCGAATTGGTCCGCACCATTGACCCAACTGGTCTAGTCCTCCTACGGTTCCCACCGAACGCCTTACCGCGTTCATGCCAAACCGGGCGCGTACGGCCCGGCGTTCCCCCCGCACCCCCCACGCACCAGCCCTCCCCCACGAGGAGCCACGATGCTCACATCGCACCGTCCCCGCGCCCGGCTCCGGGCGCTCGCCGCGGCCGCCTGTACGGCGGCGCTCGGCGCCACCCTGCTCGGCGTCGCCGGTACGTCCCCGGCAGGCGCGACCCCCGCCGCACAGCCTGCCGCGGCCCCTGCCGCCGCTGCTGCTGCCGCCCCCACGGCGGCGGGCGACAAGGTGATCGGATACTTCACCAACTGGGGTGTCTACGACCGGAATTACCACGTCAAAAACATCGTGACGTCAGGTTCCGCGGAGAAGCTCACCCACATCAACTACGCCTTCGGCAACGTCCAGAACGGCAAGTGCACGATCGGCGACTCCTACGCCGACTACGAGAAGGCGTACACGGCCGAGGAGTCGGTCGACGGGGTCGCCGACACCTGGGACCAGGAACTGCGCGGCAACTTCAACCAGTTGCGCAAGCTGAAGGAGCTCCACCCCGACCTCAAGATCCTCTGGTCCTTCGGCGGCTGGAGCTGGTCGGGCGGGTTCGGTGAGGCCGCGCAGAACCCCGCCGCGTTCGCGCGGTCCTGCTACGACCTGGTGGAGGACCCCCGTTGGGCCGATGTCTTCGACGGCATCGACATCGACTGGGAGTACCCCAACGCCTGCGGTCTGACCTGCGACACCAGCGGCCGCGACGCCTACGGCGAGCTGCTCGGCGAGCTGCGCGAGACCTTCGGGAACGACAACCTGATCACCTCGGCGATCACCGCGGACGGCTCCGACGGCGGCAAGATCGACGCGGTGGACTACGCGGGAGCGGCCGAGCACCTCGACTGGTACCTGCCGATGACGTACGACTTCTTCGGCGCGTTCGCGGCGCAGGGCCCGACGGCCCCGCACTCCCCGCTGAGCTCCTACCCGGGCATCCCGACGGAGGGGTTCAACTCCGACGCCGCGATCTCGAAGCTCAAGTCGCTGGGCATCCCGTCGGAGAAGCTGCTCCTCGGCATCGGCTTCTACGGCCGGGGCTGGACCGGTGTCACCCAGTCCGAGCCGGGCGGCAGCGCGACCGGCGCGGCGGCGGGCACGTACGAGGCGGGTATCGAGGACTACAAGGTCCTCAAGAGCAGCTGCCCCGTCACGGGCACGGTGGCCGGTACGGCGTACGCCCACTGCGGGAACAACTGGTGGAGCTACGACACCCCGGAGACCATCGGCACCAAGATGACGTACAAAAACGAGCAGTCCCTGGGAGGCACCTTCTTCTGGGAGCTGAGCGGTGACACCACGAACGGCGAGCTGATCAAGGCGATCAGCTAGGCGTTCACGGGTACGCGGACCGCGGGGTGGGGCGCCGGGCGGGCGCCCCACCCCTTCGTCACCGCTGCGGGCGGTCGCACATGAAGGTTGCGTTGCCAGGCCGGGGAAGTGATTGACCCGCTTCCCGCCGCCTCCGTACGTTACGGCCAGACCGGCCCCGTACCGCTGCCTCTTGCCGCACAGGGAACCTCATCGTGGCCTCCACCCGCACCCCTCTCGCCGTCCTGGACCTCGTGCCGGTCTCCACCGGATCGACGGCCGGGTCGGCCCTGCGCAACAGCCTCGACCTGGCCCGCCGGGCAGAACAACTCGGCTACAGCCGCTACTGGTTCGCCGAGCACCACTTCAACCCCGGTGTCGCGGGGACCTCCCCGGCCGTGCTCCTGGCGCTCGCCGCGTCGGTGACCTCGGCCATCCGGCTCGGCTCCGGGGCCCTGCAACTGGGACACCGTACGGCCCTGTCGGCGGTGGAGGAGTTCGGGCTGCTGGACGCGGTGCACCCGGGCCGGTTCGACCTCGGGCTCGGCCGCTCCGGCGGGTCGGCGGAGCGGGGTGTACCGGCGACGGACCGGGTGGCGGAGGCGGCGGCCACGGTGGACGGGCGGGCCCCCAACGGCCTTCTCGTACCCGGCCGTTACTCCAACGACCACCTGTTGCACTCACCTCGCCTGGCCCTGCACCGGAAGCTGATCCAGCTGCCGGGCGCCGAGTCGCAGCCGTACGACGAACAAGTGGCCGACATCCTGGCCCTGTTGGCGGGCACCTACGCCCTCGACACCGGGTTCGAGACCCATGTGGTGCCGGGGGAAGGCGCCGAGTTGCAGGTGTGGATCCTCGGCAGCAGCGCCGGTGTCAGCGCCCAGGCGGCCGGGGCCAACGGGCTGCGGTTCGCGGCCAATTACCACGTCAGTCCGGGCACGGTGCTGGAAGCCGTCGAGGGGTACCGGCAGGCGTTCAGGCCCTCGGCCGAGCTGGACCGGCCCCATGTCAGCGTCTCCGCCGATGTCGTGGTCGCCGACGACGAGGGCACCGCCCGCGAACTGGCCACGGGGTACGGCCTGTGGGTGCGCGGCATCCGCAGCGGCGAGGGCGCCATCGCGTTCCCCACCCCGGAGGAGGCCCGCCGCCACATCTGGAGCGAGGAGGACCGGGCACTGGTCGCCGACCGGACGCAGACCCAGTTCATCGGGACCGCGCCTCAAGTCGCCGAGCAGCTACGGACCTTGCGGGACGCTACGGGGGCGGACGAGCTGATCGTCACCACCATCACCCACGACCACGCCGACCGCGTCCGCAGCTACGAACTGCTCGCGCGGGAGTGGGGCCTCGCGGCCCGGTGAGGACCCCGGGAGGGGTACGTCCGGTGGGCCTCCGGGGAGGGGCGGGAGGCCCACCGGGGACGGGACCGGCTCAGTGCCTGCCCCACCCGGGGCGGGAGGTCGTCCCGTCCAGGGTCAGTTCGAACTGGTCGTACCGGGCCATGAGGTCGAGCAGCTCGTCCTCGGTGGGCCTGTTCCCGTCCGCGTACAGCTCGGCCAGTCCCCGGAAGTACTCCTCGCGGTTGATGGCGGGCGTGAAGATGATGAGCATGGTCGCCTGGTCCTGGTAGGGGTTGCGGAACCCGTGCGACATGTTCTCGGGGACGTTCACATAGGTGCCCGGTGGCGCGGCGAACGTCTCGCCGTCCAGGTGCAGTTCGACGACGCCGTCCAGGACGTAGAAGGCTTCGAGCTGTTCGCGGTGGATGTGCGGCGACGCACCCGGGGCGCCGGGCTCCATACGGTGCTCGAAGAGGCCCAGGCGGTCGTCGGTCTCGCCGCCGACGGCCTTGAAGGTGGTTTGGGTGGTCGTGCCTATCTGCACCGCTTCGCCTTCACCGGGAAGCAGTATGCGGGGAAGCATGGTCATCTCTGCTCACTCCTCGATCTTCTCGATCTTCTCGCCAGTGTCGGTACCGTGCGCCCCGGCGGCCTGCTCCTCGTCGGCGGCGGCCTCCAGCCAGGACAGATATCTCTCGCCGGTGTCGGGGAAGACCGTGACGACGGTCTTCCCGGCGTATGCGGGGCGCTCGACCAGGAGGCGGCAGGCGTGTGCCGCCGCTCCGGAGGAGACGCCCACCAGAAGGCCGAACGTGCGGGCCAGGAAGCGCGCGGCGGCGAAGGCCTCGGCGTCGGAGACGGTGACGACCTCGTCGATGATGTCGACGTCGGTCGTGTCCGCGACGAACCCGCCGTTCAGCCCCGGGATGCGGTGCGGGCCGCCCCAGCCCTCGCTGAGGACGGGAGAGCGCACCGGCTCCACCGCCACCACCCGCAGGGCCGGGTTCCGCTCCTTGAGGTAGCGCGCGGTGCCGCTCAGGGTGCCTCCGGTACCGACCCCGCAGACCAGGACATCCACCCGGCCCTCGGTGTCGCTCCAGATCTCCGGGCCGGTGGTGGCGTAGTGCGCCCGTACGTTGTCGGGGTTCTCGTGCTGGCAGGCGAACCAGGAGCCGGGGCGCTCGCGGTGGATCTCCTGGGCCTTCTCGATGGCCGCCGTGTACCCCTGCTCGTGCGGTGTCCGGACGACCTCCGCGCCGAACGCGCGCAGCAACTGGACGCGTTCGCTGGTGGCGTTGTCCGGCAGGACGATGACGCAGGTGTAGCCGCGGGCGGCGCACAGGGCGGCCAGCGAGATGCCGGTGTTCCCGGAGGTGGCCTCCACGACGGTGGAACGGCCGGGGGTCAGCTCGCCGCGCTTCTCGGCCGCCTCCAGCATGTACAGGCCGGTGCGGTCCTTCACACTGGAGAGCGGGTTGGCCATCTCCAGCTTGGCGTAGACGGTGGTGCCGGAGTCCGTCCCGCCCAGGTCGAGCCGGATGGTGGGAGTTCTGCCGATCAGATCGTCGAGCGAGGATGCGAGCCTGCGTCGGTCCGAGACGAGCATGGGCTTCTCCGTTTCGGTGGATCGGGTCGCCGGGCGGCGGGGCACCGCGGAGCGGGTCACCAGGCGGGGAAGAGGACGGAGACCCCCCCTTCCCGCGACGGGAGGGGCTGGTGGGGCGTACGGCGCGGACGCGGCACGACGGCCACCGGGGCCAGCACCCGGGAGTGGCTGGGCACATCGCGGATGACCAGGGCCTGCGCGCCGACGACGGTGTCGTGGCCGACGGTGATCGGCCCGAGCAGGGTGGCGTTGGCACCGATCACCACCCGGTCCCCCACCTCGGGGTGGCGGCGTGTGCCCCCGCTCCCGGCCTCGTCGTGCCACCAGCCGACCGAACCCAGGGTGACCTGGTGGAAGACCGTGACGTCGTCGCCGACGACGGCGGTCTCGCCGATCACCACTCCTGTGCCGTGGTCGACGAAGAAGCCTCGGCCGATCCTCGCGCCGGGGTGGATCTCGATCCCGCCCGACGCGAGCCGCGCGGCGACGGAGATGAGCCGCGCGGTACGGCGCAGCCCCCGGCGGTGCAGCCGGTGCGCCACGCGGTGGCCCCAGACGGCGGGGACGGCGGGGTGCAGCAGGGCCTCGGTGCGCGAGTGCACCGACGGGTCGCGCGATCTGATCATGTCGAGGTCGCCGACCGCCCGGCGGTAGAGCCCCGGCCGGCTCACCGGGGCTCCTCGGTGCTGCCGGGGCGGCTGCCCGCGACCGGCTCGGCGCCGTCCGCTCCCCCGGGTTCCGGGGTGGCCGCCGTGGCTGCCGTGGCCGCCTTCCCAGGGGCGGCCGGTGCCGGGGCCTTGGAGCGGAGCTGCCGCAGCCGGTTCTCCGCGTACGCCACACCCGCGAGCACCACCAGTCCGCCGACCAGCAGGTTCCAGGTGACGGACTCGCCGAGCGCCACCACGCCGATGAGGACGGAGGCGACCGGGACCACGTAGTTCACGGCGGAGGCGGTGGTGGCGCCGACGTCACCGATGAGGCGGAAGTAGAGCACGTACGCCAGGCCGGTGCTGAACAGGCCGAGCGCCACGATGCTGAGCGTCACCTTGAGGGTGAACTCCGGGGTGTGCCAGGTCAGGAAGGGGGTGACCACGGCCTGGAGCACGGTCGCGGCCAGGAGCTGGGAGGCCGCGGCGGCCATGGGCGCGAGGCCGAGCGGGGAGAGGTACTTGCGTACGTACACGAAGCCGCAGGCGTAGCTCAGCGCGGCGCCCAGGCAGGCGAGCTGTCCGCCGAGGGAGCCGAGGGCGTCGGTCCACGGGCCGATCAGGAGCACCACACCGGCGAATCCGATGAGGAGCCCGAGCACCTTGCGCCGGGTCGCCCGCTCGGTGGGCAGCGCGGCGGCGGCGATGGTCAGGGTCAGCAGCGGGGTGGCACCGATGAGGACGCCCGCGATACCGGCCCCGGTGGTCTGCTCCCCGTACGAGAGCAGGAGGAACGGGATGACGTTGCCGAAAAGGGCGGCGGCGGCCACATGGCCCCAGACGCGGGCCGGCTTGGGAAGGCCGATCCGGCGGAACGCGACGATGGCCAGCAGCACGGCGGCGCCGAGCACCAGACGGCTGAGCACGAGCTGACCGGGGGTCAGTCCGTCCAGTGACACCTTGATGAATGTGAAGCTGCCACCCCACAGGAATGCCAGCAGCAGGAACCGGCCGACGGTTGCGTTCTTCATGCACCCTCCCTTTGTGTTACGGATGTGGTTCGTGCGCCACCGAACACCTCAGTAGTTCGGTGTCTTGTGCAGCAGGTTCCTTCTCTGGACTATCTCCGGTATGTAGACGCGTTCGTTCCACGCCTCTTTCTCCACCGGTTCGAGGGCCACCGATATCACGCCCTCGTCGCAGCGGAAGGCGCTCTTGACCGCTCTGGTCACCGCCGCCACAAGCTCCGACTGCTGGTCCTCGCTGAGCGGAACGGGAAAGTACTTGATGTTGACGTGCGGCACGACGGTTTCCTCTTTCCTCGCGGAGAGACGGTGGTGGATCTGCTGGACCAGATCGTTCAGTCCGGGACTTCTGAGCATGGTGTAGTGCCCGCTCGACAGTTCGACGACGGTCGGCTCCGCCTCGGAATACCCACTGCTGCTCTCGATGAACGAGTAGTCGTCACCACGCGCCTTGAAGAGGGTGATCGGTGCCTTGATCCTCCGTTCCCGCAATTCCTGGAACGTGTACCGCAGTTCGAAGGTCCGGTGGACGACCCGGACGATCCTCCTCACCAGTTCGGCGTCGAGGTCCGGCCGTCCCCTGCGGATGAATTCCACGAAGCTCTCGTCGTCCTCGGCGTATTCGACGCAGGCGTCCGCCTCCTCGCCGGTGATGGTGCCCGCGAAGACGGAGTGGAGAATGCGCACGTACGCCTTGTTGGTGTAGACGGGATCCTCGCCGTACGGGAGTTCGCCGCCGTCCGGCTGCGGGAGGACGGGCGAACCGGGTGCCAGCAGGAAGAGGTTCTCGACCGTCCCGCCCGACCGCTCGATCTGGTGGGCGGCTTCGAAGGCCACCCGGGCGCCGAAGGAGTATCCCCACAGGGTGTACGGGCCGGTCTTCTGGAGCCGTCGGATGGAACGCACGTCCGCGGCGGCCATCTCCTGGATCGTGGCGTACGGGACTTCCCCGGGGTTGATCCCGTAGGACTGCACACCGTAGAACGGGCGGTCGATGCCGAGTTCACCGGCGAGGAGCCGCAGATTCATGGTGTATCCGCCGAGCCCCGGCCAGCAGAACACCGGGCTTTCCGTGCCTTCACTGTGCAGGCGTACGAGCCGTGAAGCGGGTTCGGTGCCCGTGCTCTCCAGTGCGAGGGCGAGTTTCTCGATGGTCGGGGATTCGAAGAGGATCTGCAGGGGCAGTGTGCTGTCGAACTCCCGGTTGATCCTGTTGACGAGTCCGACGGCCAGCAGGGAGTTCCCTCCGGAGGCGAAGAAGTCGTCCAGCACCGAGGAGCCGTCCCGCTTCATCACCTTCTCCCAGATGTCACGGATTCTCTCCTCGGTCTTCGTCCGGGGTGCGACGAATACACGGCCGGTGTTCAGTGCGGCGATCCGCTCCGAGGACGCGAGCGCCTTGACGTCGATCTTTCCGTTGGCGGAAAGAGGAAGTCCGTCCATGACGACGACCCGGTTCGGCATCATGTAGTCCGGCAGAAAGCGGCTGAGATCCTCCCGGATGATCTCCGCCGGGCCTTTCATGTGCACGATGTCCTCGCGCATTCCCTCGCTGCGTAACTGCTCTTCGCTGATCCGGCCGCCCACGGAGAAGTACGACGCTCCCGCGCTCTCGCCCAGGGATCCGAGAATGCCCGCCATTCTGGTCGCGGCCGGCAGATCGTGTCCGGTCTTCGAGCTGTATCCCGAGGACATCAGGCCGATGCGGCGGTCGTTCATCTGGAGGTGCTGGAGCTCCCGCCCGAGATCGATGTAGTCGAGCCACGTCTCCCGTGCGCGGCTGATGATGGTGATCCCGAAGGCGGCCTTCTCGTAGACCTGCTGGTTGATCGCGATGACGTGTCTCCGGTGGACCAGCGCGTCCGAGACCCGGTCCAGCACGCCGTTCCGGTACCGGTACTGGCCCTCGGGCAGGCCCGCGACCTTTCCCGCGTGGGCCTGTACATAGAGCTCGGGGCGGGTTCGGGTGCGTACGGCGGCCAGGGGGAGCACTTCGAACGTTCCGAGGTAGAAGTCCTCCTCGGCGCAGTCGAGCCGGCCCAGGGTGGCCGGTTCGTACGCCGCGGCCTCCAGGCCCAGTCCGTGGCCGGGGAGGACGCGCTCGAAGAGACCGGCCATATGGCCCGCCTCGATCTCCAGGACCTCAAGGATGTTGTTCCTGTAGACGGGCTCGATGGCCCGGCGCTTCCCCACGAAGTGCAGCCTGATCCGCGCCCGCGGCTCCGGGGCCCCGGTCTTCGGGGTGATCAGGACCAGCCGGTGCTCCACCGGGTGGTAGTAGTGGAATCCGGGGGTCAGGAAGGGGATGCCGTCGGCTTCGAGGTAGAGCTGGGTCGCGTACAGGGCGCCCGGTGACGCGTAGGCGTACTTCGGCAGCAGGCGTTCCTCGCTGAGGAACTGCCCGAAGTTGCGCAGGAGTTCGCCGAGTTCGGTGAGGTCCAGGGCGCCGGTCTCCCGGGAGTCCGCCGCAGGGGTGCCGGGCCCGGCGAGCAGGGCGAGGAGGTCGGCGGCGGTGACGGGTCCGCCCTCGAAGGACCGGTAGGTCTTCCGGGCGAAGGCGAGCCGCCGCTGTTCGGGGGTGGGTGTCCGGCCCGGCAGGTCGACCGCCTTCCGGCCGGCGGTCTCCTGGTCGTCCCGTGTCCCCGGATTGGCGAGCTGGGCCTTCACCTGGAGTTTGCTCTCCTTGGACTGGTGGTGGGCGCCGTGATTGCCCTGGTCCATCAGTGCCGCTTCTCTCGGGCTCAGCTCGATGCAGGCGATCAGGTTCTGGAATCCGGTGGCCGGGTCCTCCTTGACGAGGACCGCGGCGTTCTTGACCCAGTCATGGGTCTCGATCGCCAGCCGTATCTCGTCCAGTTCGACCCGGAAACCGCGCAGCTTGATCTGATTGTCTGCCCGGCCGGCGAAACGGACGGTGCCGTCCTCGCTCCAGTGGGCGAGGTCTCCCGTCCGATACAACCGCACGGACGTGCTCTCGCCTTCACCGGTATGGGTGATAAATCTTTCCGCGGTCAGTTCGGGCCGGTGCAGATACCCCCGGGCGAGCTGGACACCGCCGATATGAAGCTCCCCCACTTCACCGATGCCCACCGGCTTGTGGTGCTCGTCGAGAATGTGGAAACGGGTCCCCGGGACGGGTCTGCCGATGGGGATCATCTGCGGGGAATCCGCGAGAGTCCGGGGGTCGACCGTGAAGGACGATGCGTTGACGGTGGTCTCGGTCGGTCCGTACAGATTGGTCAGCGCGCTCCACGGAAGCGTTTGCAGGAATTTCTCCGCTAGGTTCCTGGAAAGTGCTTCGCCGCCGCTGAAGACCTGGGTCAGTGACGTGCAGGAGGAGAACTCCTCGGTGTCCAGGAGCGCCTGCAGCAGGGTGGGGACGCATTGCAGTGCGGTGACCTGGTGCGCGGTGACGGTTTCGATGATCCTTTCAGGATCGCGGTGCAGGCCCGGGGCGCCCACCACGACCCTGCCGCCACAGGCGGGGGCCAGGATCTCCCACTGGGCCGCGTCGAAACTCATCGGGGTTTTCTGCAGGACGGTGGTCGACCGGTCCAGCGCGCCGGACTCGGCCAGCCAGCGCATCTGATGGACGATGCTGCGCTGCTCGATCATGACGCCCTTCGGCTTCCCCGTGCTACCGGAGGTGTAGATGACGTACGCCAGACGGTCCGGCGTGAGGCCTGCGGGAACGGCCCACGGGAGCCGCTGACCTCCCTGCCCGGCGGCTGCCGCCGTGCCGTCCGGGCAGATGATCGTGATACCGGGCGGGGCCAGCAGGGCGAGCGTCGGGCGGAGCTCCCGCGAGGTGATGACGACGCGCACCCCGGAGTCCTCGATCATGTAGCGGAGGCGTTCCTCCGGGTATTCCGGCGAGAGCGGAAGGTAGGCGCCGCCCGCGAGGAGAACACCCCAGACACTCGTCATCAAGGCGATCGACGGTTCGACGAAGATTCCGACGGAATCATCGGGAACGACACCGAGATTCCTCAGATCATCAGCAATTACCGCACTGCGGCCGACGAGGTCGCGGTAACTGAGACGCTCACTCCCGTGAACGACGGCCGTGCGGTCGGGATGATCCCGCAGCTGCTCCAGAAGGAGGTGCGGGAGGCACTGTTCTCCGGCGGTATCACGTTCCGTCTGATCGATGTCATTGATGGCCATGGTCTTCTTTCGCCTCGAAAGAAAAATGGGCTCGGGGCCACCGAAAATGGCTGGCCGAATCGCGCCCATGTAAGGGTCTCTCACGGCGAGCCTTGCATTCAACCACCCCCGGGGCCATGATGCTGCAAACAGCAACCTGCACGGGGGTAAAGATGGACAGAAGCGGCTTTATCGACGACGCGGTGACCGGTCACCGGCTTAACGCGACCGCCATTCGTGTTTACAAATGGTCAGTATCCCGGGGTTTTGTTTCAATCGCTGAAACAATTGACCTCCTGGGGTTGACTCAGTGCGAGGCGAGAGACGCGCTGGACGGTCTGGTTTCCGCACATCTGATGGTCTTACAGGTGGACCCCGAAAAGGCGGAGGACCCCGACGGCATGCGGTGGCGGGCGCTCGATCCGCAGATCGCCGCCGCGGGCGTCGCCTCGGCCGAGTCCCGGCTGCGCCGGATGATGGCGGAGCTGAGCGGGTCCCGGCAGAGCCTCGACGAACTCTCCCGTGTCTACTCGGTCCTCTCCACCGCCAGCCGCAGCAGGGAGGCCGTCGAGGTCTTCGACTCGCCCACGGAGACGGCCCTGCTCTTCGAGGAGGCCGCGAGCAGATGCCGGACCGAGGTCATCAACGCGCAGCCCGGCGAAGGGCGCCCGGCGGACGAGACGCAGAGGGCCGCGGTGCGGGATGCCGAACTGCTCGGCCGGGGGGTCCGGATCCGGGCCCTGTACCAGGAGTCCTCCCTCCACCACCCGCCCACCCGTTCCTACGTCGGCAGGATCACCGGGGCGGGGGCGGAGGTGCGCACGAGCGCCGAACTGTTCGGCCGGCTCACGGTGTTCGACCGGTCCGTGGCCTTCGTACCGCACCACCGGGTCGTCGGCGGGGCCGCCGTGGTCAGGGACCGGTCGGTCGTCGCCCTGCTCTGCGAGGCGTTCGACCACGCCTGGTCCCGGGCGAACTGTGCCGAGGGCGGCGGGGCGGCCTCGGTGGAGCTGAGCGATCTGCACCGCACGGTTCTGCGGCTGCTCAGCGAAGGGGCCCGGGACGAGACGATCGCCCGCAGGCTGGGGGTGTCCCTGCGCACCTGCCGCAAGTACGTGGCGGAGATCTTCGAAGCGATCGGGGCGGAGAGCCGGTTCCAGGCCGGGTATCTGGCCGCGCACCGGGGGCTCCTCAAGTGAGCCGCACCGACTCCGGTCAGGTGTGCCGCACCGACTCCGGTCAGGTGTGCCGCGCCTGCTCCGGTCAGGTGGGCTTCTCCTGCTCCGGTCAGGTGGGCTTCTCCTGCTCCGGTCGAGCGGGCCGCTCCTGCTGCGGAGGCCGGTCGGCGTGCTTCCCGGCGGACTCGGCCCGTAACCCCTCGGCCCGTACCGTCTCGGCCCGTACCTTCTCGAACCGTCGCTCGCGCCAGGCCGGGCCGAGGACGGCCAGCAGGAGCGCGGCGGTGACGGCGAACCCCCACGGGTAGCCGGTTCGGTCGATCAGCAGCCCGAACCCGACCGCGCCCAGCCCCATGCCCCCGTCAAAGGCGAGGTTCCAGACGACGCTGACCCGGCCGAACTCCGAGCGGGGGACGCGTTCGAACATGGCGGCCAGGGTGAGGTTCTGCACCGCACCGAACCCCGCGCCGAAGAGAACCATGCTCACGATCACCACGACCGGGCTCTCCAGCCGTACGAGCCCCGCCGTGCCGAGGGCGACGGCGAGCACCGAGGCAAGGAGCAGCGAGGAGGTGCCGTGCCGGTCGCCCCACCACCCGGCCCCCCAGCGGGCGAGCGGGGCGACGGACGACTGGACGAACAGGGCCGCCACCGCCAGGTGGACCGGACCGCCCAGCAGGGCCAGCGGCAGGAAGGTGACGAGGACACCCGCGGCGAACGTCGCGGCCCCCAGGATCAGTGTCGGCCCGGCGAGCGAACCGGCCCCCGGACCGCCGAGGAGACCGCCCAGGAGCGAGCTCCGGCGCCCGGACGGCCCGCCTTCGCGACGGGGGCGGCGGCCCGGACGCCGGTCCTCGGTCCGGGTCCCCCGTGAGGGCAGGCCGATGACGGCGGGAAGCGCCAGCAGCGTGAGGGCGGCCGTCATGAGGAAGAGCGGCGCGAAGCCGAAGCGGTCGCTCAGCCAGACCCCGGCGGGCAGCCCGAGCACCGAGGGGACGCCGAGGCTGACTCCGTACAGCCCCAGGTTCTCGGACCGCCGTCCGGGCGGCGCGAGTTCGGCCGCCAGCTTCGTCCCCGCGACGACGACGATGCCCAGGCCCACCCCGCGCGCCAGGCAGACGCCCAGCGTCAGCGGGAACGAGGACCACAGGGACAGCACCGCCGCCGGAACGCCGAGCAGGAGCAGGCCCGCCCCCACGACCGCGCGATGGCCGAAACGCGCGAGGAACCACGGGACCGCCGGCTCCGCCAGCACGGTGGCCAGCATCATGGCCCCGGTGGTCAGCCCGGCCCCGGCCCCGCCTCCGCCGGCCGTGGCCGCGTACAGGGGGATGACGGACAGCAGGAGGTAGAAGCTGCCCATCCCGCCGACCGAGGCGACCAGCAGCATGACCATCGGCCGGGTGAGCAGACGGCCCGTACCGGTGGCGGCCGTGGGGCCTGGTCGCCCGCTCATGGGGCGGACCGCGCGGACCTCGGCATGGCCGGTCCTCCGATGACGGGTCAGGGGGTTCCTGCCGGACACTCCCGGGGGCCGGTGCCGTCTCCGTGGCACCGCCGTCGGAGCGTAGGGCAGACGCGTCGCCGCGACGGGCGCTTCGGGGGGCGGGCAACACGGTGTTCGCGAAGCAGCAATGTTCGTCTTTGTTCGTCTTTTCGTACGAGGGACTTTGCGGGGAACTTTTGCGGGGAACTTTTTCGGCCACTCGGCCGACTACTGCCCCATGGGAAGAGACCGTGACGGAGGACCCCGGGTCACCGTGCGCGAGGGGAGTGACTACCTTGTGTCCATGCGTGCACCGGGCGGCTGGCCGACACGAGCGGCCCGGGGCCTGCTCTGCGGTTCCGCATGCCTGGTCCTCGGTGCCGTGAGCCATGTCGCGGCGGGTGGACGGCTGCCCGGCCCGGGAGTGCTCGCTCTTCTGTTCCTCGCCCTGACCGTGCAGGGGACTCTCCTCTTCGGCGGGCGGCGGCGCCTCCGCTTCGACGTCGTGACGCTGGTGCTGGGCGGAACCCAGTTCGGCCTGCACGGCGCGTTCCACTTCCTCGCTGCGCCCGGGCCCATGACGACGGCACCGGCCGGGCATGGGCACCACCACATGGCGGGGCCTTCCGGCGGCCACGGTACGGAGGCGGGCGCGGGGCACGTCATGGACGCCGGGATGACCCTGGCCCATGCGGCGGCCACGCTGGGAACGGCGCTCTGCGTGATGTACGGGGAGCGGGTGCTGCGACGCCTCGCGGCCCTGGTCGCTCCCCCGCTCGTCCTGCGGACCGTACCCTCGCTCCCCTGCCTTCCCCGGCTGCGCCCGGTGCCTCCGGTGGTCGTACGGATCCGGTTCGGGGCGCTCCTCGCCCGGTCCTGCCAGCGGCGTGGGCCGCCCCCGGCCGCCACGGCCTGACGGCCTCCCCACCCAGCCCGCGGGCGCCGGATGTGATCCGGCGTCCCTGAGGCATGCGTGCGGGAGCCGCCGGGTCGCGGCCGCCAACGCTTCCCACCGCCCGGGCAGGACCCGGTCCCCCACCGGCAGGTCCACGGAGTCTCCCTGCGGCCTGCCCTCCGAGGAGCACCCATGTCTCACAGAACCGAAGAAAAACCGCAGAACGACCACGATCCCGCCGCCGCCGCGACGGACGGGCCGGACGGGCCCGCCGAACCCGGCCCCGGACGGCCACGACCGGCCCGCTCCTGGGAGGCGGTCCGCCACCTCCTGGTCCGGCTGCACTTCTACGCCGGTGTCCTCGTCGCCCCCTTCCTGCTGGTGGCCGCGGTGACCGGGCTGGCGTACACCTTCACGCCCCAGCTCGACCAGCTCCTGTACGGCGACCAGCTACGGGTCGAACGGGTCGGGGACGCGCCGCGCCCGCTGGCCGAGCAGATAGCCGCCGCGCGGGCGGCACACCCCGAGGGCACCACGGCCTCGGTGATCACCCCGCCGGGCCCCGAGGACACCACCCGGGTGGTGCTCGCGGTGCCGGAGCTGGGCGAGAAGCAGCGCACGGTCTTCGTCGACCCGTACACCGCCGAGGTGCGCGGTGAGCTGACGACCTGGTACGGGTCGACGCCGCTCACCACCTGGCTCGACGACCTCCACCGCAACCTCAACCTCGGCGAGACCGGCCGCCTGTACTCCGAGGTCGCCGCGAGCTGGCTGTGGGTGGCCGTCGCGGGCGGCCTCGTCCTGTGGCTCGGGCGCAGCCGGGGGCAGCGTGCGAAGTCGGCCCGGGGCGCACTGCTCCCGGACCGCAAGGCGCGCGGGGTGCGCCGGACGCGGAGCTGGCACGCCGCCACCGGGGTGTGGCTGGCGCTGGGGCTGCTCTTCCTGAGCGCCACCGGCCTGACCTGGTCGAACTACGCGGGTGAGCGGTTCGGGCGGCTGCTGGACGCGGCAAACGGCACCGCCCCGGCCCTGGACACCGCGCTCCCGGGTGCGAAGGCTCCCGTGGAGGACCACTCGGACCACGCCGGGCACGGCGGCTCCGGCGAAGCGACGGCCGACGCCGACCCGGCCGACTTCGACAAGGCGCTCGCGGCGGCCCGGGACGCGGGTCTCGGCGGCACGGTGGTGGTCACACCTGCGGCAGACGCGGCGAGCGCGTGGACCGTGGCGCAGAACGACAACGTCTGGCCGGTGCACTACGACCGGGTCGCCGTGGACACCAGCAGCGGCGAGATCACCTCGCGCACCCGCTGGGCCGACCACCCGGTCCTCAACAAGCTCAGCAAGCTCGGTGTCCAGGGGCACATGGGCGTGCTGTTCGGGGTCGTCAACCAGATCGTGCTGGCGCTGCTCGCCCTCGGTCTGACGGCGGTGATCGTCTGGGGCTACCGCATGTGGTGGCAGCGGCGTCCCACCCGCGACGACCGCACGGCGCTCGTCGGCAGGGCCCCGGAGCGCGGGGCGTGGCGGCGGCTTCCGCTGCCGGTCCTGATCCTGGGCATCCCGGCGGTGGCGGCCCTGGGGTGGGCGCTGCCGGTGCTGGGGGTGACGCTGGCCGGGTTCCTCGTGGTCGACGCGGTGGCGGGGGCGGTCCGCCGACGGCGTACCGCCTGACGGTCCGGTCCGAGGGATCGGCGTAACACGCGGGGAAGAGGCGCTCGGCCGGGGTCAACCGGCCGGGCGCCTCACCCGGCAACCGGTGGAGTGCCTCCCCGGTCCCGTACCGCCTTCACTTGCGGGCGACGCCCGCGTACATCGCGACGTCCGGCGCCGGCTCCTCCGGCCGCCATGCGGAGCAGGACACCACCCCGGGCTCCAGCAGCTCCAGGCCGTCGAAGTAGCGCGCGACGGCGGCGGGGGTGCGCTGGGTGAGCTTCGGGGTGCCGTGCTCGTTCCAGAACGCCACCGCCTCGTCGACGTCCGGCATGTCGGGGTGGGTCACCGTGTGGGAGAGGACGAGGTGGCTGCCGGGGGCGAGCGCGTCCATGAGCCGGCGGACGAGTCCGTACGACTCCTCGTCGTCCTCGATGAAGATGACGACCCCGAGCAGCATCAGCGCGACCGGCTGCGAGAGGTCTAGCGTCTTCGCGGCAGCGGCCAGGATCGTGTCGATGTCCCGGAGATCGGCGTCCAGGTAGTCGGTACGGCCCTCGGGCGTCCCGATCAGCAGGGCGCGGGCGTGCGCGAGCACGAGCGGGTCGTTGTCCACGTACACGACCCGTGCGTCGGGTGCGACGCGCTGGGCGACCTCGTGCGTGTTGTCCGCGCTCGGCAGCCCCGTACCGATGTCCAGGAACTGCCGGATGCCCTCCCGCTGGGCCAGATGGCGCACCGCCCGCCCCAGGAACAGCCGGTCCGCCTTCGCGTACTCCCCGATCCCGGGGTGCAGCGCCCTGATCCGGTCACCGGCCTCCCGGTCGACCGGGTAGTTGTCCTTGCCGCCGGTCCAGTAGTTCCAGATCCGGGCGGTGTGCGGCCGGGACGTGTCGATGCGCGATTCGATGTCGGTCACATCTTCAACGTATCGCACCGCCCGTCAACTCCCCTGCTGTTCCCGTGCGTTCGGCCGGGGCGTCGATGCGTGGTGTCCGGCGGCGTCGGGGCCGTACCTGCCCGCAGTACGCGCAGGCGGCCCGGCGGAGCCCGGGAGACCGCGCGTAGGATCGCCCGGTGACGCAGGGCGCGACCCCGGCCGGGGTCTTCGACGATCTCGCCCCCGGCTACGACCACGGACACCACGAAGAGGTCGCGCGGGCGCTGCCGGCCCTGGTCGGCCCCGGCCCGGCGGACGCCGTCGCCGACGTGGCCTGCGGAGCGGGGGCCGTGGCCCTGCAACTCGTACGCGACCGACCTGCCGGTGCGCCGCCCGTCCTCGCCGTGGACGTGTCACCCGGCATGATCGAGGCGGGCCGGGCGCGTGCGGCCGCCCTGGTGCGGACCGGGGCGATCGACTGGCTCCTCGCCGACGCCGTGCCGCTGCCGGTCGTCGACCACTCCCTCGATGTCGTCCTCTGCGCCTCCTCGCTGCACTTCCTGGGCGGCCGGGCGCTCGCCGACTGGCTGCGCGCGGTGCGGCCGGGCGGCCGGGTGGGGTTCACACTCCCGCCGGCCACGCACTTCCGGCCCTCCGCCCGCTTCTCCGCGCTCCTCGCGGCGGACGTGCCGCTGCCGGGAAGCGCCGGGGAGGCCGACGCCTGGGCCGCCGCGTACGGTCTCACCGACACGGTCTCCCGGGTCCATGTCCTCGGCGACCGCCGCGTGGTGGTGACCTCGGCCGTCACGCCCGGCGGCCGCTGAACCCCCGCCTCCGGCCCCCGGACCGCGGTGCGGGCCTGCTCAGGTCCGGCGGCTCCGGATAGCCGGGCCGGTCCGCGTCCCAGGACCGGCGCAGCGGATCCCGTACCGCACGGACGCACCAGGCGGCGCGAACGCCCCAGGTACAGGGCCGCGTTCAGCCCGGCCGGGCCGCCGCCGACGATCACCGGGTCCTAGGGCCCGTCAGGGGCGTCGCGCAGCGGGGCGAGCAACAGCAGGGCGCCCGCGGTCAGTACGGCGCCGCAGACGACGAACACCGCGGGGACGGACAGGACTTCGGCGAGCAGCCCGCCGAGGAGGGCGCCGACCGGCATGGTGCCCCAGGAGCAGAGCCGGGACACGCTCATCACCCGGCCCTGGAGGTTCTCGGGCGTCAGCCGCTGGCGCAGCGACAGCACCGGAATGTTCCAGCCCATGATGAAGACGCCGTTGGCGGCGAGCGCCACCCCCGCGAGCACGGCGTTCGGTGCCGCGCCCAGCAGGACGTAGGCGACCCCGGACGCCGTAAGGGACCAGCGGGCCAGCCGTACGGTGGACAGCCGGTCGGCGGCCCGGGGCACCAGCCAGCTGCCCACGACGGCGCCCAGTGACCCGGCGGCCATCAGCAGTCCGTACCCGGTGCCGCTCAGCCCCAGCGTGCGGTCGCTGAGCAGGACCAGCATCGAGAAGGTCGCCGAGAAGACCAGTCCGCACAGGGCGCTCGCGGCCAGGGTGAGCCGCAGGGTGCGGTGGCGCAGGACGAACCGGATGCCCTCCCGGATGTCCTGGAGCACACCCCCTCTGTCCTTGACCGCACCCCCTGGCCCGTCCCCGGGCGCCTGTGCGGGGTTCGTCCCGCCCGGCCGCGGCCCGGCCCGCCCGGTCCCGGCGAGCGGGACGAGGCTCACCAGGAGCAGCGCGGCCAGCGCGTACAGCGCTCCGCCCGTGGCCAGCGCGGCGGCGGCCGCCAGCCCCGCGAGGAGGCCCGCCAGCGGCGGTCCGGCCATCTCTCCGAGCACGATCTGCGCCGCCGACAGCCGTCCGTTGGCCCGCTCCAGGTGCCGCTCCTCGACCAGGCGCGGCAGCATGGCGGGGGCGGCCGTGTCGGCCAGTGTCTCGGCGATGCCCAGCATGAACGCCAGCGCGTACAGCAGGACCAGCGGCCGGTCCTGCGCGAGGACGAGGGCCGCTCCGGCGAGCGCCGCAGCCCGGACCGCGTTGCTGCCGAGCACGATGCGCCGCCGGTCCATCCGGTCCACCAGGACGCCGACCGGCAGCGCGAAGAGCAGCCACGGCAGCATGTTGACGGCCGTCAGGCCCGCGACCGCCACCGGGTCGGGGTGGTGCGCGACGACCAGCAGCGGCAGCAGCGTCCGGGTGATGCCGTCGCCCGCGTTGGAGGCGGCGGTGGAGGCCCACAGCCGGTGGAACGGGCGGCCCAGGTCCACCCGTTCCGCCGTACGGGCCTTCGGTGAGGCGGTGCTATCCAACGGTGCTCTCCCCGTGCCACGCGCGCAGTCCCAGCAGCCGTTCGCCCAGCTCCGTCGGGCGCGCCGGACCGTACAGCTCCGCCTCCCGTTCGCGGACCCCGCCCTCCGGCGGGTGCGGCGGGATCCGGTCCCGCCAGAACCGCACGCGCACCTCGCGCAGTCCGGCGTTCTCCTCCCGGGCGGGTGCCATGGTCAGGTACTGCGCCATCCGCACCCGCCGCTCGGAGACGTTCGGGGGCACGCCGTGCGGGAGCAGGCCGTTGAAGACGATCAGGTCGCCGGGCGCCACCTCCGGGGTGGTGACCGGGTAGCCGGTGATGTCCGGGGTGAAGGGGTCCCGGCCGGCGGGCTGCCGGCTCACCCGCTTCTCCCACTCGGCGAAGATCTCCGGCACGCACTGGAAGCCGCCGACCTCCTCGTCGCCCTCCGTCAGCGAGAGCACCCCCTGACATCGCACCGGCAGCGGGTCGGCGGAGGTGTCGACGTCCCAGTGGACGAACCCGTCGAAGGCCCGCGCGCCCCGGTTGGGCGGGTTGACGTTGGCGTAGTCGATGGTCACCCACAGCTCGTCCAGGTCCCAGACGTCGGCGAACGCCTCGTACACCCGGGGTGTCTGACGTATGTCCCACTGCGCCTGGTGGCTGTACATCTCGACCAGTCCGCTGTGGCCGGGCAGCCGTTCGTTGCCGGTGTGCGGGGACGTCCAGGTCGAGGGGTCCTCGGGGCGCGTGTCGAGGAAGGAGTGCAGTCCGGCCGTGAGCGCGGCGACCGTCTCGGGTGTCACCGCCCGGCGGACGATCACATAGCCCTGCTCGGTCCACCGGGCCCGGTCGGCGGGGGACAGGACGCGCGGGGGCTGTGTCTTGCGGATGTCGCGCAGTTGGGTATCGGGCACGTGCTCTCTCCAGGAGGACGACGGCTGTGGGTATTCGGGTGGGCGGTTCCGGACCGGCACCGCCGCTCCCGGCGGGCCCGGGTCACCGGACGATCAGACGGCGTCCGGGCAGCACCAGGGCGTCCAGGTCCGCGTTCCACGGCCCACCGCAGGGTGGCGGCGAGGTCCCGGCAGACCCGCTCGTCGGGCGAGCTGCCCACCGGGGTCGTCCGGCCGTCCGGGGTGCGGATCTCGTCGGGGAACACGGAGCCGAAGGAGTGCACCACGTCCTCGTCCGAGGAGTCGGCCGGCCCCGCGTCCAGATAGCCGCCGCTGACCGGGCCGTACTCCCACCAGGTGTCGCCGTAGCGCAGCGCCGACCCGGTCAGCCGGTCCTCGTCGAGCCGTTCGTACAGGTCGGGCGAGGCGTGCCGGGTGGAATGCGGGACCAGCATGGCGCGCGGGACCGGCAGGAGGGAGGGGACGCGCTCGCCGGTCGCGGCCAGGCCGAGCAGCTTGCCGGTGTCGAACTGGCTGCCGTGCACCCGCCGGGCCAGCTTCTCGTAGACCAGGCCGAAGCGCGGGCCGCCGCGGTTGGTGAACGACATCACCGGGGTGAGCCGGTCGCCGTCGCCCAGGCAGACCATGCCGCACTCGGCGTAGTTGCCGGTCCCGTCGAGGGCCACCACGAGGGCCTTGCGGGCGCCGGAGGTGTAGTGCGCGAGGGCGGCGTGCGCGTATTGGTGGCGTACGGCGACGAGCGCGATGTCCCCGAACCCCTCGGCGAGCGGCCGGTCCACCGGCTTGATCACCCGGGTCACCGCGTCGGTGGGCGCGGCCCCGCCCGTGGCCGCCCGGCGCGCGTCCTCGTCGACCGACTCGACGAGCGCCGGGGGCAGGACCCGGCAGACCGGGGTGTACCAGTCGGCGACCGCGACCCGGGTCACCGGGCTCGCCGCCGCTTCCCGTAACTCCGCCGGCCAGTCGGCCGCCGCCTGCGGGAAGCCGCCGTTGCCCCCGCACACATGGCGCAGCCGCAGCCGGCGTTCCGCCTCGATGACGCGGTAGCCGCTCGCGTCGGTCAGGGCGGCGCCCTCGTCGTGGCCGAAGTGCATACCGATCGTTGCCATGGAACCCGTCACCCTTCCTCGGCCGGTCGCGTGCGGACCCTCGGACCGGCGGCCCACCGTGCGCGGGACGCCGGGGAGATCTCCGGAGCCCCGCTCACGACAGCGCGGCGAGGCTCAGGGCGTGGTGCCGCTCCAGGAGGCCCCGCACCACCTCGCGCATAGTAGGCGCGGTAGCCGGGCGACATCACCTGGATCGAGCCGTTCTCCTCCTCCGGCGCACGGTCTCCGGCACCAGGTAGTCGATGGAGACCGTGGTGTCGACGCGGTGCTCGGCGAGGGCGGCCAGCAGCTCGTCGTCGATGCGGGAGCCGTTGCTCGTCAGGTCGTAGGAGAGGGTGACCCCGTCGTAGCTGCCGCCGAAGGTGCGCGGCACGTGCAGGATCGTCCCCCGGGCGAGGGTGGACTCGCCGCCGAAGAAGGAGACGGTCAGATGGCCGCCGCCGTTGGCCTTGCGCAGCGCGACGGCTTCTTCGATCGTCTTCTCGGCCACCTCGCGCGACATGTGCGTCGAGGGGTTGCGGCCGGTGTCCGAGCCGTGGTTCCGGTCGCCGCTTGCCGGGGTGGGCCCGGAATCCTGGTGGGCCGGGACGGACTTCTCCGGGCGGGAGAGCCGCAGCTCCACCAGTACGGGGCCGGGCTTCACGGACTCGCCGGACGTGTTGCGCTCCTCCACACCGCCGTCGAGGCGGCCGCGCGGCTCACCGGGTCAGGCCAGCCCGAGCGAGCGCAGCACGCGGCGCTGACCGAGTGCCGGGTCGACGGGCCAGTAGACGTAACAGACCCCGCCCGTACCGCTCCTGACCCGGCCGCTCGCGTCGTACCGCTTCGTGCGGAGCCACACGTTCTCCCACTCGCGCCGCCGGTAGACGCGGCGTACGGCCTCGTTGTCCGGGGCCGCGGGGTCGTTGGCGATGACGTCACCCTCGGGGGTGAAGCCGACCACCGTCATCAGGTGGCCCGCCGTCCCGTAACCCGCCCCGGTCAGCTCCTCCTCCAGGAAGGACTGCGAGGTGATGACGGGGATCCCGGCGTGGACCAGCCGCTCCAGGTCGGTGAGCGAGCCGAGGCGGGTGACGACCGCGTTCAGGTCGCGGTAGGTGGCGGCGTAGGCGGCGTTGAAGGGCCAGTTGCCGCAGCCGCCGTACGCGTAGTCGTACGTGTGCCGGGCGGCGTGGCAGACCTGGGGGTCGGGCAGCCCCGGCCGGACCCAGGCAAGGTCCTCGGCCGTGGGCTTCCGGCCCCAGTACTCGACGATCATCTGCGAGGAGGTGGGGCTGCACCAAGCCTCGCCGCCGTTGTCGTACTCGGGGTACTGGCCGATGTGGACGTTCTGCGAGTAGCGCGGGACACGTAGTTCGCGGGCGTGGGCCGGGGTGGCCGCCGGGACCGTGAAGCGGTCCGGGACGTCCGAGGCCATCGCGCCGACGCGCCAGACCGTGGGGGTGAGGCGGGTGCCCGGGGTGCGGTGGAGGGTGAGCCGGAGACGGTACGCGGTGAACCGTACGCCGCTCGCCCCGTCGTCCACGGAGAGCGTGTCGGTCCAGACGGAGCTGTACGGGTCCCCCTGGCCGTCCACCGAGGTACGGCGGATGTCACCGTCGCCCGAGGCCCAGCGGCCCATCACGAACCAGGGGGTGGTGGCGCCGTCCGCGTAGGTGGCGCTCAGCTCGACCGTGATCCAGGTGCCCGTGGGCGTACGGGCGTTCCAGGAGGCGATCAGTTCGGTGGCGGGGACGGTGGAGCGGTGGAGCGGCGAGGTCCAGGTGGCGTACTCCCAGGCGGCGCTCTCCCCGGTGTGGGGGTCGGTGTAGTCGGTGCGGCCGGCCGGAGTGGCGATGGCCAGGCCGGGGCGGCGGCCGGCCAGGACCCGGGTGCCGTCGCCGGAGCCCCGGCGCCAGTCGGTGTACGTGTGCCAGAAACGGTTGTCCACGAGGGATGCGGCTGCCTGGGGTGCGGAGGGGCGGGCGGGAGATGCCGGTGCGGCCGAAGCGGGCCCGGCGGATGCGGTGATACCCGCGCTGCCCGCTGCTGCCGCGAGCGCTGCGGTCAGGACGGTCCTGCGTGAGGTCGGACTGGTCATGGGCGAGACCCCCGGTCGTGGGTGGAGTGGGGCGGGCGGGCGGGCCGGGCGTCGCCCGGCAGACGGCGGTTCGACGACAGATCCTGGATGCCTTTCGGTGCGCCAACTATCCCGTTTCCCGGCGGGGCCGGGCCAGTGTTTCGGACTGCGCCGCGCCACCAATATGGGTCTGGACCACTGGCATGACCTGCGGCGGACCGGGGGCGGCGGCGCCGGGCCCGTACGCTGGCACCATGAGCGACCTGTCCCGCCACGCCGACGCCCTGCGCGCGCTCCCCCCGTCCTGCGGGCCGGTCCGGCTCGTCGCCGTGGACGGGCACGCGGGGTCGGGCAAGAGCACGTTCGCCGCCCGGCTCGCGGCGGCGCTCGGTGGTGCGCCGGTCCTCCATCTGGACGATCTCGCCACCCACGAGGAGCTGTTCGGCTGGATGGGGCGGCTGCGGGAACAGGTCCTCCTCCCCCTCTCGCGCGGCGAGGCGGCCCGGTACGCGCCGTACGACTGGACCGAGCGGCGCTTCGGCCCGGTACGGACCCTGGAGCCGGCCCCGGTGGTGCTGGTCGAGGGCGTCGGCGCGGGCCGCCGGGAGGTACGGCCCCGGCTGGCGGCGCTCTGCTGGATGGAGCTGGGGCCGAAGGTCTCCTGGGAGCGCGGCCGGACGCGGGACGGCGCCGGGCTCACAGAATTCTGGGACGGCTGGACCGTCGCCGAGGAGCGGCATTTCGCCGATGACCCGTCACGTCCGCACGCGGATGTGCTGGTACGTCAGTTGCCCGAGGGGTATGCGTGGCAGGAGGGGCCCGGGGCGACAGCGGGAGCGAACCGTTTCGTCACGGACGGTAGGCGAATGGCCCCTCCGTACTGAGCAGTCGGAAATCAGCCCGGAAGTGCCTCAACTCGGCTTGACCGAGGGGCCGTACTGGTCTTACGTTCTCATTGTGCGGCTTTTCGGAGCCCCCGCAGACGCGAAGCCCCCGGTTGTTCCCCCGTGATCGGGGGCTTCGTTCTGTGCGCGCACCGCCGCCCGGCGACCACGCAGAGCGATCCGTTCACCCTCGGTCACCGCTCCCCCGGCTCCGCCGTTGACCGGCCCCCTCCGCCCTGCGCAGGTACGATGCACCTCGGTGCGGTCAATTCCCTTCCTCCGCGCAGTGATTCGGCACGCTCCGGTGGGCATGCTGTGCGGGCGGGACATCCTGGGGGAACGGTTGGCGTGGGGGACCTGATGGACATCGGCACACAGGGCGCACAGGCTCCCGCCGACCTCGCCTGGCTGCGTGGCATGGACGCCTACACGATGGGCGCCTACCCGCAGGCCGAGGAGGAGTTCAGGGCTGCGGTACGGATCGATCCCGGCATGGCGGACGGCTGGCTCGGCCTCCACGCGCTGCGCATCGACACCGCCACCGCGCTGTTACGCATGTACCGGCACCGCGACCGCTTCGGCGAACAGCGGGCCCGCCACCGCCGTCCGCTCAACTCCTGGTACTGGCTGGGGTGGTGGGTGCAGCCGCTGCTGGAGAGCCCGCGGGATCTGCTGCTCGCCCACGCCTCGCACTGGCTGGACGGGCGCCATGTGCCGGAGCTGGACCGGGCGTTGGCGGGGCTGCCGCCGGTGGACGCGGACCCGCAGGTGCGGTTCCTGCACGCCTGCCGCTCGTATCTGGTCAAGGACTGGGAGCAGCTCGTGCGTTACACCGAGCAGCTCGTCGACGATCCGATGCTGGGCATCGAGGCGGGGCTCTTCGGCGGGATGGCCCGGGTCCGGCTGGAGATGTACGGGCAGGCCGAACCGCTGCTCTCGGCGGCCCTGATGCGCTGTCGCAGCGAGCAGCCGCAGCGCAAGGAGCTGCGCTACTGGCTGGCGCGGGCCCACGAGGGCACCGGGCGCAGTGCGGCGGCGCTGCCGCTCTACCGGGCGGTGCACCGGATCGACCCGGCGTTCATGGACACCTCGGCCCGGCTCGCGGCGCTCGTAGAGGGCGACGGGTACGACGAGTCCGCCGATCTGGCCGCCGTGATGCTGACCGGCTTCGGCTCGGGAGGGGCGGAGGGCTCGGGGGCCCAGCCGGAGGGCGATGCGACGCTCGGGACGGATCTGGTGGACGGCCGCGAACCGTGGCCGGTCGGCGAGGCCGGGCTGCTCGACGACGACCCGGGGCCCCTGCCGCCCGCGCCCGTCGGGGGCGTACGGCGCGAGAAGCTCCGGAACCCGTCGGCCTTTCCGGCCGGGCCGAGCGATCCCGACCTGCTCGCCGAGGCGCTGGCCCAGCTGGAGCGCATGGTGGGCCTCGAACCCGTGAAGCGCCAAGTCAAGGCGATCTCGGCCCAGTTGAACATGGCCCGGCTGCGGTCGGAGCAGGGGCTCCCGGTCCAGCCGCCGAAGCGGCACTTCGTCTTCTCGGGCCCCTCCGGCACCGGCAAGACCACGGTGGCCCGCATCCTGGGCCGGGTCTTCTACGCCCTGGGGCTGCTCGGCGGCGACCATCTGATCGAGGCCCAACGCTCCGACCTGGTCGGTGAGTTCCTGGGCCAGACGGCGGTGAAGGCCAATGAGCTGATCGACTCGGCGCTCGGCGGGGTGCTCTTCGTGGACGAGGCGTACAGCCTGGCCAACTCCGGTTACAGCAAGGGCGATGCGTACGGCGACGAGGCCCTTCAGGTCCTCCTGAAGCGGGCCGAGGACAACCGGGACCATCTCGTCGTCATCCTCGCGGGCTACCCCGAGGGCATGGACCGGCTGCTCGCCACCAACCCCGGGCTCTCCTCCCGCTTCACCAGCCGGGTCGACTTCCCCAGCTACCGCCCGCTCGAACTCACCGCGATCGGCACGGTGCTGGCCGCCGAGAACGACGACGTGTGGGACGAGGAGGCGGTGGACGAGCTGCGCTCCATCAGCGGCCATGTGGTGGACCAGGGCTGGATCGACGAGCTGGGCAACGGCCGCTTCCTGCGCACGCTGTACGAGAAGAGCTGCGCCTACCGGGATCTGCGGCTCTCCGGCTACACGGGGACGCTGAGCCGGGAGGACCTGTCCACCCTGCGGCTGCCGGACCTGATGCAGGCGTACGGCGAGGTGCTGTCGGGGCGCGGTCCGGTGGGCCGGGGGAAGCAGGAGCCGGGCGGGGGGTGAGCCTCCCCGTGCGCCGCCGGTCAGGCGGTGGTGTCGCCCGCGGACCGCGCCTCGGTGAGGGCGCGCAGGGCGCGGGCGTCACGGATGGCCTGCTGCTTGGCCATGCCGGGCTGGATGCCGAGGACGGGCAGGCTGGTGCCGTCGCTGAGGTCGAGGAAGACCCAGGGGTCGCCGGAGCGCAGGTTGACGCGGAGGATCTCCTCCCACGCCAGCCTGCGGGTCCGGGTGAGGTTGACGACGGTGACCCCGGTGTCGTCGGCGGTGACCTTGGGCCTGCTGAGCAGGGCCAGGACGCCGAAGAAGAGCGCGGCGACGAAGACGAAGGTGATCCGCTCCCCCGGGTTGAGCCGCTCCAGCATCAGGGCGATGACCGTGATGACAAGGAACATCGCCAGGCCCACGCTCAGCAGCACCACCCGGGTGAGAGTGGGCCGGAAGGTGACCGGGAGGGTGGGCAGTTCGGGCCGGGGCGCGGACATCGGGGTCTTCTCTCGCGGGAGCGGGTGCGGTGAGCCGGGGGCTCAGAGGCGGCAGGCGTGGATGGCCGTGGTGAGGATGGCGCGGGCGCCGAGCTCGTACAGGTCGTCCATGATCCGCTGCGCCTCCTTGGCGGCGACCATGGAGCGGACGGCGACCCAGCCCTCGTGGTGGAGCGGGGAGATCGTCGGCGACTCCAGGCCCGGGGTGAGGGCGACGGCGCGCTCCAGGTGCTCGACGCGGCAGTCGTAGTCCATCATCACGTAGGACCGGGCGACCAGGACGCCCTGGAGGCGGCGGAGGAACTGCTGCACCTTCGGGTCGTCGGCGGGGGCGCCGTTGCGCCGGATGACGACGGCCTCGGAGGTCATGATCGGCTCGCCGATCACCTCCAGGCCCGCGTTGCGCATGCTGGTGCCGGTCTCGACGACGTCCGCGATGATCTGGGCGACGCCGAGCTCGATGGCGGTCTCGACCGCACCGTCGAGGTGGACGATGGACGCCTTGACGCCGGACTCCTTGAGGTGGGCGTCGACGATGCCCTCGTACGAGGTGGCGATCGTCATGCCGTCGAAGTCCTGCGGGCCGGTGGCGGTGCCGGGCTTGGTGGCGTAGCGGAAGGTGGAGCGGGCGAAGCCGAGCTGGAGGATCTCCTCGGCGTCGGCGCCGGAGTCCAGGAGCAGGTCGCGGCCGGTGATGCCGATGTCGAGCTTGCCGGAGCTGACGTAGATGGCGATGTCGCGGGGGCGGAGGTAGAAGAACTCGACCTCGTTCTCCGGGTCGACCAGGACCAGCTCCTTGGACTCCTTGCGCTGCTGGTAGCCGGCCTCATGGAGCATGGCCATCGCAGAGCCGGAGAGTGCACCCTTGTTGGGGACGGCGATGCGCAGCATGAGGTCAGGTTCCTTTGTGCGGAGGGAGGAGCGGGAAGGAGAGGGGAAAGGAGAGGTGGCGTGCGGTGCTCGGGGCGGGCTCAGAGATGGGCGTAGACGTCGTCGAGCGAGATCCCGCGGGCGACCATCATCACCTGGACGTGGTACAGCAGCTGGGAGATCTCCTCGGCGGCGGCTTCCTTGCCCTCGTACTCGGCGGCCATCCAGACCTCGGCGGCCTCCTCGACGACCTTCTTGCCGATGGCATGCACTCCCTTGTCCACCAGTTCGGCGGTGCGCGAGGTGGAGGGGTCGCCTTCGGCGGCCTTGAGCTGGAGCTCGGCGAAGAGCTCTTCGAAGGTTTTGTTCGCCATGATGGTCCTCAGAATACGGGGTCGCCGGAGGGCACTCAGCGCCAGGGTTCGCTGACGGTCCGCAGCGTGGCCGCCGTGGCCACGGCGGCGGTGACCGCTTCGTGCCCCTTGTCCTCGTTGGACCCTTCGATGCCCGCGCGGTCGAGCGCCTGCTCCTCGGTGTCGCAGGTCAGTACGCCGAAGCCGACGGGGACCCCGGTGTCGACGGTGACCTGGGTGAGGCCGAGGGTGACGCCCTGGGACACGTACTCGAAGTGGGGAGTGCCGCCCCGGATGATCACGCCGAGGGCGACGATCGCGTCGTAGCCCCGGCCGGCGAGCACCTTGGCGACGACGGGCAGCTCGAAGGAGCCGGGGACGCGGAGCAGGGTCGGCTCGTCGATGCCCAGCTCGTGCAGGGCGCGCAGGGCGCCGTCGACGAGGCCGTCCATGACCTTCTCGTGCCACTGCGCCGCGATGACGGCCACCCGCAGGTCGGAGCAGTTGCGTACGGACAGTTCGGGTGCACCCTTGCCGCTCATGGTTCTCCTGAAGCTCGTTACGGGTTTACGGGGTCTTCTCTGGTTCACTGGTTGGCGCAGGGCGACGCCGGGGCGCCTTCGAGCCAGGGCAGGTCGTGGCCCATGCGGTCGCGCTTGGTGCGCAGGTACCGCAGATTGTGCTCACCGGCCTGCACGGGCATGGGCTCACGGCCGGTGACGGCGAGTCCGTGGCGCAGGACGGCCGCGGTCTTGTCGGGGTTGTTGGTCATCAGCCGCAGGCTGCGTACGCCGAGGTCGGCGAGGATCTGTGCGCCCGCCGCGTAGTCGCGGGCGTCGGCGGGCAGGCCGAGCTCCAGGTTGGCGTCGAGGGTGTCCACGCCGCGCTCCTGGAGTTCGTACGCGCGCAGCTTGGAGAGCAGGCCGATGCCGCGTCCCTCGTGGCCGCGCAGATAGACGACGACGCCCCGGCCCGCTTCGGTGATCCGCTGCATGGAGGCGTGCAGCTGGGGGCCGCAGTCGCAGCGCTGGGACTGGAAGATGTCGCCGGTCAGGCATTCGGAGTGGATGCGGACGAGGACGTCCTCGCCGCCGTTCGCCGTGACGTCGCCGTGGACGAGGGCGACATGCTCGACGCCGTCGACGGTGGAGCGGTAGCCGTACGCGGTGAAGTCGCCGAACGCCGTGGGCAGGCGGGTGGCGGCCTCGCGGCGGACGGTGGGCTCGGCGCTGCGGCGGTAGGCGATCAGGTCCTCGATGGAGATGATCGTCAGGCCGTGCTTGCGGGCGAAGGGGATCAGCTCGGGCAGCCGCAGCATGGTGCCGTCCTCCCCCGCGATCTCCACGATGGCCCCGGCGGGGCGGAGTCCGGCGAGCCGGGCGAGGTCGACGGCGGCCTCGGTGTGGCCGTTGCGGACGAGGACGCCGCCGGAGCGGGCGCGCAGCGGGAAGATGTGGCCGGGGCGGACGAAGTCGGCGGGTCCCGCCGTGCCGCCCGCGAGCATCCGCAGGGTGGTGGCGCGGTCGGCGGCGGAGATGCCGGTGGTGACGCCGTGCGCGGCGGAGGCGTCGACGGAGACGGTGAAGGCGGTCTGCATCGACTCGGTGTTGTCGGCGACCATCTGCGGGAGTTCGAGCCGCTCCAGCTCGTCGCTCTCCATGGGCGCGCAGATCAGGCCGCGGCACTCGCTCATCATGAAGGCGACGATCTCCGGGGTCGCCATCTCGGCGGCGATGACGAGGTCGCCCTCGTTCTCGCGGTCCTCGTCGTCCACGACGACGACGGGCCGGCCGGCGGCGATGTCGCGGATGGCCTGCTCGACGGGGTCCAGGGAGAGGTCCTCGGCGAGCGGGTCGTGGCCGGGGTGCAGCCAGGTGGGCTGGGCAGTCATGCCGTGGCTCCTTCCAGAGCGGGTGTCCGCGTACGCAGCCACCAGTCGCGCATGCCCCACAGGACGAGGGCGCCGTAGATGATGTAGACGAAGCCGGAGAAGGCGAAGCCGTTCGCGAAGTTCAGGGGGACGCCGACGAGGTCGACCAGGAGCCAGGCGAACCAGAACTCGACCATGCCCTTGGCCTGGGCGTACATCGCGACGACGGTGCCGACGAAGATGTACGCGTCCGGCCACGGGTCCCAGGAGAGCGTGGGGAACGCGGTGAACAGGCCGCCGACGGCGAGGGTGCCGAGGGCGGCGGCGCCGATCAGCACCCCGCGCTCGCGCCAGGTGGCGAAGCGGACGGCGAGGGAGCCGTCCTGGGCCTGCTGCCTGCCCCGGTTCCAGGACTGCCAGCCCCACAGGGCCACCACGATCACGACGAGCTGCTTGCCCGCGCTGCCGGAGAGGTGCGCGGAGGCGAAGGCGGTGAAGAGGATGGCCCCGGCGAGCAGCTGGGCGGGCCAGGTCCAGATGGAGCGCCGCCAGCCGAGGGCCAGGGCGGCCAGGCCGATGAGGTTGCCGATCAGGTCGGCCCACTTGATGTGCTGGCCGAACACGGTGAAGGCTTCGGAGTTGAGCCAGGAGACGGTGCTCATCGCGGATCCTGCCCGGCGGTCCGGTCGTCCGGCAGCGGGCCCTGGCCGGACAGGTCGCTTTCCGGCAGCAGGCCCTGTGCGGACCCGGAACGGTCCCCGAGCAGCCGCTCGACGTACTTGGCGATGACGTCCACCTCCAGGTTGACCGGGTCGCCGGGCTGCTTGTGGCCGAGCGTGGTCAGGGCGAGGGTGGTGGGGATGAGGCTGATGGTGAAGTAGTCGGCCGCCGCCTCGACGACGGTGAGGCTGACGCCGTCGACGGTGATGGAGCCCTTCTCGACGACGTACCGGGTCAGCTCGGGCGGCAGGGAGACCTTGACGAGCTCCCAGTGCTCGGAGGGAGTGCGCTCGACGATGGTGCCGGTGCCGTCCACGTGCCCCTGGACGATGTGTCCGCCGAGCCGCCCGCCGAGCGCCATCGGGCGCTCCAGGTTGACCCGGGAGCCGGTGGCGAGGGCGCCGAGGCTGGAGCGCAGAAGCGTCTCGGCCATCACATCGGCGGTGAACTCGCCCTCGCCGGTCTCCACGACGGTGAGGCAGACGCCGTTGACCGCGATGGAGTCGCCGTGCTTCGCGCCGTCGGTGACGAGGGGGCCGCGCAGCCGGAAGCGGGAGGCGTCGGCGAGCTGCTCGACGGCGGTGACCTCACCCAGTTCTTCGACAATTCCGGTGAACACTCAGTTTCCCTTCCGAGCAGGGGCGGGGGCGGCGGTGATACGGAGATCGGGGCCGATCGGGACGGTCTCGGTCACATCGAGGCGCAACGCGCGGGAGATGGTGGTGATTCCGGCGTCGCCGAGGGCGGCGGGGCCCGCGCCGAGCAGGACCGGGGCGAGATAGCCGACGACCTTGTCGACCTTTCCCGCCGCGACGAAGGCTCCGGCCAGGGTCGGCCCGCCTTCGAGGAGTACGGAGCGGACGCCTCGGGTGTGCAGGACGGCGAGGAGGGCGTCCAGGTCCAGGCCGGGGCCGGTGGCGGCGCGGGGCAGCCGCAGGAGGACGTCCTCGGGGAGGTGGCCGGCCGGGGCGTCGTCGGCGACCGCGATCAGGGTGGGCGCGGTGGCGTCCAGGACGCGGGCGCCGGGCTTGACGGCGGTGGCGTCCGTGTCGACGACGACGCGCAGGGGCTGGGTGGCGCCGTCGATGCCGCGCACGCCGAGCTGGGGGTCGTCGGCGCGGGCGGTGCCGGAGCCCACGAGCACCGCGTCGGCCTCGGCCCGGAGCCGGTGGACGTCGGCGCGGGCCTCGGGCGAGGTGATCCAGCGGCTGGTGGTGTCGGCGGCGGCGACGCGGCCGTCGAGGGTGGCGGCGTACTTCCACAGGACGTACGGGCGGCCCAGGCGCACCGAGGTGAGCCAGGCGGCGTTGCCCGCCTCCGCCTCGTCGGCGAGGAGGCCCTGTTCGACCTGGACCCCGGCCGCGCGCAGGGTGTCGGCGCCGCCGGTGGCCTGCGGGGTCGGGTCGCCGACCGCGTACACGACCCGGCTGATCCCGGCCTCCAGGAGGGCCTGGGCGCACGGGCCGGTGCGGCCGGTGTGGTCACAGGGTTCGAGGGTGACGTAGGCGGTGCCGCCCCGGGCCTTCGCCCCGGCCGCGCGCAGGGCGTGGACCTCGGCGTGCGGCCCTCCGGCGCGCTGGTGGAAGCCTTCACCGGCCAGGGCTCCGGAGGCGTCGGTGATCACACATCCGACGACCGGATTGGGGCTGGTGGAGCCGAGACCGCGGGCGGCGAGCGTGATGGCTCGGCCCATGGCGGTGATGTCGGCTGCGGTGGCCACCGGGTCCTCCTGCCTCTTCGGGCACGGACTCCGGGGCCTGTCGATGACGACAGATGAAGCGGCTCACCACGGCAGACGCCGAAAACCGAAGATGGGACGCAGGGGTCCGGGGCATCCCGGCCATGCGTCCGCCTACGGCGGCGTACCGATGACGAACCGCCGCGCACTGCCTCCCATCCGGACTTTAACCGTCGGTCCAGGAATCCCACCTGGTCAACCGGCCGCTGGCTGCGGACGGGTCGCGGACTATAACCGCCGGTTCGGAATTGCACCGACCCCGGAGTGCGCTGCTACTGGTACGGAACCAGTCTGCCACGGACGCCCCTCGGCCATGCGGGTGAGCGCTGTGGGCTGGGTCACAGGAAACCTGACGCAATCCCGCCTCCGGGAGACCGGCGAGTGGCCGACAAGCGACCGACAACGTAGTCATTCAGAAAGTTGAGCGCTAAAGGTCCAGACCTATTGACGCACTGGTCTAGTCCTCTTAATCTCTGCGTCACCTCCGAGGTTCGGTCCCACGGTGTGCGCACACCGGGACCCCGACACGACCCATCCCCTTTTAGCCAGTTGTGTTCTGCCGACCTCCACAGGAGGAACGTCCACATGCTGTCCCCCACCCGAGCGAGGGCCACGCTCCTCGCCGCCGGCGCCGCTGTCGCCGGCCTGCTGATGACCTCCCTCGCGGCCACTCCGTCGGCCGCCGCCACCGACCACGAGTCCTGTCGCCCGGACGGGCTGTACAAGACGCCCGGGGCCGACACCCCGTACTGCACCGTCTACGACACCGACGGCCGCGAGAAGATGGGCGACGACCACCAGCGCCGCGTCATCGGCTACTTCACCAACTGGCGTACCGGCAAGGACGGCAAGGACGCCTACCTGGTCCCCAACATCCCCTGGGACAAGGTGACGCACCTCAACTACGCCTTCGCGCACGTCGACAGCTCCAACAAGCTGTCGGTCGGGCCCGACAACGCCGACAACGCCTCCACCGGAATGACCTGGCCCGGGGTCGCGGGCGCCGAGATGGACCCGGCGCTCCCCTACAAGGGGCACTTCAACCTGCTGACCAAGTACAAGAAGCAGTACCCGGACGTGAAGACCCTGGTCTCCGTGGGCGGCTGGGCCGAGACCGGCGGCTACTTCGGCCCCGACGGCAAGCGCGTCAACTCCGGTGGCTTCTACTCGATGGCGACCAACGCCGACGGCTCGGTCAACACGGCGGGCATCAACACCTTCGCCGACTCGGCCGTCGCCTTCATCAAGAAGTACGGCTTCAACGGCGTCGACATCGACTACGAGTACGCGACGTCCATGAAGGACGCGGGCAACCCCATGGACCACACGCTGGCCAACGGTCGCCGCGCGGGCCTGGTCAAGGGCTACGACGTCCTCATGAAGACGCTGCGCGAGAAGCTCGACCACGCGGGCGCCGCCGACGGCAAGCACTACCTGCTGACCGTCGCCGCCCCCTCCTCCGGCTACCTGCTGCGGGGCATGGAGACGTACCAGATGCAGAAGTACCTGGACTACGTCAACATCATGTCCTACGACCTGCACGGCGCCTGGAACGAGTACGTCGGCCCGAACGCCACCCTGTTCGACGACGGCAAGGACAACGAGCTGGCGCAGGCCGGTGTGTACACCACCTCGCAGTACGGCGGTGTCGGCTACCTCAACACCGACTGGGCCTACCACTACTTCCGCGGCTCCATGCCGGCCGGCCGCATCAACATCGGTCTGCCGTACTACACCCGCGGCTTCAAGAACGTCCAGGGCGGCACCGACGGCCTCTGGGGCAAGGCGGCCACGACGAACTGCCCGGCGGGCGCGGGGCTGACCAAGTGCGGTGACGGCGCGGTCGGCATCGACAACCTGTGGCACGACAAGGACGACAACGGCCAGGAATCGCCTGCCGGTTCCAACCCGATGTGGCACGCGAAGAACCTGGAGAAGGGCATCGTCGGCGACTACCTCACCGACTACGGCTTCCCGGCGAACACCCAGCTGACCGGCACGTACGCCCGTAAGTACGACTCCACGCTGACCGCCCCGTGGCTGTGGAACGCCCAGAAGAAGGTCTTCCTCTCCACCGAGGACGAGCAGTCGGTGAAGGCCAAGGCCGACTACGTGGTCGACAAGGGCATCGGCGGCACGATGATCTGGGAGCTGGCGGGCGACTACCAGTGGAACGCGGCCAAGGGCCAGTACGAGACCGGCAACACGCTGACCACCGCGATGTACGACGCCTTCAAGTCGGCGACCCCGTACGGCGCGAAGCGCTCCACGATCGACCTGCCCACCGAGGCCGTCGACATCGACGTCTCCTTCGGACAGTTCGCGCTCGGTGACTCCAACTACCCGATCAGCCCCAAGCTGAAGATCACCAACAAGACCCAGGCCACCCTGCCCGGCGGCACGGAGTTCCAGTTCGACTACGCCACCTCGGCCCCGGCCAACGCCAAGGACCAGTCCGGCTTCGGTACGTCGATCATCCGCAGCGACCACACGGCGGCCAACAACATCGGCGGCCTCAAGGGCGAGTACAACCGGGTCTCCCTGAAGCTCCCGGCCTGGCAGACCCTGGCCCCCGGCGCCTCGGTGGAGCTGGACTTCGTCTACTACCTGCCCACCTCCACCCCGTCCAACTGGACCGTGACCTTCGGCGGGAAGACCTACTCCCTCGCCGGGGACCTGGCCCGCGGCACCACCCTGGTCGAGCCCGGCACCGGCAGCACCCCGACGCCGACGCCGACCGGTCCCACCCCCACCCCGACCTCGACGGCTCCGGGCGGTGAGTGCACGGCCCCGCCGTGGAACGCGGACGCCTCGTACGGCGGCGGCACGGTCGTCAGCCACGAGGGCCGCGAGTGGAAGGCCTCGTGGTGGACGAAGGGCGAGGAGCCCGGCACCACCGGCGAGTGGGGCGTCTGGAAGGACCAGGGCGCCTGCTAGCTCCCGTACGGGGGTGAGCGCACCGCCCCCTCCCATACGGGGGTGGGCGCACCGCCCCCGTGACCTCCCGGCACCACGCGTGAAGCCCCGGCAGCCACTGCCGGGGCTTCACCCGTTACGGGTGCCGTACGGGCCGGGGCGACCGCCCTGCCTCCGGGCCGCCCCGCACGTGTTCTCAGCCCCCCGGCGCGAACAGCGCGTCCTGGGCCGCGTCCCGGGCGGCGAGCAGCGCCCCGCGCAGTACGGCACCGTCCCCCAGCGAACCGGCCCGGACCTCGGTGCGCAGGGGTGACAGCCGGGCCAGCCGCTCCTCGACACGGGCGGCGAGCGCGGGACCGCCGGCCTCACCGACCGCACCGGCCAGGAGTACGCAGCCGGGGTCCAGGACCGAGGCGACGGCGGCGGCCCCGAGGGCGAGGCGGTCGGCCAGTTCGCCCAGGAACGCCTCTCCCCGCTCCCCTGCCTCCAGAGCGGTACGTACGGCGGCCACGGCGGCGACCTCCTCCCGGCCCCCGGCGGCCTTCTCCCAGCCTTCCCGGGCCTCCGAGCCCTCCCCGGCCTCCCGGCCCTTCCCAGGCTCCCCGGCATCCCTGGCCTCCTGGCCCGCGTTCCGGGAAGGCTCGATGCCGTGCCGGGCGGCGAGCTCGCACAGGGCCACCGAACCGGCCAGGGAGTGGAAGCCGCCCGCGCAGTCGACGGCCGAGGGCAGTCCGCCCGATCCGGGCACCGGGAGGAAGCCGATCTCCCCCGCGCCCCCGGAGGCGCCCTGCCGCAGCCTGCCGTCCAGCATCACGGCGGCGCCGATGCCCTGGCCCAGCCAGATCAGCACGAAGGTCTCGCGGTCGCGGGCGGCTCCGTCCCGGTGCTCCGCGACGGCCGCCAGATTGGTCTCGTTCTCGACCAGTACGGTCGCGGGCAGCCGCTCCTGGAGCACCCGGACCAGGCCCCGGTGCCAGGCGGGCAGCCCGGAGCTGTCCCGCAGTTCGCCGGTGGCCGGGTCGATCAGCCCCGGGGCCCCGATGCCGACGCTGTGCAGCGGGACGGACCCCGCCTCGCGGGCGGTGCGCTCCAGCAGGGCGACGGACTGCTCGACGGCGGCGGCGGTCCCGGTGCCGTCCGCGATGGGCAGGGCCGCCTCGGCGAGCGTGGTCCCCAGCAGATCGGCGACGACCACGGAGACGCTTCCGGTGCGCACGTCGAGGGCGGCGAGGTGGGCCCGGTCGGCGACGATCCCGTACAGCTTCGCGTTGGGGCCCCGGCGGACGGCCCCGGACTCACCGACGACATGGATCAGCCCGGCGCCCTGGAGCCGTTCGACCAGGTCGGCGACGGTGGGGCGGGAGAGTCCGGTCAGGGTCTTCAGCTGCGCGGCCGTCAACGGGCCTTCCTGCTGGAGCAGTCGCAGGGCGAGCCGGTCGTTGATGGCCCGAGCCGTGCTCGGTGATGCGCGCATACCGGGATCCTTCCAGATCACTGCGGAGCCTCCGGCCTGGGTCGGCGGCGAGAGCTTCCCGAAAGAACTATTTATCAGGCAGGGTTCCTGATAGTTTACGCGGCGCAGTGGGGAGCGGGAGCACGGGGAAGGACCCGGGCACCGGAACCTCAGGGAGGGCACTACCGCATGACGAAGGAACCGGCCGTCACGGTCCACGGCGCGGAGCAGGTGAGGCGGGCCCGGTTCGCCGTCGCCACGGTCTTCACGGTGCACGGGGCGGTGACCGGCAGCTTCGCGACCCGGGTGCCCTGGATCCAGGACCACGCGGGGGTGAGCACCGGGCAGTTGGGGCTCGCGCTGGCCTTCCCGGCGATCGGTGCCTCGATCGCGATGCCGCTGGCGGGCCGGATCAGCCACCGCTTCGGCGCCCGGACCGCCCTGCGCGGGCTGCTCGCCCTGTGGACGCTGGCCCTGATCCTGCCCGCGCTGGCGCCGAACCTGCTGACCCTGTGCGCCGCCCTGTTCGTCTACGGGGCGACGGCGGGCATGTCCGACGTGGCGATGAACGCCCTGGGCGTGGAGGTGGAGAACCGGCTCGACAAGTCGATCATGTCGGGGCTGCACGGGATGTGGAGCGTGGGCGCGCTGATCGGTTCGGCGGCGGGCACGGTCGCCGCCCACATCGGCACCGACGCCCGGCTCCACCACACGCTCGCCGCCCTGGTGCTGACCGCGGTGGGGCTGCTCGCCTGCCGGGGCGTGCTGGACCTGCGCAGCGAGCCGGACGAGGAGCCGCCGCCGCGCTTCACCCTGCCGCCGAAGTCGGCGCTGATCATCGGGGCCGTCGGCTTCTGCGCGGTCTTCGCGGAGGGGGCCAGCCTGGACTGGTCGGCGGTCTACCTGCGGGACGTCCTGGGCAGTTCGGACGGGGTCGCGGCCGCCTCCACCACGGCCTTCGCCCTGACGATGGCGGTGGCGCGGCTCGCCGGGGACCGGATCGTGGACCGGTTCGGCGCGGTGCGGACCGTACGGGTGGGAGGGGCGCTGGCCACCGCGGGCGGCCTGCTGGTGGTGTTCTCGTCCTCCCCGGCGGTGGCGATGGGCGGCTTCGCGCTGCTGGGCCTCGGCGTGGCGGTCGTGGTCCCGCTGGCCTTCGCGGCGGCCGGGCGCAGCGGACCGAACCCGAGCCAGGCCATCGCGGGCGTCGCCACCATCACGTACACCTCGGGCCTGATCGCCCCCTCCGCGATCGGCTCGCTCGCGGAGGCGACCTCGCTGGTGGTGTCGTTCGGCGTGGTGACCGTGCTGGCGTTCGGCCTGGTGCTGGGCGCGGGGGTCCTGCGGGCGGGCGACCGGAAGGTCACGGGCTCGGCGGTGGACGGCGGTGCGGCCGCGAAGACCGCGTCGGGGAGCTGAGCCCGCCCCGGTGGCGGTACGGCGACGAAGGCCCCGTCCGGGAGCCGAACCCACCCCGACGGCGGCACGGCGACGAAGGCCCCGTCCGGGAGCCGAACCCACCCCGACGGCGGTACGGCGACGAAGGCCCCGTCCGGGAGCCGAACCCGCCCCGACAGCGGGGCTCCCGGCCGCACCACTACCATGGCGCTGATCTTTTTCCGCAGGTGAACACCGCACACCGGATCACGGACCGGCCGGCACACCGAGCAGACCTTCAGGGAGCAACCATGAGCCTCGGCGTGCGCTGGACCTTGCACGGCGACGGGAAGACCCCCGCGCCCGGGGCGGTGGTCCGCCCCGACGAGCGGCTCTCCTGGCCCCGTACGTTCGGACTCGGCGCCCAGCACGTGGTGGCGATGTTCGGGGCCTCGTTCGTCGCCCCGGTCCTGATGGGACTCGACCCGAACCTCGCGATCATGATGTCCGGGGTGGCGACCGCGATCTTCCTGCTGGCGACGAAGGGCCGGGTGCCGAGCTACCTCGGCTGCTCGCTCTCCTTCGTCGGCGTCGCGGCCACCATCCGGGCGAGCGGCGGTGACAGCGCGACCGTCACGGGTGCGGTGCTGGTGGTCGCCGCCGTCCTGTTCCTGGTGGGCCTCGCGGTGCAGCGGTTCGGCGCGCGGATCATCCATGCGGCGATGCCGCCGGTGGTGACCGGCGCGGTGGTCATGCTGATCGGCTTCAACCTGGCCCCGGTGACCGCGTCGACGTACTGGCCGCAGGACCAGTGGACCGCGCTGGCGGTGATGCTCGCCACCGGCCTGGCCGTGGTGTGCCTGCGCGGCTTCCTCTCCCGGATCGCGATCTTCCTCGGGCTGGTCTTCGGTTATCTGCTCTCCTGGGTGCTGGACCTGGTCTTCGGCAAGATCCACTCCCCGGCGGGCGGCGCGGAGGCGGTCGACCACTGGCGGCTGGACCTGTCGGGCGTGGGCGCGGCGGACTGGATCGGCCTGCCCTCCTTCCACGCCCCGGCCTTCGAGTGGTCCGCGATCCTGGTGGCCCTGCCCGTGGTGATCGCGCTGGTCGCGGAGAACGCGGGGCACGTCAAGGCCGTGGGCGAGATGACCGGCGACTCCCTGGACGACAAGCTCGGCACCGCCATCGCGGCGGACGGCGCCGCGTCGATGCTCTCCACCGCCGTGGGCGGCCCGCCCAACACCACGTACTCCGAGAACATCGGCGTGATGGCCGCCACCCGCGTCTACTCCACGGCCGCCTACTGGGCGGCGGCCTGCTTCGCCCTGCTCTTCGGCCTCTGCCCCAAGTTCGGCGCGGTCGTCGCCGCGATCCCGGGCGGGGTGCTCGGCGGCATCACCGTGATCCTGTACGGGATGATCGGCCTGCTCGGCGCCCAGATCTGGCTCAACGGCCGGGTGGACCTGCGCAATCCGCTCAACCTCGTACCGGCCGCCGCGGGCATCATCATCGGCGTCGGCGGGGTCACCCTGAAGATCACGGACAACTTCGAACTGGGCGGTATCGCGCTCGGCACCCTCGTCGTGATCACCGGCTACCACGTGCTGCGCGCCTTCGCCCCGGCGCACCTCAAGACCCAGGAACCGCTGCTGGACGCCGGGACGTCCACGTACGACGAGGAGTCGGGCGAGAGCTCGGCCGACGGCACGGGAAGCGGCGCGGGAGACGGGAAGCCCGGGCCCGGGAAGGCCTGACCCGCCGGAGGCGCACGGCAGCCGCCGGAGGCGCTCGGCGGCTCAGCCCGTAGCCAGGGCGTACGCGTACTCCGGGGTGAAGGAGCCCGCCGCGCCCGAGCAGCCGTCGGACTCCCCCGGCAGCTTCACCCACAGATACGCGTCGATCCCGCTCTCGCCCGTCCGCGTCGTCGGGGTCTGCCCCAGCGCCCGGCCCGCCGGATCGCACCACTGGCCCGCCGCCGGGGCGCCGTTGCCGTTACGGCTGGTGTCGATGACGGCGCCGAGGCCGGGCGGGCCGCCGAGGGCTGCCAGGACCCGGCGGGCGTACGCGGTCTCGTCGGCGGTGCGGTGGAAGTTGGCCACATTGGTGAAGATGCCGTCGCCGCTGGTGGCCGCCCCGGCCGCCCGGAGCGCGGCCGCCTGTTTGGCGGGGGCGTGCCAGCCGGAGTGGCCGCCGTCGAAGTAGACCCTGGCCTGCGGGTTGGCGGCGCGCAGGGTGTCTCCGGCGCGAGCCAGGGCGGCGAAGCGGGCCGCGCGTTCGGGGGCGGTGAGGCAGTCGGAGAGGGCGATGGCGTCCGGTTCCAGGATGACGATCGCGGGGCCCGCGCCGAGCCCCTGGGCGAACTCCCGTATCCAGGTGTCGTACGCCGCGAGATCCGGCGCCCCGCCCTGCGAGGCCCCGCCGCAGTCCCGGTCGGGGATGGCGTACGGCACGAGCACCGGGGTCCGCCCGGCGGCGGCCGCGCCCCGGGTGACGGCGCGGACCTGCCCGGCGATCTCCCCCGGGTTGTGGGCCGCGAACCAGACCGCCGCGGGCTGCGCCGCGATCCGGGACTCGATCAGCGGACGGCGCGGGTCGTCGGGGTGGGCCCGCACCCAGTCCAGGACCTGGGAGCGCGGGTGGCGGAAGAGGCGGTTCCGGGGGGCCGGGGCGGGTGCGGGCGCGGGAGTCACCGCCGTGGGGGCGGCGCTCGTACGGGAGGCGCCGGGCGCCGGGGGCGGGGAGGGGGACGGAGACGGCGGCCGGGTCGGCGCGGGAGTGGGGGAAGGGGACGCGGTGGGCGGCGCGGCGCTGGGCGTCGGGACCGCCGGCAGCGGCTGGAGGACCGGCGGGGGCGTCGGTTCCGGGACGGCCGTGTTCCGCCGCTCGTCCTGCCCGGCCTCGATCAGCCCGGCCGTGGCACCGATCACCACGACGGCCGACGCGACGGCCAGCAGCCCGTGCCGACGGGCGGCCCGTCGGCGCTCCCGGTGTGCATTGCGGCGTTCTGCGCGTATGCCCGGCACTCCACGATCCCCTTTTCCGGCACCGTCGTTCGTCCGTTCCGATGAACCTGCGGCCGGTCGGTGCCAGGGCGAGCCTATGACTGGGACGCTCCGCACATGGCGCAGATCGAACAGTTCACGGAACCGGCCGGCCCCGGCACCCTGACGGCGGGCGCACCGACGGCGATCGAACGGATGCGGGCCTTCCGCTCGCGGTGGCCGTCCACGGACGGGGTCGCGGTCTTCAACCAGGTCTATCTGACGGCCGTCGAGAGCGCCCCTCTCGGGCCCGGCCGCGACGGCCCCGGAGCCGCCGAAACCCTGGGCGCGCGCCTCACCGAACGTTATCTGTCGGCCGTGGACACGGCGGCGACGGGAGGCCGCCCGCCGGAGTGCTGGCGTCCGCTCCTCCAGTACCGGCGCCATCCCGGCGTACGTCCGGTGCAGTTCGCCCTGAGCGGCCTCCAGGCGCACATCGGCCACGACCTCGTGCTCGCGGTGGTGGACACCTGTCGTACGCTCGGCTGCGCTCCGCCGGAGCTGGAAGGGGAGTTCGAGCGCGTGGGCGATCTCCTCGTGTTGCTGGAGGAGCGGATCCACGACGATCTGATGCCGGGCCCCGACCTCCTGGAGATCACGGATCCGCTGACCCACCTGGTGAGCTCCTGGAGCCTGGAACGAGCCCGCGAGGCCGCCTGGACGGCGGTCCTGGTCCTCTGGCGGCTGCGCGGATTCCCGGCGCTGGCCGAGGAGTTCGGACAGCGTACGGACGCGGGGGCCGGTCTGGTGGGACGCTTCCTGCTCACGCCGTGCCGCTGAGACGGCCCTGGTCCCGTAGTCCCGGGCGGGGCTGGCAGTGCCAAGTAGTGCCCGTAGTGCCAAGTGGTGCGGGTCGTCCCGGCAGTTCCCGTACAGCTGCGGCTCGGACCGGACGCCAACACCCGTTCAGGACGCCAACACCCGTTCAGCGGGGGCCCGGTGGGACCAGACCCGCCTCGTACGCGGAGATGGCCGCCTCCACCCGGTTGCGTACGCCCAGCTTCGCGAGCACCGCGCTGACGTGCGCCTTCACCGTGCCCTCGACCAGGTGCAGCCGGTGCGCGATCTCCGCATTGGACAGCCCCGTCCCGAGTCCGGCCAGCACCTCGCGCTCCCGTTCCGTGAGCCGCTCCAGCGAACGGTGGGGATGCGCCGCCCGGTGCGCGCGCAGCCCGGCGATGACCCGGCCCGCGACCCGCGGGGACAGATAGGCCCCGCCTGCCCCCACCGCCCGCACCCCGTTGAGCAGTTCCCTCGGGTCGTCCGCCTTCAGCAGGAAGCCGTCGGCGCCCTCCTCCAGGGCGCGCGTGACGTACTCGTCCTGGCCGAAGGTCGTCAGCATGATCACCCCGACCGTCCTCGGCTCCCGGTGGAGCCGCGCCGCCACCGTCAGCCCGTCCAGGCCGGGCATCTGGATGTCCAGCAGCACCACGTCCGGCCGGTACCGGCCGGTGAGCAGGATCGCCTCGTGGCCGTCCGCCGCCTCGGCGACCACTTCGATGTGCGGGTCCCTGGCGAGGATGGCCCGCACTCCGGCCCGGACCATCGCCTCGTCGTCGGCCACCAGGACCCGGACCGGTCGGCTGCTCGGTGTCGTCTCTGCCACGCGGCGAGCCTACGGCGGGCGCGGCACCCCGCGAACGGCAAGGCCCCGGATCTCATCCCCGGGCCGGGTACCACCCCTGTCGAAAGGCAGGGCGCCGCTGCCGTTCGTCCGATGGGCACCGGGACGCCGGACTCCTAGCGTCGCTTCCGTACGGGACACCGGTCCGTACGGGACGGGAGGCGGCCGCCGTCTCCGGGCCGTCCCCACCCGCGCTCCGCGCTCCGCGACCGACACGAAGGAACTCCGTGATCACCCTCCGAGGACTGACCAAACGCTATGGCGACACCCTCGCCGTGGACGGGCTGACACTCGATGTCGAAGCCGGCCGGGTGACCGGCTTCCTGGGCCCCAACGGGGCCGGAAAATCCACCACGATGCGCATGATCCTGGGGCTGGACCACCCCACCCGGGGCCGCGCTCTGATCGCCGGGCGCCCCTACGCGGATCTGCGCCGCCCGCTCTGCGCGGTCGGCGCCCTGCTGGACGCCCGGTCGGTCCACCCGGCCCGTTCCGGCCGCACGCACCTCGTCGCCCAGGCGCGGGCCAACGGCATCCCCGTACGCCGGGTGGACGAGGTGCTGGAGACCGTGGGCCTGACGAAGGCGGCCCGTCGGCCGGCGGGCACGTACTCGCTCGGGATGAGCGGGCGGCTCGGGGTGGCGGGCGCCCTGCTCGGCGATCCGTCGGTGCTCGTCCTGGACGAGCCGGTCAACGGCCTCGACCCGGACGGCGTACGGTGGATCCGCCGGCTCGTCCGGGGCCGGGCGGCGGAAGGGCGGACCGTCTTCCTCTCCAGCCATCTGATGAGCGAGATGGAGCTGACGGCCGACCATCTCGTCGTCATCGGACGCGGCCGGCTGCTGAGCGACACCTCCATGACGGAGTTCCTCGCCGCCGCCTCTCCCCCGTCGGCGCGCGCGGTGGTTCCCGACCCCGGGGAACGGGCGACGCTGGTGCGCCGCCTGAGGACGGCCGACGGGGTGAGTGTCGGGACGGCCGCGACCGGCGAACTCACCGTCGAGGGCCGCACCGCCGCCGAGGTCGGCGACCTGGCCCACCACTGCGGGATCCGGTTGCACGGGCTGAACGACGTCCGGGTCTCGCTGGAGCAGGCGTACATGGATCTGACCGCGCGCAGCGTCGAATACGCGACGGGCGGCAGCGGACCGGACACGGCTGCCGCGACCGACAGGGCCACGGTCCCGGCAGCGAACCAAGGGGGACGGCAGTGACCACGACGGCACCCGGACGACGGACGGATCCGCTCCGGTCCCTGCGGCGCACACCCGGTGGCTTCGCCGGAGCGGTCGCCTGCGAAGGGACCAAACTGTGGTCCGTCCGGGCCCCCTACCTCTGCCTTCTGGCAGGGCTCGCGGTCACCTGTGTCTTCACCTTCTACTACGCCTCGATCGCCCGTATCAACGAGCATCCCGTCCAGCCCGTGGGGAACGCGGCGGCCTCCTCCGTCGTCATCGTCCAGTTCGCCGTCGTCGTCCTGGCCACGGTCGCGGTGGCCTCCGAGTACACGACGGGGAGCGTACGGGCGTCCCTGCTCTGGGTGCCCCGGCGGCATCGGGTCCAGGCGGCGAAGGCGCTGGTGACGGCCGTCGTCGCGTTCGTCGCCGGGACTCTGTTCGCCGTCGTGGGCACGGTGGTGGCCTGGGTCGCGTTCGACGGGCGGGCCACCCTCGACGTGGGCCCGACACTCCGTCAGCTCCTCGCGATCGGTGTCTACCAGGCGTTGGTCGCCGTACTGACCGTGGGTACGGCGTTCGCCGCGCGCCACCCGGCCGGCGTTCTGTCGATCCTCGTCGCCCTCCTGTGGGCCCTGCCGAGCGTGCTCCTGGGGCTGGGAGGCCCCTCGCTCGCGAAGGTCAACGGCTTTCTGCCGCACGGGGCCGGGGACCACTTCATGCGTATCGGCGCCGAGGGCACGCTCGCGCCGGCGACGGCGGTCCTGATCGTGGCGGCGTGGGCCGGGGCCGCGCACCTGACCGGCCTGTACGTGCTGCGCCGCCGGGACGCCTGACCCGGCGGCGGGCCCCATGCCCATCCCCTCGCCGGGCCGCCCCGTCCGTCCCGCAGAATCGATGCCCTGGGCGGGCCCGGGGACCTCCCGGGGCATCCATCGGAAGGACGGGGCGAAATCACCATGCTGCACGCGCGCATACTCGCGGCCGGGCCCGTGCTCGGCGACGCGGCCCTGTGGCTCGCACTCTCCGCGGCCACCGCCTACGGGTTCCGGGAAACGGCTTCGGCGGTGCCGGTCCGGGACCTGCTCCTCCCGATGGCCGTCCTGGCGGTGGCCGTGCCGCTGTCCCGCCGCCGGCCGGGGGTCGCGGTCGTGCTCGTCAACGGGCTGTGCGCGCTGGGCCTGGCCGACTCCGCGACCCCGGCCAACGCCCAGGTCCTGTCGCTGGCCACGCTGAGCTGTCTGCTGGGCGCCCGGGTCGCCGCCGTACGGCAGCCGCTCATGGTGCTCGCCGGGTGCCTCGCGGCCGATCTCGCCGTGTGCGCGGTGCTGGGAGTGCAGGCCGTCTGGTGGTTCTACGCGCTGACCGTGCTGCCCGCCGCCCTGCTGCTGCCCTGGCTGGCCGGACGGCACTGGCGCGGTCGGCGTGAACTCGTGCGGGAGGGCTGGCGGTTGGCCCGGACCCTGGAGGAACGGCAGCACCTGGTCGCGGAGCGGGCCCGGCTGACCGAGCGCGCGGACATCGCGGCCGACATGCACGACTCCCTCGGCCACGCCCTGAGTCTGGTCGCCCTGCGCGCCGGGGCCCTGGAGCTCTCCCCCGACCTCACGGACCGCGACCGCACCGACCTCGCCGAGCTGCGCGGGACGATCGCGGACGCCGTGGAGCAGCTGCGGGAGACCGTCGCCGTCCTGCACGACCCGTCCGGAACGGAACCGGGGGCGGGCCTGCCGGTCGAGGGCACCGTCGAGGACCTCCTCGTACGGGCGGAAGCCTCCGGGGTCCCGGTGCGCTGGGAGAGGTGCGGGGCGGTGCCCGCCCTGTCCCCTCTGGTCGAGCACGGCATCTACCGTGTGGTGCAGGAGGCCCTCACCAACGCCGTGAAGCACGCGCCGGGCGGTGCGATCCGGGTGCGGATCACGCATGAGGCCGACCGGACCCGCGTGAGCGCCGTGAACGCCGCCGCACCGGCCGGCGGGCCCGCGCACCCGGCGGAGGACCCGGTCGCGGGGGTCGGCCGCCGGGGGCTGACGGGGCTGCGTGAGCGGGTGACGGTGCTCGGCGGCTCCTTGCGGACCGGGCCGTACGAAGGCGGATTCCGCGTCACTGCCGTCCTCCCGCACCGGGCGACGGGCCGCACCGGGGCCTCGGCGCCCGGAACACCGGCCGGGCCCCGGGAGCGGCACGCCGGTTCCGCGTCACCATCCGCACAGGCACTCCGCCCGGGCGCCACCGCACCGGAGTCCGCCCGGCGGCTCGACCGCGTACGGAGCGCCGCCCGCCGCCGTTCCGCCGCCGCCTTCGTGGCGCCCGTCGTGGCGGCCGCCTTCTTCGTACCCGCCGCCGTCCACCTGGCCTGGCAGCTGACGACGAGCGTGCTGACGCCGTCCCGGTTCGAGGAGCTGACGGTCGGCCGGCCGCACGCGGAACTCACGCCTCGGCTGCCGGCCCGCGCCTTCCCCTACCCGCCCGACCACGCCCGTTCCGCACCCCGGCCACCGGGTGCCACGTGCGACTTCTACCGGTCCGGCCGCGATGTGCTGGCCGAGGTCGACCTCTACCGGCTCTGCTGGTCCGGCGGGAGGCTGGTGGCGAAGGACACCGTGCCGGCCGCCCGGCCCTGACCGACACCGAGCCCCGTCGGGCCCGGGGCGCCTCCGGTTCAGTCCTCCGGAAGCTCCACCGGGGCGATCTCGTCGAAGAGGTCGCCGGGCCCGGGGTTGGTCGGGTCGGTCGTCCCGCCGAACTGGTGCATGACGCCCCACACCGCGTTGAGCGCGGTCTGTACGGCGCCCTCCGCCCAGCCGGCCGTCCAGGAGATGTCGTCGCCCGCGAGGAACAGGCCCCGCTTGTCGGCGGGGAGCCGGTCCTGCATGAAGTGGGTGAACAGCCGCCGCTGGTAGCGGTAGTGGCCGGGCAGGTTGGCCTTGAACGCGCCCATGAACCAGGGCTCGTTCTCCCAGGAGACGGTGACCGGGTTGCCGATGATGTGGCTGCGGATGTCGACGTTCGGGTAGATCTCCCCCAGCGACTTGAGCATGACCTCCATGCGCTCCTTCGGGGAGAGCGGCAGCCACTTCAGGCTGTCGTCGCACCACGTGTAGGAGAGGCAGATGACGGCGGGCTTGTCCGGGCCGTCGTCCAGGAGGTACGTGCCCCGGGTCATCCGGTCGGTGAGCGTCATCGACATGGTGTCGCGGCCGGTGGCGTTGCCCTGGCCGTCGACGGCCTTGTCCAGCCAGAACGGGCGGTCGACCGGGACGAACAGCTTGGACGACTCCATGTAGTGGGTGCGCTCCATCGCCGTCCAGTGGTCGATCGGGAAGAGCGCGTCATCGCAGTCGATCTTGGAGAGCAGCAGCCAGGACTGGCCGGTGAAGACGGCGGCCCGGAAGGTGCGGATGTCGCCGGTGGCGTCGGTGACCGTGATGCGGTTGCCCGCGGTACGGGTCAGCCGGGTCACGGCGCCGCGCGGCTCGCCGCCGTGCAGGGAGGCCAGCGAGGTGCCCTGCGGCCAGTGGACGATCTTCTGCGGCTCGCGGTCCCACAGCCGCAGCGGGAGCTGCTGGCTGCCGCCGACGATGCCGCGGTGGTGGTCGTCGGCCTCGGTGTAGACGACCCGCAGGATCTCCAGGATGGAGTTGGGGAAGTCGGTGTCCCAGCCCCCGGTGCCGAAGCCGACCTGGCCGAAGATCTCGCGGTGGCGGAAGGACTTGAAGGCCTCGGACTCGCAGAGGAAGCCGTAGAAGGTCTGGTTGTCGAGCCGCTCGACGAGCTGCGACCAGATCTCGCGGATGCGCGGGACGTCGCGCTCGCGCAGCGCCCGGTTCATGTCGGAGAAGTCGGCGCCCTCCTCCAGACAGGCGTTCCAGGCGTTCGCCACATCGCGGTAGACCTGCGGCAGGTCGTCGATGGTCTCGGCGTAGTGCGACTCGCCCTTGAGGTCCACGACGGTGGAGGGCGTGGCCGGGGAGAGCGGGTTGGGGAAGGCCCGGGTCTCCAGGCCGACCAGGTCGATGTAGTGCTGGAGCGCCGTGGAGGACGGCGGGAAGCGCATCGCGCCCATCTCGGCGGTGAGCGAGGGGTCGCAGCCGTCGAAGCCGACGGTCCGCAGCCGCCCGCCGATCTGGTCGGCCTCGTAGACGACGGGCTTGAGGCCCATCTTCATCAGCTCGTACGCGGCGATGATGCCGGAGAGCCCGCCGCCGATGACGGCGACCTCCTGGCCGTGCTCGGTCGCCGGTATCTGGCCGAGCCCGGCCGGGTGGGCCAGGAAGTCGTCGTACGCGTACGGGAAGTCCGGCCCGAACATGGTGATCGGCGGGGCGGCTGCGTCGGTGTGCTGGACAGCGTTGGGCACCGTGGACGTCATGGGGTACGGACTCCTTGCGCGATGACTGAAGAGGGAAGTTGTGGGGGGGGAGGGCTCAGCCGAGGGAGCCGTACAGACCGGGGCGGCGGTCGTGCAGGTAGGGGTTGGCGGTGCGGGAGGCGGCCAGGAACTCCGGGTCCACCTCACCGACGACGAGTTCCTCGCCGCGTCCGGCGCGGGTACGGACGGTGCCGTCGGGCCCGGCCAGGCAGCTGAGCCCGACGAACTCGAACTCCCCTTCCGGGCCGGTCCGGTTGACGTACGCCACGTACATCTGGCTCTCGAAGGCCCGTACGGGGACGACGGATTCGGCGACGAACTGGAACGGGTGCATCTGCGCGGTGGGCACCAGCAGCAGGTCGGTGCCGGCGAGGGCGTGCGCCCGTACGTTCTCGGGGAACTCGACGTCGTAGCAGATCAGCAGGCCGATGCGGACGCCGTCCAGGTCGGCCTGGACGACGGTCTGCTCACCGGGGGTGAACCACTCCTGCTCGAAGCAGCCGAAGAGGTGGGTCTTGCGGTAGTTCGCCAGCGACGCGCCGTCGGGGCCGATGAGCTGGGAGGCGTTGAAGATCCGCTCGCCGTCGCGCTCCGGGTAGCCGTACAGGACGGCGAGGCCGTGGCGTACGGCGATCTCGGCGACGGCCTGGGCGCCCGGGCCGTCGACGGGCTCGGCCAGCTCGGGGACGGCGTCGCCGATGGCGTACCCGGTCAGGAACAGCTCGGGGCTCACCAGCAGCCGTGCGCCCGCCGCCGCGGCGCGCGCGGCGGCCTCGTCCAGCGTCTTCAGGTTCTCGGCGACGGCACCGGGCCGTCCGGAGCTCTGGAGCAGGGCGGTGCGCAACGGCGGCATGGCTGACCTCGGGCGGGTGCGAGCGGGGTGGGGAGACGTATCGAAGGTACGTGTCGCCTCTCCCCCCGGACAAGGCGCGAGTGTTGCGCACCGACCGTCGATTCGTTGCGCGCGAAGGACGCCGGGCGGCGAAATGTTGCGTCGGGCATCGCCGCAGGTCAGCGGGGTGATGTGCGCCACTGCCCGGGAGGCCGTCCGGGGCCGGGGTCAGGCCGGCGGGGCCTCCGCCGAGTAGCGGCGCAGCAGGGGTGAGAGCACCAGGACGGACTTGGTGCGCTCGACGTAGGGCTCCCCCGCGATCCGCTCCAGCACCTGCTCGAAGTGGCGCATGTCGGCGGCGAAGACCTGGACCACCGCGTCCGCGTCGCCGGTGACGGTGGAGGCCGCGGCGATCTCCGGGTAGCGGGCGAGGCCCTGCTTGATCGCTTCCGGGGAGGTGTTGCGGCTGCAGTAGATCTCGATGAACCCCTCGGTCTCCCAGCCGAGCGCGGCCGGGTCGACGCGGACGGTGAAGCCGGTGATCGCGCCCTCGGCGCGGAGCCGGTCCACGCGGCGTTTCACGGCGGGGGCGGAGAGGCCGACGATCGCGCCGATGTCGGCGTAGGAGCGCCGGGCGTCTTCGGCGAGGGCGTGGACGATGCGTTCGTCGAGGTCGTTCAGGCGCACGTCGGGCGGTTCACTTCTCTGCGGTGGGGCCGGCTGCGGGAGGCGGACGGATGCCGCCCCCCGCAGTAGACCATGAGCGGCCCGCGGGGGCGCGCTCGGCGCAGGGTGACCGGTCAGGACCGGTCGCAGAGTCAGAAGGCGCTCGGAAGGTCTCAGAACGGGAACTGCGAGCGGCCGTGCTGGATGGAGATCCACTTCTGCGTGGTGAACGCCTCCACCATCGACTCACCGTTCAGGCGGCCGAGGCCCGAGCTCTTCTCGCCGCCGAAGGGCACGATCGGCTCGTCGTGGACGGTGCCGTCATTGATGTGGATCATGCCGGTGTGAATGCGCTGACCGACCCGCACACCGCGCTCGACGTTCCCGGTGTGGACGGCGCCGCTGAGCCCGTACGGGGTGTCGTTGGCGATGCGGACGGCCTCGTCCTCGCCGTCGAAGGGGACGAGCAGGGCGACGGGGCCGAAGATCTCCTGCTGGAGGACGGGCGAGTCGGGGGCGAGGCCGGTCAGTACGGAGGGGCTGACCAGGTTGCCGTCGGCGCGGCCGTGGAGGAGGGCGGTGGCGCCCGCCTCGACGGTCTGGTCGACGATCCGGGAGACGGACTCGGCCTGCGAGGAGTTGATCAGCGGGCCGATCTGGGTGGCCGGGTCGGCCGGGTCCCCGACGGTGAGGGAGGCGACCTTGGCGACGAACTTCTCGGTGAACTCCGCCTCGACCGACCGGTCGACCAGGATGCGGTTGGCGGCCATGCAGACCTGGCCCTGGTGGACGTAGCGGCTGAAGACCGCGGCGTCGACCGCGTAGTCCACATCGGCGTCGTCGAGCACGATCAGGGCGCTGTTGCCGCCGAGTTCGAGGACCACGCGCTTGAGGTTGGCGGCGCAGACGGTCGCGACGTGCCGGCCGACCTTGTCCGAGCCGGTGAAGGAGATGACCTGCGGTACGGGGTGCTCCAGCAGGGTGTCGCCGATCTCCGCGATGTCGGTGACCACGACGTTGAGCAGCCCGGCGGGCAGTCCGGCGTCCTCGAAGATCCTGGCGAGCAGGGTGCCGCCGCAGATCGGGGTGTTCTGGTGCGGCTTGAGGACGACGGCGTTGCCGAGGGCGAGGGCGGGGGCGACGGACTTCAGGGAGAGCAGGAAGGGGAAGTTGAACGGGCTGATGACCCCGACGACCCCGACGGGCACCCGGTAGACCCGGTTCTCCTTGCCCTCGGTCGGCGAAGGGAGGATCTGGCCGACGGGGCGCAGGGCGAGCTGGATCGCCTCGCGCAGGAACTCCTTGGCCAGGTGCAGTTCGAAGCCGGCCTTGAGCCGGGTGCCGCCCAGCTCGGCGACGATCGCCTCACTGATCTCCGCCTCGCGCTCCTCGACGATGCGCAGCGCCTTCTCCAGGACCGTGCGCCGGGCGTACGGGTTGGTGTCGCCCCACGCCTGCTGGGCCTGCTCGGCGGCGCGGTAGGCCTGGTCGACCTCCTCGGCGGTGGCGACCGGGATCGAGGCGAGCTTCTCCCCGTTGAAGGGGTTGAAGTCGATGATGTCCCAGGACCCCTTCCCCGGCCGCCACTCGCCGTCGATGTACTGATGGGCCAGGTCAGTGAAGAAGGACATGAGATCCCTTACCGCAGAGAGGCAGGCAGCTGATTGCGCTTCATATTACTTATATCTCAACAGAGTTGAAGCAGGGTCCCGGCCACCTCCGAAGGGCCCGTACACGACCCGGCCACGGGCCCGGAAAACGCCTCCGCCCCTCCTGGTGCGAAGCACCGGAAGGGGCGGAGGCGTCGGCGGACCCGGAGGATCAACTCCAGCTGGCGTGGAGCGGCTTGCCCTCGGCGTAACCGGCGGCGCTCTGGACGCCGACGACCGCCTTCTCGGCGAACTCCTCCAGGGAGGCCGCACCCGCGTAGGTGCAGGAGGAGCGGACGCCCGCGATGATCGAGTCGATCAGGTCCTCGACGCCCGGACGGGTCGGGTCGAGGAACATCCGCGAGGTGGAGATGCCCTCCTCGAAGAGCGCCTTGCGGGCCCGGTCGTACGCGGACTCGTCCGACGTGCGGTTCTTCACGGCGCGCGCCGAGGCCATCCCGAAGGACTCCTTGTAGAAGCGGCCGTCGGCGGACTGCTGGAGGTCGCCGGGCGACTCGTACGTACCCGCGAACCAGGAGCCGATCATCACGTTGGACGCGCCCGCGGCGAGCGCCATGGCGACATCGCGCGGGTGGCGGACGCCGCCGTCCGCCCAGACGTGCTTGCCGTGCTTCTTCGCCTCGGCGGCGCACTCCAGGACGGCGGAGAACTGCGGCCGGCCGACGCCGGTCATCATCCGGGTGGTGCACATGGCGCCGGGGCCGACGCCGACCTTGATGATGTCGGCGCCCGCCTCGATCAGGTCGCGTACGCCCTCGGCGGCGACGATGTTGCCCGCGACGATCGGGACCCGCGGGTCCAGCGCCCGTACGGCCTTCACCGCGGCGATCATGGATTCCTGGTGGCCGTGGGCGGTGTCCACGACGAGCGTGTCGACGCCCGCGTCCAGGAGCTGCTTGGCCTTGCCCGCGACGTCGCCGTTGATGCCGACGGCGGCGGCGATGCGCAGCCGCCCCTGGGCGTCGGTGGCCGGGGTGTAGAGGGTGGCGCGCAGGGCGGCCTTGCGGGTGAGGATGCCGACGAGCCGGCCGTCCTTGTCCACGGCGGGGGCGAGCTTGCGGTTGGCGCCGTCGAGCTTGTTGAACGCGTCGCGCGGGTCGATGTCCGCGTCCAGGACGACCAGGTCCTTGGACATGACCTCGGAGAGCTGGGTGAAGCGGTCGACGCCCGTCAGGTCGTGGTCGGTGACGACACCGACGGGGCGGCGGTCCTCGTCCACGACGACGCCCGCGCCGTGCGCCCGCTTGGGCAGCAGGGAGAGCGCGTCGGCGACGGTCTGGCTGGGGGCCAGCTCGATCGGGGTGTCCAGGACAAGGTGGCGCGTCTTGACCCAGGTGATGACGTCGGTGACGACCTCGATCGGGATGTCCTGGGGGATGACGACGAGCCCGCCGCGGCGGGCAACGGTTTCGGCCATCCGGCGGCCCGCGATGGCGGTCATGTTGGCGACCACGAGCGGGATGGTGGTACCGGTCCCGTCCGGCGAGGAGAGGTCCACGGCCTGGCGGGAGCCGACGGCGGAACGGCCCGGAACCATGAAGACGTCGTCGTACGTGAGGTCGTACGGAACCACGGAGGAGTCTGTGTAGCGACCGGTGCCCGGCTCAAGAAAGCGCATAAATCTCATTTTTTCATACGAAACGGCGCAGGTCGTTTCCACGAAGACACAGCAAAAGACCCCCGCGTTCGTCTGTTCCTCCAAAAGATCCTTGGAGGCCTCCAGGGAGGCGGTCGGGGGGTCCCGGGCAAGTGGAACCTGCCTTACCCACGGACTCTACCCGAACAGGATTCGATTCATTCGTGATCACCATCCCTGGACCCGGTGACAAGGGGTCAGGTAGCTTCAAAGCCGCAGGTCTCGGGGGTGTCCGAGGTGCCGCCCGGCACGTCGGCAGCCTCGGCACACCGTTTGACCGGAGAGGATCCAGATCCGCCTGTGGACAGCGAACTGCCGGACATCTACTGCCCGTTCCCCCAGCGGACGAACCCGCACGTCGGGCACACACGCGGTCACCTGGCCAGCTGGATCAGACAGACGGGTCTGGTGCACCGCGAGTCCGCGATGCACCGCTTCGAACAAGCCGATTTCGGCGCCTTCGTCGGCATGGTCTACCCGACCGCCGACCCGGAACACCTCGATCTGGTGGCCGACTGGTTCGTCTGGCTCTTCCTCGTCGACGACCAGCTCGACGACGGCCATCTCGGCCGCTCCCCCGAGCTGGTGCGCGCCGTGGTCGAACGGATGCGCGCCGTCGTGGACGGCACCGCCCCCGCGCCCCTGCCGGACGAGGAGCTGCCCGCGGCCGTCATCGCCCTGATGGACCTGTGGGAACGTACGACACCGAACGCGGCCCCCCACTGGCGAACCCGGTTCGCCTGGCATCTGGTCACCTACCTCACGACGGCCACCACCTGGGAGGCGGGCAACCGCGCGGACGACGTGGTGCCGTCCGAGGAGACGTACATCGCCAAGCGGCGGCACACCGGGGCCATCCACGTCTGCATGGACCTCATAGAGATCGTCACCGGCATCGAGGCTCCGGAGTCGCTCCACAACGACCCCCGGTTCATCACCGCCCTGGAAGCCGCCTGCAACCACGTGTGCTGGGCCAACGACGTGTACTCCTTCGAGAAGGAGCAGGTGCTCGGCGAGATCCACAACCTCGTCCACCTGGTCCGCCACCACCGGGGCTTCGGCGAGCAGCAGGCGCTTGACTACGTCGCTGAGCGGCTGGCCCTGGAGACGGAGCGGTTCCTGACCGCCGAGGACGAGCTGCTGGAGCTCTATCCGGAGCTGACCGGGCTGCTGGTGCCCTACCTCGAAGGGATGCGCAGCTGGATGCGCGGGAACCTGGACTGGTCGCGCCAGACGCCGCGCTACAACCCGGCGGACGTGGGCCAGTACGAGGAGCCCCAGGAGTATCTGGAGGAGACCGTGCTGGGCATAGCGCCCACCCACGCGGAGGCGACGCCGTGCGTGGTGGAGGCCCCGCGTCAGGGCTGAGAACCCGGGACCGTACGGGGCTGAGAAGCCGGAACCGTACGGGGCTGAGAAGCCGGGACCGTACGGAAAGGAGGCCGGGCACCCGCGGTGGGTGCCCGGCCTCCTCGCGTCAGCAGTACCGGCCCGGGGTCACTCCCCTGTACCGGCCCGGGGTCACTCCCCGTCCGGGTCCGCCCGCTCCAGCGCCGGGCGGACCCCGGCCGCCGACTCGGTGAGCAGGTAGTCGGCGGCAGCGGTGTCCGTCACCAGGCTGGTGACGAGACCCGACCGCAGTACGGCCCCGATCGCCGCCGCCTTGCGCAGCCCGCCCGCGATCGCCACCACCTCGGGGATCCGGCGCAGCCGGTCCGCCTCCACGGTGATGCAGCGCTCGCCCAGGTCGCGGCCGACCCTTCGGCCGTCGGAGTCGAAGAGGTGCGCGGACATCTCGGCGGCGACCCCGAGGGAGGCGTAGTGCGCGCGCTCCGCGTCGGAGAGCATGTCGTGGACCGTGGAGATGCCCGGCTCCCAGGAGCCGATCGACACCGCGGCGACCGTCACCTTGTCGAAGTACTCGAAGGCGCGGGCGATACCCGTCTGCTCGCGCAGCGCGGCGGCCGTCGCCGGGTCGGGCAGCAGCATCGGGGCGTAGATGGGGTGGGCCTCGCCGCCGGAGACCTGGGCGGCCCGGCGGACCGCCTCGACGGAGCCGCGCTCGGCGGTGCCCGCGTCGTAGACCCCGGTCAGCTGGACGACCGTACAGGGCGGCAGCCGGTCGAGCGCCGCCGCCATGTGGATCGTGGAGCGGCCCCAGGCCAGCCCGAGCACATCGCCCTCGGCCACCAGCTCGCCCAGGAGGTCGGCGGCGACCTCGCCCAGGTTCTCCGGGTCGGGGGCGTCCTCCTGCGCCTCGGCCGGGGACTCGACGACGACCGCGTGGCGCAGCCCGTAGCGGGCCCGGAGCGCGTCGGAGCGTTCGGCGTCCAGCTCGGCCGGCACCCGGATCTCGATCCGTACGAGATCACGCTCCAGGGCCGTCTCCAGGACCCGGGCCACCTTGAAGCGGCTGACGCCGAACTCCTCGGCGATCTGGATCTTGGACTTGCCCTCCAGGTAGAACCGGCGGGCCATGGCCGCCGCCTGCACCAGCTCCGCGGGTCCCATCCGCATGGCTGACCGACCCGCCGAGATGCCAGACACCGCGATCTCCTCACTGCTGTTCACACGCCCGATACGCCTTCATCCTGTCAGATCCGGCGATCCTTGATCAGCCCCGTCGGGCCGCGTTCATCTGCCCTTCGCTCAGTGGCCGCACGCCCAGGGCGCGGCGGCCGTGACCGCCTCCGCCTGCGCCCGCAGACCCCGCACCGCCGCCGCCGGGTCCTCGGCCCCGTACACCGCCGATCCCGCGACGAAGACGTCGGCGCCCGCCTCGGCGCACCGCTCGATCGTGGTGGCCGAGACCCCGCCGTCGACCTGGAGCCAGAGTTCGAGGCCGTGCTTGCTGATCAGCTCACGGGTGCGGCGGATCTTCGGCAGCATGATGTCCAGGAAGGCCTGGCCGCCGAAGCCCGGCTCGACCGTCATGATCAGCAGCATGTCGAGCTCGGGGAGCAGGTCCTCGTACGGCTCGATGGGCGTCGCGGGCTTGAGCGCCATCGACGCCCGCGCCCCCTTCGCCCGGATCTCCCGCGCGAGGCGCACCGGCGCCGCCGCGGCCTCCACGTGGAAGGTCACGGAGCCGGCGCCCGCCTCGACGTACTGCGGGGCCCAGCGGTCCGCGTCCTCGATCATGAGGTGGCAGTCCAGCGGGGTGTCCGTGGCCTTGCCCAGCGCCTCGACGATCGGCACGCCGAGGGTCAGGTTGGGCACGAAGTGGTTGTCCATCACGTCGACGTGGAGCCAGTCCGCGCCTTCGACGGCCTTCGCCTCCTCGGCGAGACGTGCGAAATCGGCGGACAGGATGCTGGGGTTGATCTGCGCCATGACCCAAGCCTGCCACGTTCCGCGCCGGTTCCCCGCCTCGGCGGTCGCCAAAGCCTCACCGGGCCATCACAGTTCGCACATTCCGCCCATTTTGCCTGCGCTTTACTGTTCTTTTGCGGTACGGGAAGGCTTTCGGCCGAAGCGATTTTCAGCCGGTCCGGCGCAGCAGGGCCAGATACATGGCGTCGGTCCCGTGCAGATGCGGCCACAGCTGGACATCGGGACCGTCGCCCAGCGCGGGCACCCCCGGCATCAGCGGACGGGCGTCGACCCACTCGGCCTCCACCGGCTCGCCGCCGCGCCCCTTCAGTACGTCCTCGACGACCACCCGGGTCTCCGCGAGGTGCGGCGAGCAGGTCGCGTAGCCGACGATCCCCCCGACCCGTACGGCCTTCAACGCCTCGCGCAGCAGCCCGCGTTGGAGCGGGGCGAAGCTCTCCAGGTCCTCGGCGCGACGCCGCCACCGGGCCTCCGGGCGGCGGCGCAGCGCGCCCAGGCCGGAGCACGGCACGTCCATCAGGATGCGGTCGAAGGTGCCGGGCCGCCACGGCGGGCGGGTGCCGTCGGCGGTGACCACCTGGTACGGGCCGGGGTTGCCGGCGAGCGCCCGCTCAACCAGCCGGGAGCGGTGCGGCTGCTTCTCGGCGGCGAGCAGGGTGGCACCGCGCTCGGCGGCGAGCGCGGCCAGCAGGGCGGCCTTGCCGCCGGGGCCCGCGCAGCCGTCCAGCCAGCGGCTGTCCCGGCCCTCCACGGGGGCGGCGGCGAGCGCGGCGGCCACCAGCTGGCTGCCCTCGTCCTGGACGCCCGCCCGGCCCTCCTGGACCGCCGTCAGCGCGCCGGGTTCGCCGCCCTCGGCCATCCGTACGGCATACGGCGACCAGCGCCCCGGCAGCGCGTTCTCGTCGCCGAGCGCCTCGACCAGCTCCTCGGTGGTGGAGCGGCCGGGGCGGGCCACCAGCGTCACCTCGGGCCGCTCGTTGTCGGCCTCCAGCAGGTCCTCGATCCCGGCCCGGCCCCCGCCCAGCGCGTCCCAGAGCGCCGAGACGATCCAGCGCGGGTGCGAGTGGACGACCGCGAGGTGGTCCTCGGCGTCCTCCTCGTACGAGGGCGCGACCTTCTCCACCCAGCCGTCCAGGTCGTGCGCGGTGACCTTGCGCAGCACCGCGTTGACGAACTTCGCGCGCCCCTCGCCCAGCACTACCCGGGCCAGCTCCACACTCGCGGAGACGGCCGCGTGGGTGGGGATGCGGGTGCCCAGCAGCTGGTGGACGCCCATGTTCAGAACGTCGAGGACCGGCGGGTCGACCTCGCGGAGCGGCCGGTCGATGCAGGCCGCCACGATCGCGTCGTACGTGCCCTGTCGGCGCAGCGTCCCGTAGACCAGCTCGGTCGCCAGCGCCGCGTCCCGGCCGTCGAAGTCGCCCTTGGCGCGGGCCTTCTTCAGCAGCGGGGGCAGGACGAGGTTGGCGTACGCGTCCCGCTCGTCGACGGCCCGCAGCGCCTCGAAGGCGAGGAAGCGTACGGGGTCCTTCTGGGGGCGGCGGTGGGGCTTGGCGGGACGGCGACGCGGCTGGTCGTTCACGTGAAAGGTGCTCCGCAGATGGTGAGGGGGGCGAACCCTCCCAGCGTACGTCGCCGTCCCCGGGCCCTCGTACGGGAGGTTCTACGCCCTCTCGTGCGGGAGGTTCTACGACCCCAGCAGCTCGCCGTGGACGATCCGGACGCCGCGCGCCCAGTCGGCGGCCCTCATCGGCTTCTTGCCCTGCGGCTGGACCCAGAGCAGCTCGACGGCGTGCGAGCCGGTGCCCACGTACACGTTGTTCTTCGCCGCCGACAGCTCGCCGGGCGCCAGGTCGGTGCGGTCCAGGACGGGCGTCGCCTGGATGAGCTTGAGCCGCTCGCCCCGGAACAGGGTCCAGGCGCCGGGGGCGGGGGTGCAGCCGCGCACGACGCGGTCGACGCGCAGGGCGGGGACCGACCAGTCGACCTGGGCGTCCTCCACGGTGATCTTCGGGGCCAGGGTGACGCCCTCGTGGGGCTGGGGCACGGCGTGCAGGGTGCCGTCCTCGATACCGTCCATGGTGGCCGCGAGCAGCCCGGCCCCGGCGAAGGCGAGCCGGGTGAGCAGGTCGCCGCTGGTGTCGGTGGGGCGGATCTCCTCGGTGAGGACCCCGTAGACCGGTCCGGAGTCCAGCCCCTCCTCGATCAGGAAGGTCGACGCCCCGGTCACCTCGTCCCCGGCCATCAGGGAGTGCTGTACGGGCGCGGCGCCGCGCCAGGCGGGCAGCAGCGAGAAGTGCAGGTTGACCCAGCCCCGGGCGGGCACGTCCAGGGCCACCCTGGGCAGCAGGGCCCCGTAGGCGACGACCGGGCAGCAGTCCGGGGCGATCTCCCGCAGCCGGGCGAGGAACTCCTCGTCCCGGGGCTTCACCGGCTTGAGGACCTCGATCCCGGCCTCCGCCGCCCGCTCGGCCACCGGACTGGCCACCAGCCGGCGGCCGCGCCCGGCGGGGGCGTCGGGCCGGGTCACGACGGCGGCCACCTCGTGGCGGTCGGAGGCGATCAGGGCGTCCAGGGCGGGGACGGCTACCTCGGGGGTGCCGGCGAAGACGAGCTTCATGGGTGGCTGACTGCCTCTCGGGCTTCTCGGACTCCCGGCCCCAGGGGCCAGGACGTACGGTGACGAGCAGCACACCAGTCTAGGGGGTGTCGTCGGACGGCCGTCGTCGCCCGCAGTGCCCCGGAACGCACCCGGCCCACCTGCCGGGCGGCCGCACGGCGGTCAGGGGGCGTACGCGCGCCGTGCGCGCCCCGTGCATATGCACATACGCCCCGATAGCGTGACCACATCCCCGGCTCGGGCGTTGGTCAAAGGAGATTGACCGAAGCGGGCCGCCCCGATGCGGCCCGATCCCTTTCAACGCCGGTTCGAGAGGCTTCTCTTCATGGCCGACCACGCAACCCACGACGCCCAAGCGCGGGCCAGCCTGCATCTCCTGGTGCGGGACATCGAGCGGGTCCGGCGGCAGGTGGACGCGCTGCGGACACTCACCGCCCAGCTCGGCAACGTCTACCGCCCGCGCCGTTCCGGCCCCTCCGCGGGCTTCGTCGTCTACGGCAGGGCCCCGGCCCCCACCGTCCGCCTCGCCCAGGAGCTGCGGGACAGCGTCGAGACCCTGGTCACCGCGGCGGTGGACTTCGACCGCTCGCTCGGCTTCTCCTGGGACGCGGTGGGCTCGGCACTGGGCGTCACCAAGCAGGCGGTGCACCGCCGTTACGGAACGCGCCGGGCCACCGCGCAGTCGGCGTCCGCCGAGGCGAACGCCGAGAACGCGGCGACGCCCCGCCCGGTCTCCGTGGGTCCCGGCCTGCCGGGATCGCCCTCCGGCGGTGGTGTCTCCCCGGTGCCTTCTGTGCCTGCCGCCCGCTCGATGCCGCCGCAGCCGTCGCTGAGCAAGCAGCCGGTCCGTGAGGAGCTGCGCCCCGGGGCCTTCCCGGGCCCGCGCAACGGCTGACCGTACACACGCCCCTTCCCTCCCTGCCCCGCCGTGCCCGGTCGCACGGCGGCACAGCGCCCGCGCAGGGGCGCTGTGCCGGGGTTACGCAACCGGAGCGGCGGTCTCCCCGGCCCGCCGCCCCGCTCGCGCCGAGGGCGAACTTCCCTTCCTGGGCCGCCACCCGGCGAACGTCTCAACCGCAGCACGGCAGGACCCGCACCCCGCGAGATTCCCAGCCGCCGATGAACCTTTCCGCGGCAGCCGGGCGAGACCCACAAGGCTCGCAGCTGCGCCCGGCGCGCGACCGGTGGTCGGCGCGGGGCCCTCGCCTCGCCCGGCGGCCCCTCACCCCCTGCCCGGCGGGCTTCACGGCCACCGTCCGGCGGGCCTTCAGCCGCAGCCCGGCCAGGCCCGCACCCCACACCCGGCGGGCTTCCCTGCCCGGCCCCGCCGCCAGGCTCGCGCCCGGGGACCACCGGGCCCCGCACGCCGTCCGGACAGACCCCTTGGCCGAGGTCGGCGCGGCGGTCAGCCGATGTCCGGCGGGTCGATCCTGATCCGCACCCGCTGCTCGCCCCCGCCCTTGGCCGTACGCGCCGCCTGCGCCGTCTTCAGGGCGCCCGCCAGCGCCGCCCCGCGCCCCGGCACCACCCGGATCAGGACCCGCTCCCAGCTCTCGCCGGGCGGGGCGTCCGAGGGTCTGCGCGGGCGGCCCGGCTCGGCCGACGGGACCGGCACCGGGCCCAGGATCTCGGCCTCCGGCGGCAGTGCGGCCCCGGCCAGGAAGGATGCCAGGGCCTCGGCGGGGCCGGTCACCGACGCCATCCGGGAGACCGGCGGGAAGCGCAGCTCGGCCCGGTCCGCCAGCTCCCGCCGGGCGAAACCGGCCGGGTCCCAGCGGACCAGCGCCTGCACCGGGCGCAGCGTCGGCTCGGCCACGATCACCACCGTGCCGCCCGCCTCCTGCCCCCGTACGAGTGCGCCCGCCGCCGTCCACCGGCGCAGCGCCTCCTCCCCCGCCCGCAGATCGGGCCTCCCGAGCATGGCCCAGCCGTCCAGGAGCAGCGCCGCCGCATACCCCCCTTCGGCCACGGGCTCCGCGCCGGGCGTGGAGACGACCAGCGCGGGGGCGGCGGGCACCGCGTCCAGGATGTGGTCGCGCCCCGAGGTGCGGACGGGCACGGCGGGGAAGGCCCGGCCCAGCTCCTCGGCGGTGCGGCGGGCGCCGACAATCTGGGCGCGGAGCCGGGGGGAGCCACACTCCGCGCACTGCCAGGCGCGCTCGGCCTGCCCGCACCAGGCGCAGTTCAAGTCCTGCTGGTCCGGCGCCTCCAGGGGGCCCGCGCAGTGGCGGCAGCGGGCGGGGGTGCGGCAGCGCTCGCAGGCGAGGCGGGGCGCGTACCCCCGGCGGGGCACCTGGACCAGGACCGGACCGCTGCGCAGCCCCTCGCGCACGGTCTGCCAGGCGAGGCTGGGCAGCCGGGCCGAACGGGCTGCACCGTCCCGGGCCAGCTCCCCGTCGCCGACCGTACGGATCAGGGGCGCGGCCCGCCGCAACTGCTCCCGGTCCGCGATCAGGGGCAGCGCCCAGCCGCTCTCCACGAGCTGCGCGGCCTCGACCGTGCAGCTCGTCCCGCCGAGCAGGAAGGCGCACCGGCCCTGCGCGGCCCGCAGCTCCAGGACCTCGCGGACATGGGGGAAGGGGGCGTTGGTGTCGCTGTGGCTGGAGTCCCCGTCGTCCCAGACGGCGACCAGACCGAGGTCCCGGACGGGGGCGAACATGGCGGCCCGGGTCCCGACGACCGCCCGCACCGAGCCCCGGCGCACCGCGAGCCACTGCCGGTAGCGCTTCTCGGGGCCGGATTCGGCGGTGAGCAGGGCGTGCCGGCCCGCGCCGAGCACCTCGGTCAGGGCGGCGTCGATCCGCCCGGCGACCCGCCCGTCGGGGACGACGACGAGCGCGCCGCGCCCCGAGGAGAGCGTGGCGGCGACGGCACGGGCGATCTCGGCGGGCCAGTGGGGACCGGGCAGCGCCGTCCAGACCGCACGGGGCGCACCGCCCTCGGCCAGGGCACGCAGGAAGGCGGGGCCCTGGCCGTACCGCTCCCAGGTGCCCGGCTCCGGGGGCGGGGGCGGCGGCAGCGGCTCCGGGGAGGGCTTGGACTCGGCACGGCCGTTGCGGGGCGGGACGGCGAGCTGGAGGACGTCAGCGAGGCTGCCCGCGTACCGGTCGGCCACCGCGCGGGAGAGGGCGAGCAGCTCCGGCCCGAGGACCGGCTCCGGGGAGACCACATAGGCGAGGGCGGCCAGGGTGCCCTGGTAGTCGGACTCGGCGCGGCGCTCGACGATGAACCCGTCGATCAGGCCGCCCCCCTCGCGCCGCCCGCCCTGGACGTTGTGGCGCCCGGCACCGAACCGCACCCGCACCCGCACGCCCGGCTGGGCGTCGGCGTCCAGCTCCTCGGGGACCGCGTAGTCGAAGTACTGGTCGAGGTGGAGGACGCCCTTGTTGACCAGGACCCGGGCCACGGGCAGCTCCTCGGCGAGCGGGGCGCCGCGCCAGGTGCGCGGCTTGGCCCGCGGCACCTTGGCCTGACGCACCGTCTCCCGGATCAGCGCAAGCTGCTCCGGCGCCCCGGACCCGGGCCCGTCCGCCCCGGCACCGGGTTCGGCGGACTGCTCGTTCTCGCTGCTCACAGCCAAATTCCTACCAGACGGCACTGACAGCGGCGGCCCCGCGCGAAGAAAGCGGAGCAGCGGGGCCCGGCCACCACGTTCGGTGTCCGGGCCCCGCTGTCATGAGCTGTGCAGTACCGCCGGAGACTCCGGGGACCTAGAGACCGGCGGCCGCGCGGAGGGCGTCCACGCGGTCGGTGCGCTCCCAGGTGAAGTCGGGGAGCTCGCGGCCGAAGTGCCCGTACGCGGCGGTCTGGGCGTAGATCGGGCGCAGCAGGTCGAGGTCACGGATGATCGCGGCCGGGCGGAGGTCGAAGACCTCACCGATCGCGTTCTCGATCTTCTCCGTGTCGACGGCGGCGGTGCCGAAGGTCTCGACGAAGAGACCGACCGGCTCGGCCTTGCCGATCGCGTAGGCGACCTGGACCTCGCAGCGGGTGGCGAGGCCTGCGGCCACCACGTTCTTGGCGACCCAGCGCATCGCGTACGCCGCCGAGCGGTCGACCTTGGAGGGGTCCTTGCCCGAGAAGGCGCCGCCACCGTGGCGGGCCATGCCGCCGTAGGTGTCGATGATGATCTTGCGGCCGGTGAGCCCGGCGTCGCCCATCGGGCCGCCGATCTCGAAGCGGCCGGTCGGGTTCACCAGGAGGCGGTAGCCCTCGGTGTCGAGCTTGATGCCGTCCTCGACGAGCTGGCCGAGCACGTGCTCGACGACGAACTCGCGGATGTCGGGCGCGAGCAGCGAGTCCAGGTCGATGTCGCTGGCGTGCTGCGAGGAGACGACCACGGTGTCCAGACGGACCGCCTTGTCACCGTCGTACTCGATGGTGACCTGGGTCTTGCCGTCGGGGCGGAGGTAGGGGATGGTCCCGTTCTTCCGCACCTCGGACAGCCGCCGGGAGAGGCGGTGCGCGATGTGGATCGGGAGCGGCATCAGCTCCGGGGTCTCGTCGCAGGCGTAGCCGAACATCAGGCCCTGGTCGCCGGCGCCCTGCTTGTCGAGCTCGTCCTCATCGCCCTCGACCCGCTTCTCGTACGCGGTGTCGACACCCTGGGCGATGTCCGGCGACTGCGCGCCGATGGAGACCGAGACGCCACAGGAAGCACCGTCGAAGCCCTTTTTGGAGGAGTCGTAGCCGATCTCCAGCACCTTGTTGCGCACGAGGTTGGGGATGTCGGCGTAGGCCTTGGTCGTGACCTCGCCCGCGACATGCACCAGACCGGTGGTGATCAAGGTCTCGACGGCGACGCGCGAGGCGGGGTCGTCGCGCAGGAGCGCGTCGAGAATCGTGTCGCTGATCTGGTCAGCGATCTTGTCGGGGTGACCCTCGGTGACAGATTCCGAGGTGAAGAGACGGCGGGACACATCGCTCCCTGGGGTTGCAGCGGCTGCTGGCTGATCATGGGTGGTACGGCCGAGAGCTGCGCTCGGCGCGTGCCGTGGACCAGTTTATCGGGCGCGTCCGGCGTGCGGGGCATGCGTCTCGCCCTTTGGAGCGCGACAGCCCGTGACACAGCGGACACCTGAAGGATAATCCGTCCTTCAGAACGGTGATTCTGCCCCGTTCTGAGCCGCTTTGGCTCGCCCGAGGGGTTGATTGTCACATCTCCTGGAACCTGCCCGAAACCAGATCCCAGACCGTGTCGGCCAGGGCTTCCTTGGGTCCGTACGGCACCGGGGTCTCCGTTCCGTCCGAGGCGAGGACCACCGCCTCGTTCTCCTCGGAGCCGAAGGTCCGGCGCTCCCCGACCTCGTTGACCACGAGCAGATCGCAGCCCTTGCGGCGGAGCTTGGCCCGGCCGTTGGCGAGGACGTCGTCGGTCTCGGCGGCGAATCCCACCACGAGCTGGCCCGCCCGGGCCCGCTCGGCGGCGACCTCGGCGAGGATGTCGGGGTTGCGGACGAGGGGGACGACGGGCGCCTCCTCGCCGTCCTTCTTCTTGATCTTGCCCGGGGCGTACTCGGCGGGCCGGAAGTCGGCCACCGCCGCCGCCATCACCACGACGTCCGCGTCCGGAGCCGCCTTCAGGACGGTCTCCCGCAGCTGGACCGCCGTGCCGACCCGGACGACATCGGCCCCGGCCGGGTCGGGCAGCCCGGTATTGGCCTCGATCAGGGTGACCCGGGCGCCCCGGGCGACGGCGGTGCGCGCCAGCGCGTACCCCTGCTTCCCCGAGGAGCGGTTGCCGAGGTAGCGCACCGGGTCCAGGGGCTCGCGGGTGCCGCCCGCGCTGATCACCACATGGCGGCCCGCGAGGTCGGGCGCGGTGACGCCGCGCGCCAGCACCCGGCGGCAGACCTCGAAGATCTCGCCCGGGTCGGGCAGCCGCCCCTTGCCGGTGTCGACGCCGGTCAGCCGCCCCACGGCGGGCTCGATGACGACGGCGCCCCGGCGGCGCAGGGTCGCCACGTTCTCCTGGGTGGCCGGGTGCTCCCACATCTCGGTGTGCATGGCGGGGGCGAAGACCACCGGACAGCGAGCGGTCAGAAGCGTGTTGGTGAGCAGGTCGTCGGCGAGCCCGTGGGCCGCCTTGGCCAGCATGTCCGCGGTGGCCGGGGCGACCACGACGAGGTCCGCGTGCTGCCCGATCCGGACGTGCGGGACCTCGTGGACGTCGTCCCAGACCTGGTCGGAGACGGGGTGGCCGGAGAGCGCCGACCAGGTGGCCGCGCCCACGAAGTGCAACGAGGAGGCGGTCGGGACGACCCGTACATCGTGCCCGGACTCGGTCAGTCGGCGCAGCAGCTCGCACGCCTTGTAGGCGGCGATGCCCCCGCTGACCCCCAGGACGACCTTCGGCTTGTCCACTGCGTCTCCCCGCACTCGGCAACGTAAGAACTCGGCTACGTCAGAACGTGACTCCCATGCTGCCTCACCGCGCGGAACGCGTTCACCCGGCCCCGGACACACCTCAGGCCCGGCGGACGGGCCGCCGGGCCTGAGAATGAAGGTGCTTGTCCTGCTTACTGCGCGGGGCCCTCGATGGCCTCGGAGGTCAGCAGGCCCGCGTTGATCTCGCGGAGCGCGATCGACAGCGGCTTCTCGTGTACGTGGGTGTCGACGAGCGGACCGACGTACTCAAGGAGACCCTCGCCGAGCTGCGAGTAGTACGCGTTGATCTGACGCGCGCGCTTGGCGGCGTAGATGACCAGGCTGTACTTCGAGTCGGTGGCCTCAAGGAGCTCATCAATCGGCGGGTTGATGATGCCCTCGGGCGTGGTGATGGAAGAGGACACTCTCTGCCTTCCGAAGGGGGTGTAGATCAAAGATCAGGGGATCTGAACGATCACGGGGATCTAAGCCTGAAGCATCAAGGCTAGCAGCTCACGTGCCACATCCTCGACGGAGGTGTTGACGAGCGTCGTATCGAACTCGGCCTCGGCGGCCAGTTCGACCTTGGCGGCGGCGAGCCGGCGCTCGATCACCTCGGGCGCCTCGGTGCCCCGGCCGGTGAGCCGGCGCACCAGCTCGTCCCAGCTCGGCGGTGCCAGGAAGACCAGGCGCGCCTCGGGCATCGACTGGCGGACCAGCCGGGCACCCTGGAGGTCGATCTCCAGCAGGACGGGCTCCCCCGCCTCCAGGCGGTCCAGGACGGCGCGGCGCGGTGTGCCGTAGCGGTTGCCCGCGAACTCGGCCCACTCCAGCAGTTCCCCGTTGGCGATGAGCTTGTCGAACTCCTCGTCGTCCACGAAGAAGTAGTGGACACCGTTGCGCTCCCCGGGGCGGGGCTTGCGGGTCGTCGCCGACACGGAGAGCCAGACCTCGGGGTGCACGGTGCGCATATGGGCGACGACCGTGCTCTTGCCGACCCCTGAGGGGCCGGAGAGCACGGTCAGCCGCGGACGTACGTCCGGGGGTACGGGGGACGTCCCCCGGGATGTTGCAGCCATGGACCGATTATCCAGGTTCTCAGGGGTGCCTGAGAACGCGGGACGGAACGGCGGCCGGAATGTCAGGCGGCGCTGCCGCCGAACTCACGCTCCAGGGATGCGATCTGGTTGGAGCCGAGCCCCCGGACCCGGCGGCTTTCGGAGATGCCGAGACGCTCCATGATCTGCTTGGCACGGACCTTGCCGACGCCCGGCAGGGACTCCAGGAGCGCGGAGACCTTCATCTTGCCGATGACGTCGTTCTCCTGGCCCTGCTTGATGACCTCGTGGAGGGAGGCTCCGGAGTGCTTGAGTCGATTCTTGACCTCGGCCCGCTCCCGGCGAGCCGCGGCGGCCTTTTCGAGCGCGGCTGCGCGCTGTTCAGGGGTAAGGGGCGGAAGAGCCACGCCTACGTCACCTCGGATGTCGATCTGTCGGATACGGACCGGTGGGGAAGCTGGACGCCCTCCACCAGGTGAGCGACGAACACACTGTGCTCGGCTGCTCTCGACGGAGACTAGCGGCCATGGCCGCTGTAGTCAGCGAGAACAGACGAAAAGTCCTGGTCAGCCTTGGCCGACCAGGACATTTACCGCATAACCACCGGGTTTCCGGTCAGTAATTCGTCAACAGCCTGTAAACGTGCCAGGGTCAACTGCCGGAGACGGCGCCACGGACCTCGTCCGCGAACCGCTCGGCCGCTTCGCGCAGCCCCGACGCGTCCGGACCGTGGCGCAGCACGCCCCGGCTCACGCTGGGCACGACGTTGCCGACCGCGTCACCGAAGACCGCCGGAAGGTCCGCCGGGGTCGCCCCCTGGGCGCCGATGCCGGGCGCGAGGAGCGGTCCGTTGATCGCCAGGTCCACCCCCGCGTCCCCGAGCGTCGCCCCGACCACCGCGCCGACCGAGCCGAGCGGGGCCGCCCCCGCGTTCTCCGCCGCCATGTGGTCCAGCATCAGCTGGGCCAGCGAGCGGCCGTCGGCCGCGGTGGCGCGCTGGACCTCGGCGCCCTCCGGGTTGGAGGTGAGCGCGAGGACGAAGACGCCCGCGCCGGAGGCCGCCGCCGCGTCCAGCGCCGGGCGCAGCGAGCCGAAGCCGAGGTACGGGGAGACGGTCACCGCGTCGGAGAAGAGCGGGGAGTCCTGGTCCAGGTAGGTCGCCGCGTAGGCGCCCATGGTGGAGCCGATGTCACCGCGCTTGGCGTCCATCAGGACCAGCGCCCCGGCGGCCCGCGCCTCCTCGACGGCCTTCTCCAGGACGGCGATGCCGCGCGAGCCGAACCGCTCGAAGAACGCCGACTGCGGCTTGAGGACGGCGACCCGGTCGGCCAGCGCCTCCACGACGGTCCGGGTGAAGCGCTCCAGGCCCGCGATGTCGTCGTTCAGCCCCCAGGAGGTGAGGAGGGAGGCGTGCGGGTCGATGCCGACGCAGAGCGGCCCACGGGTGTCCATGGCGTGGCGCAGCCGGGCGCCGAAGGGTTCGAGGGTCACTGCGCTGCCTTCTTCCGGGTCTCGGCGCCGACGGCCTCGGCGAGGGTGGCGTACGGGGATGCGGCGAGCCGGGCCGCGAGGCCCTTATGGATCGCGCGTGCGTAGAAGGGGCCCTCGTAGATGAAGGCGCTGTAGCCCTGTACGAGGGTGGCCCCGGCCAGGATGCGCTGCCAGGCGTCCTCGGCGCTCTCGACGCCCCCGACGCCCACCAGGGTGATCCGGTCCCCCACACGGGCGTACAGGCGGCTCAGGACCTCCAGGGAGCGTTCCTTGAGGGGTGCGCCGGAGAGCCCGCCGGTCTCGCCCACCAGTTCGGGGGCGGACTTCAGGCCGAGCCCTTCGCGGGCGATGGTGGTGTTGGTGGCGATGATCCCGTCGAGACCCAGCTCCACGGCGAGGTCGGCGACCGCGTCCACGTCCTCGTCCGCGAGGTCCGGGGCGATCTTGACGAGCAGCGGTACGCGCCGGGCGGTGACGGTGCGGTCGGCGGCCTCGCGGACGGCGGTCAGCAGGGGGCGCAGCGACTCGGTGGCCTGGAGGTTGCGCAGGCCGGGGGTGTTGGGCGAGGAGACGTTGACGACGAGGTAGTCCGCGTGGGCGGCGAGGGCCTCGGTGGACTTCACGTAGTCGGCGGCGGCCTCGGCCTCCGGCACGACCTTGGTCTTGCCGATGTTGACGCCGACCGTGGTGCGGAAGACCGGGTTACGGGAGGCGAGCCGGGCGGCGACGGCGGCGGAGCCCTCGTTGTTGAAGCCCATGCGGTTGATCAGCGCGCGGTCCGCGACGAGCCGGAAGAGCCGCTGCTTGGGGTTGCCGGGCTGCGGTTCGCCGGTGACGGTACCGATCTCGACGTGGTCGAAGCCGAGCATCGCCATGCCGTCGATCGCGACCGCGTTCTTGTCGAAGCCCGCGGCGAGTCCGAAGGGGCCGTGCATCCGCAGGCCCAGCGCCTCGGTGCGCAGCTCCTTGTAGCGGGGGGCGAGGACGGCGGCGACGAAGGTACGCAGTACGGGGACGCGGGCGGCGAGGCGGATCCAGCGGAAGGCGGCGTGGTGGGCCTGCTCGGGGTCCATCCGCTTGAAGACCAGCCGGAAGAAGAACTTGTACATGGAGAGAGGTCCTCGGGTGCTCAGTGGCTCGGTGGGGCTCACAGAGAGGGGGACACCGTTTCCGGTGTCCCCCTGCTGGGCTGCTAGTCGCGCGTCGCGGTCAGGTGTTCGGCGTGTTCCTGGAGGGAGCGGACGCCGACGTCGCCGCCGTTGAGGGCGTCGATGCCCTGGACGGCCGCGGCGAGCGCCTGGACCGTGGTCAGGCAGGGCACCGACCGGGCGACGGCCGCCGTACGGATCTCGTAGCCGTCGAGCCGGCCGCCGGTGCCGTAGGGGGTGTTGACGATGAGGTCGACCTGACCGTCGTGGATGAGCTGGACGATGGTCTTCTCACCGTTCGGCCCCTCCCCCTCGGACTGCTTGCGCACGATCGTGGCGTTGATCCCGTTGCGCTTGAGGACCTCGGCGGTGCCGGAGGTGGCCATCAGCTCGAAGCCGTGGGCGACCAGCTCACGGGCCGGGAAGATCATCGAGCGCTTGTCCCGGTTGGCGACCGAGATGAACGCCCGCCCCGAGGTCGGCAGCGGCCCGTACGCGCCCGCCTGCGACTTCGCGTACGCCGTCCCGAAGACGGAGTCGATGCCCATGACCTCGCCCGTGGAGCGCATCTCCGGGCCGAGGACGGTGTCCACGCCCCGGCCGTGGATGTCGCGGAACCGCGACCACGGCATGACGGCCTCCTTGACGGAGATCGGCGCGTCCAGCGGCAGGGTGCCGCCGTCGCCGGTCTTCGGCAGCAGGCCCTCCGCCCGGAGCTCGGCGACGGTGGCACCCAGCGAGATGCGGGCGGCGGCCTTCGCGAGCGGGACGGCGGTCGCCTTCGAGGTGAAGGGGACCGTGCGGGAGGCGCGCGGGTTGGCCTCCAGGACGTAGAGGATGTCCCCGGAGAGCGCGAACTGGATGTTGATCAGTCCGCGCACGCCGACGCCCTTGGCGATGGCCTCGGTGGAGGCGCGCAGCCGCTTGATGTCGAACCCGCCGAGCGTGATCGGGGGCAGGGCGCAGGCGGAGTCGCCGGAGTGGATCCCGGCCTCCTCGATGTGCTCCATGACGCCGCCGAGGTAGAGCTCGGTGCCGTCGTAGAGGGCGTCGACGTCGATCTCGATCGCGTCGTCGAGGAAGCGGTCGACCAGGACGGGCCGGGTGGGGCTGATCTCGGTGGACTCGGAGATGTACGAGGCGAGCCGCGTCTCGTCGTACACGATCTCCATGCCGCGCCCGCCGAGCACGTAGGAGGGGCGGACCAGGACCGGGTAGCCGATCTCGTCCGCGATGGCCTTGGCCCCGGCGAACGTGGTCGCCGTCCCGTGCTTCGGCGCGGGCAGTCCGGCCTCGGCGAGGACCTGGCCGAAGGCGCCGCGGTCCTCGGCGGCGTGGATCGCCTCCGGGGACGTACCGACGACGGGTACGCCGTTGTCCTTCAGCGCCTGGGAGAGGCCCAGCGGGGTCTGGCCGCCGAGCTGGACGATGACCCCGGCGAGCGGTCCCGCCAGCGACTCGGCGTGGACGATCTCCAGGACGTCTTCCAGGGTGAGCGGCTCGAAGTAGAGCCGGTCGGAGGTGTCGTAGTCCGTGGAGACGGTCTCCGGGTTGCAGTTGACCATGACGGTCTCGTAACCCGCGTCGCTCAGGGCGAAGGAGGCGTGCACACAGGAGTAGTCGAACTCGATGCCCTGGCCGATCCGGTTGGGGCCCGAGCCGAGGATGATCACCGCGGGCTTGGTGCGCGGGGCGACCTCGCTCTCCTCGTCGTAGGAGGAGTAGAAGTACGGCGTCTTCGCCGCGAACTCCGCCGCGCAGGTGTCAACCGTCTTGTACACCGGCCGGATGCCCAGCGCGTGGCGGACCTCGCGGACGACGTCCTCGCGCAGGCCCCGGATCTCGCCGATCTGGGCGTCCGAGAAGCCGTGCCGCTTGGCCTCGGCGATCAGTTCGGCGTCCAGGCGCTCGGCGGAGGCCAGCTCGTCGGCGATCTCCTTGATCAGGAAGAGCTGGTCGACGAACCAGGGGTCGATCTTCGTCGCGTCGAAGACCTCCTCCGGGGTGGCTCCGGCGCGGATCGCCTGCATGACCGTGTTGATGCGGCCGTCGGTGGGCCGTACCGCCTCGGCCAGCAGCTCGGCCTTGTCACCTACCGGGCCGGTGAAGGCGAACTGCGAGCCCTTCTTCTCCAGCGAGCGCAGGGCCTTCTGAAGGGCCTCGGTGAAGTTCCGGCCGATCGCCATGGCCTCGCCCACCGACTTCATGGTGGTGGTGAGGGTGGAGTCGGCGGAGGGGAACTTCTCGAAGGCGAACCGGGGAGCCTTGACGACGACGTAGTCGAGCGTCGGCTCGAAGGAGGCCGGGGTCTTCTCCGTGATGTCGTTCGGGATCTCGTCGAGCGTGTAGCCGACGGCCAGCTTGGCGGCGATCTTGGCGATCGGGAAGCCGGTGGCCTTGGAGGCGAGCGCCGAGGAGCGGGAGACGCGGGGGTTCATCTCGATGACGATGACCCGGCCGTCGGTGGGGTCGATCGCGAACTGGATGTTGCAGCCGCCGGTGTCGACGCCGACCTCGCGGATGATCGCGATGCCGATGTCGCGCAGCCGCTGGTACTCGCGGTCGGTCAGCGTCATCGCGGGGGCGACGGTGATCGAGTCGCCGGTGTGGACGCCCATCGGGTCGAAGTTCTCGATGGAGCAGACGACCACGACGTTGTCGTTGCGGTCGCGCATCAGCTCCAGCTCGTACTCCTTCCAGCCGAGGATGGACTCCTCCAGGAGCACTTCGGTGGTCGGGGAGAGCGTGAGGCCCTGTCCGGCGATGCGGCGCAGCTCCTCCTCGTCGTGGGCGAAGCCGGAACCGGCGCCGCCCATGGTGAAGGAGGGGCGTACGACGACGGGGTAGCCGCCGAGGGTGTCGACGCCCTTGAGGACGTCGTCCATCGAGTGGCAGATGACCGAGCGGGCGGACTCGCCGTAGCCGATCTTCGCCTTGACGGCCTCGACGACGCCCTTGAAGAGGTCGCGGTCCTCGCCCTTGTTGATCGCCTCGACGTTGGCGCCGATCAGCTCCACACCGTACTTCTCCAGCACTCCCTGCTCGTGCATGGAGATCGCGGTGTTCAGCGCGGTCTGGCCGCCGAGGGTGGGCAGGAGGGCGTCGGGGCGCTCCTTGGCGATGATCTTCTCGACGAACTCGGGGGTGATCGGCTCGACGTAGGTGGCGTCGGCGATCTCCGGGTCGGTCATGATCGTCGCGGGGTTGGAGTTCACCAGGATGACCCGCAGGCCCTCGGCCTTGAGGACGCGGCACGCCTGGGTGCCGGAGTAGTCGAACTCGGCTGCCTGGCCGATGACGATCGGGCCGGAGCCGATGACCAGGACGGACTGGATATCGGAGCGCTTAGGCACGCTGGCCCTCCATCAGGGAGACGAAACGGTCGAAGAGATACGCGGCGTCGTGCGGGCCGGCGGCCGCCTCGGGGTGGTACTGGACGCTGAAGGCGGGCCGGTCCAGGAGCTGGAGCCCCTCGACGACCTGGTCGTTCAGGCAGACGTGGGAGACCTCCGCGCGGCCGAACTCGGTGTCGGAGACCTTGTCGAGCGGGGCGTCCACGGCGAAGCCGTGGTTGTGCGCGGTGACCTCGACCTTGCCGGTGGTGCGGTCCTGCACCGGCTGGTTGATCCCCCGGTGGCCGTACTTCAGCTTGTACGTGCCGAAGCCGAGCGCGCGGCCGAGGATCTGGTTGCCGAAGCAGATGCCGAAGAGCGGGGTGGACCGCTCCAGGACGCCCCGCATGAGGGCGACCGGGTGGTCGGCGGTGGAGGGGTCGCCGGGGCCGTTGGAGAAGAAGACGCCGTCCGGCTTCACCGCGTACACCTCCTCCAGGGTGGCGGTGGCGGGCAGGACGTGCACCTCGATGCCGCGTTCGGCCATCCGGTGCGGGGTCATGCCCTTGATGCCGAGGTCGATCGCGGCGACGGTGAACTTCTTCGTGCCGATCGCGGGGACGACGTACGCCTCCTTGGTCGCCACCTCGGCGGAGAGGTCGGCGCCGGCCATCTCGGGGGCCTGTCGGACCTTGGCGAGCAGCGTGCCCTCGTCCTGGAGCGCGTTGCCGGAGAAGATCCCGACGCGCATCGCGCCGCGCTCGCGCAGGTGGCGGGTGAGGGCGCGGGTGTCGACGCCGCTGATGCCGACGACGCCCTGGGCCACCAGCTCCTCGTCCAGCGAGCGCTGCGAGCGCCAGTTGGAGGGCTTGCGGGCGGGGTCGCGGACGACGTAGCCGGAGACCCAGATACGGGCCGACTCGGGGTCCTCGTCGTTCACCCCGGTGTTGCCGACGTGCGGGGCCGTCATGACGACGACCTGACGGTGGTACGAGGGGTCGGTCAGCGTTTCCTGGTAGCCGGTCATGCCGGTGGAGAACACCGCCTCGCCGAAGGTCTCCCCCACGGCCCCGTAGGCACGGCCGCGGAAGGTGCGGCCGTCCTCCAGGACGAGTACGGCGGGAGCCTGGGCTCCCCGGGTGGAGATCGTCATCGTGCGGTGCCTTCCGTAGTTCTGGTGAGGTTCTTGGCGGCCTCGGGGCTGATGAGGTTCGTGACGGCGTCGACCCAGGCCTGGTGCTCGGCGGCCTGGTCGGAGCGGAAGCCGGAGTCGATCCGCGTACCGCCGTGCTCCCAGGTGATGATCAGCAGGCCGCCCTCGGGGAGGACCTTGCCCGCGAGCGCCTTGTCGAGCCGGGCCTCGCGCAGCGCCTCGGCCGGGATGAAGAAGTCGCTCGCGCCGGGGCGTACGACGTCCAGGCCGCGTGCGGTGAGCGTGAGCTCGGTCCGGCTGCGGGTGCCGAGGCCGTGCGCGACGATCCGGTCGAGCCACTGCCCGGCGGTGGTGGAGGCGTGGTAGCGCCCGGTGAGCGTCAGGAGGACGTCGTCGGAGGCGAAGCCGTCGGGGGCGGCGGCCAGCTCCGGCAGGTCGGACTGGAGCCTTCCGCGCCATTTCCAGCCCTCGCGCATCAGCCAGTAGACGAGGGCGACGAAGAGCGCCAGCCCGATCACCCAGGCGATGCGGGCGGACCAGTCCGTCACTTCCGCCGACTTCTTCTCGGCGGCCAGCAGGTACAGGGGGGTAAGTGTTGTCACGCGAGCTTCCCGTCGACGACCGTGGCACGGCCCCGCAGGAAGGTATGGGTGACGCGGCCCGGCAGCTCACGCCCCTCGTAGGGGGTGTTTCGGCTGCGGGACGCGAAGCCCGCGGGGTCCACGGCTCCACGGTATGCCGGATCCACCAGCGTCAGGTTGGCGGGCTCACCCGCCGAGACGGGACGGCCGTGTCCTTCGAGACGGCCGATGGCCGCGGGGCGGAACGACATGCGGTCCGCGACGCCCGCCCAGTCGATCAGACCGGTGTCCACCATCGTCTGCTGGACGACGGAGAGCGCGGTCTCCAGCCCCACCATGCCCATGGCGGCGGCGGCCCACTCGCAGTCCTTGTCCTCGTGCGGGTGCGGGGCGTGGTCGGTGGCGACACAGTCGATCGTGCCGTCCGCGAGCGCCTCGCGCAGGGCCAGGACGTCGGCCTCGGTGCGCAGCGGCGGGTTCACCTTGTAGACCGGGTTGTAGGAGCGGACCAGCTCGTCGGTGAGGAGGAGGTGGTGCGGGGTGACCTCGGCGGTGACGTTCCAGCCCTTGGACTTGGCCCAGCGGACGATCTCCACGGATCCGGCGGTGGAGAGGTGGCAGATGTGGACGCGGGAGCCGACGTGGGCGGCGAGGAGGACATCGCGGGCGATGATCGACTCCTCGGCGACGGCGGGCCAGCCGCCGAGCCCGAGTTCGGCGGAGACGATGCCCTCGTTCATCTGGGCGCCCTCGGTGAGGCGCGGCTCCTGGGCGTGCTGGGCGACGACGCCGTCGAAGGCCTTCACGTACTCCAGGGCGCGGCGCATGATCACCGCGTCGTCGACGCACTTGCCGTCGTCGGAGAAGACCTTCACCCCGGCGGCCGAGTCGTGCATCGCGCCGAGCTCGGCGAGCTGCTTGCCCTCCAGGCCGACGGTGACGGCGCCGACGGGCTGGACGTCGCAGTAGCCGGACTCCTTGCCGAGCCGCCAGACCTGCTCGACGACGCCCGCGGTGTCGGCGACGGGGAAGGTGTTGGCCATGGCGTGGACGGCGGTGAAGCCGCCCGCCGCCGCGGCCCGGGTGCCGGTGAGGACGGTCTCGGAGTCCTCGCGGCCGGGCTCGCGCAGATGGGTGTGGAGGTCGACGAGGCCGGGCAGCAGGACCTGGCCCGCCGCCTCGATCACGGTGGCGCCCTCGGGGGCGTCGATGCCGGTGCCCACCTCGGCGACGGTCTCGCCGTCGATCAGTACGTCCTGCGGCTCGCCGCCGAGGATGCGCGCCCCGCGGATAAGGATCTTGCTCATGGTTACTTGGTCTCCTCGGTACGGGCAGTGGCCTCGGTACGGGCGGGGCTCTCGGGACGGGCAGGGGCTGACAGGGCGGTGTCGGAGCCGCCGAGCAGCAGGTAGAGGACGGCCATCCGGATGGAGACGCCGTTGGCGACCTGCTCGACGACCGTGCAGCGGTCGGAGTCGGCGACCTCGGCGGTGATCTCCATGCCGCGGACCATCGGGCCGGGGTGCATGACGATGGCGTGCCCGGGCATCTTCGCCATGCGCTGGCCGTCCAGGCCGTAGCGGCGGGAGTACTCGCGCTCGGTCGGGAAGTAGGCGGCGTTCATCCGTTCGCGCTGCACACGCAGCATCATCACCGCATCGGACTTCGCCAGCACGTCGTCCAGGCTGTAGCTGACGTCGCAGGGCCACTGTTCGACGCCCACGGGCACCAGGGTGGGCGGGGCCACCAGGGTGACGTGCGCGCCCAGGGTGGTGAGCAGGTGGACGTTGGAGCGGGCGACCCGGCTGTGCAGGATGTCGCCGACGATCGTGATCCGGCGGCCGTCCAGGTCCCGGCCGAGCCCGGCGTCGGCGCCGACGAGGCGGCGGCGCATGGTGAAGGCGTCCAGCAGGGCCTGGGTGGGGTGCTCGTGGGTGCCGTCACCGGCGTTGACCACGGCCCCGTCGATCCAGCCGGAGGTGGCGAGCCGGTAGGGGGCGCCGGAGGCGCCGTGCCGGATGACGACGGCGTCGGCGCCCATCGCCTCCAGGGTCAGCGCGGTGTCCTTCAGGGACTCGCCCTTGGAGACGGAGGAGCCCTTGGCGGAGAAGTTGATGACGTCGGCGGAGAGCCGCTTGGCGGCGGCCTCGAAGGAGATGCGGGTCCGGGTCGAGTCCTCGAAGAAGAGGTTGACGACGGTACGGCCGCGCAGGGTCGGGAGCTTCTTGATCGGCCGGTCCGCGACCCGGGCCATCTCCTCGGCGGTGTCGAGGATCAGGACGGCGTCGTCGCGGGTGAGGTCGGCGGCCGAGATGAGGTGACGCTTCATCTGGGGTTCTCCGGTGGCTGGAGGGGGGTGTTTCACGGCATGCGGGCGCGCGGGAGCGGCCGTACGGTCCCCCGGAAGGGCGTACGGGAGGGCTCGGGCTACCGCGCGTCCGCGGGAGCGGCCTGCTGGACACCGAGCAGCACGGCGTCGCGGCCGTCCTCCTCGGCGAGCTGGACCTTGACCGTCTCCCGCAGCGACGTGGGGAGGTTCTTGCCGACGTAGTCGGCGCGGATCGGGAGTTCGCGGTGACCGCGGTCGACGAGGACCGCGAGCTGCACGGCGCGCGGGCGGCCGATGTCGCCGAGCGCGTCGAGTGCGGCGCGGATCGTGCGGCCGGAGAAGAGCACGTCGTCGACCAGGACGACCAGCTTGCCCTCGATCCCCTCGCCGGGGATGTCGGTACGGGCCAGGGCCCGGGCGGGGCGCAGCCTCAGGTCGTCGCGGTACATGGTGATGTCGAGGGAGCCGACGGGCATCTTCCGGCCGGTGATCTCTTCGAGTTTGTCGGCGAGCCGACGGGCGATGAAGACGCCCCGCGTCGGGATGCCGAGCAGCACCACGTCGTCGGCGCCCTTGGCGCGTTCGACGATCTCGTGGGCGATACGGGTCAGAACACGGGCGATGTCGGGGGCCTCGAGAACGGGGCGTGCCGCGTTGCCGGTGTCGTCGTGCTGTGCGTCCATAAGAAACGGACCTCCTTCTCCGCCTCACGGGACGGACCTTAAAGGACGTCGAAATTACGTCATCCACGTTACCAGGGCTTGCGTAAGGCCTTGGCCCCGCCCCCTGGAGGTGCCGGTCCGGACCATTCGGCTTGACGCATCCAAGTAACGCTGCGTAACCTCACAGTGAGTTACCAGCCACGCGGCGGAGCCGCACACTGTTCCAGCGTCCGGGGAGCCATATGTCCAGCGAATACGCAAAACAGCTCGGGGCCAAACTCCGTGCCATCCGCACCCAGCAGGGCCTCTCCCTCCACGGCGTGGAGGAGAAGTCACAGGGCCGCTGGAAGGCCGTCGTGGTCGGTTCGTACGAGCGCGGCGACCGTGCCGTGACCGTACAGCGCCTCGCCGAGCTGGCGGATTTCTACGGGGTCCCGGTGCAGGAGCTGCTGCCCGGTACGACGCCGGGCGGGGCCGCCGAGCCGCCGCCGAAGCTCGTCCTGGACCTGGAGCGCCTCGCCCACGTCCCGCCGGAGAAGGCCGGTCCGCTGCAGCGCTACGCGGCGACCATCCAGAGCCAGCGCGGTGACTACAACGGCAAGGTGCTCTCGATCCGCCAGGACGACCTGCGCACGCTCGCCGTGATCTACGACCAGTCGCCGTCCGTGCTGACGGAGCAGCTGATCAGCTGGGGCGTCCTGGACGCGGACGCGCGCCGCGCGGTCTCCCACGACGAGAGCTGAGTCGCCTGCGGGCAGTCCCGCAGCAGAAACGTGCCGCCGGGCCGGCGGGAGCCTTCGGGTTCCCGCCGGCCCGGCGTTTCGTTGTGTGCGTGCCTCCGTCCGTACGTACGCCGAAGGGCCCACGGTCGGCTGACCGTGGGCCCTTCGTGGCGTGCGTGGCCGAGCGGCGGCCCCCAGGGGCCTCCACGCCGGGGGTCACTGCTCCCGGCGGAGGTTCGGCTTGAGGTCCTTGAAACGGGCCAGCATGCCGTTCACGAACGACGGTGAGTCGTCGGTGGAGAACTCCTTGGCGAGCTGGACCGCCTCGTCGATCACCACGGCGTCCGGGGTCTCGTCCATCCAGATCAGCTCGTAGGCGCCGAGCCGGATGATGCTGCGGTCGACGACCGGCATGCGGTCGATCTCCCAGTCCACGGCGTAGGTGACGATGAGGTCGTCGATCCGGTCCGCGTACTGCGCGTACCCCTCGACGAGCTCCATCGTGAATTCGCCGACCGGCGGCTGACGGTCGTCGGTCCGCGAGTGCCGGACCCAGTCCGCGAGGACGCTCTGCACGGACTCGCCGCGCTGGTCGGCCTCGAAGAGGATCTGGAAGGCGCGCTTGCGGGCCTTGTTCCGGGCGGCCACGGTTAGCTGTTCACCCGGCCGAGGTAGTCGCCCGAGCGGGTGTCGACCTTGATCTTTTCGCCGGTGGTGATGAAGAGCGGCACGCCGATCTCGTAACCGGTCTCCAGGGTGGCGGGCTTGGTGCCACCGGTGGAGCGGTCGCCCTGGACGCCCGGGTCGGTGTGCTGGATGGTCAGCTCGACCGCGGCGGGCAGCTCGACGTAGAGCACCTCGCCCTCGTGCTGGGCGACCGAGGCGGTGAAGCCCTCGATCAGGAAGTTGGCGGCGTCGCCGACGGCCTTGCGGTCGACCATGAGCTGGTCGTACGTGTCCATGTCCATGAAGACGAAGTACTCGCCGTCCATGTACGAGAACTGCATGTCGCGGCGGTCAATGGTGGCCGTCTCGACCTTCACACCGGCGTTGAACGTCTTGTCGACGACCTTGCCGGAGAGCACGTTCTTGAGCTTGGTGCGCACGAAGGCGGGGCCCTTGCCGGGCTTGACGTGCTGGAACTCGACGACGGACCAGAGCTGGCCTCCGTCGAGCTTGAGCACCAGGCCGTTCTTGAGGTCGTTCGTGGAAGCCACGGTTGCGGAATCTCCTGGACTGAAGCTGGTGGAACGACCGGGAACGCGCGCTAGAGCGCGAGCAGCTCCTTGGTCGTCATGGTGAGTAGCTCGGGTCCGCCGTCCGCCTCGGGGCGCACGACGAGCGTGTCATCGATCCGGACACCGCCCCGGCCCGGGAGGTGGACCCCCGGTTCGACGGTGACCGGCACACAAGCGTCCAGTTTACCCATGGCTGTAGGTGCCAGTTGCGGGTCCTCCTCGATTTCGAGCCCCACACCGTGCCCGGTCCTCGCCTGGAGTCCCTCTCCGTGCCCGGCGGACTCCAGCAGATGCCGGGCGGCGCGGTCCACGTCCCGGTAGGCGGCGCCCGGCGCCAGAGCCTCCCGCCCGGCGCGCTGAGCGGCGAAAACGAGGTCGTAGAGCTCGATCTGCCATTCGGCGGGGGCGGTGCCGATGACGAAGGTCCGGCCGATCTCGCAGCGGTAGCCGTGGTAGCTCGCGCCCAGGCGGACGGAGAGGAAATCCCCCTCCTCCACCCGGCGGTCGGAGGGCCGGTGGCGTCCCTGGCCCGCGTTGGGGCCGGTGGCGACGGAGGTCTCGAAGGCGGGGCCGTCCGCCCCGTGGTCGACCAGGCGGCGCTCCAGCTCCAGCGCGAGATGGCGCTCGGTGCGGCCGACCAGGATCGATTCGAGGAGTTCGCCGAGGGCCTGGTCGGTGATCTCGGCGGCGATCCGCAGACAGCCGATCTCCTCCTCGTCCTTGACGATCCGCTGCTGCTCCACGGTGAACCCCAGGTCGGCCAGGAGCAGGCGGGGGGCGGCCTTCGCCATGGCCCGGTGCCGGGCCACGGTCAGGTCGTGCTCCTCCACGGCGAGCGAATCGGCGCCCGAGGAGGCGGCGAGCCCCGCGGCGGCCACGACCGGGTCCCCGTCCGGTACGGGCAGGACATCGACCCGGAGCGCCTCGTCGGGCCGCCCGTGGCCGCCCTCGCCGGTCGGGGCGCGGGGGCAGAGCAGAACGTCCTCGCCGGGGCCGAGCAGCAGCACGGCGCCGGGGGGCGCTCCGCCCGCGAGATAGCGGACGTTGGCGGGGCGGGAGACCAGCGCGGCCGCGGACCCCGCGGCGGCGCACCGGTCGCGGAGCAGCCCGCGTCGGACGGCGTGCACCTCAGACATGCTCCGAGCGTACGAGCGTGGGCGCCGCCCCGCCCGGCCAGCGCATCCGACCGGGGCCGGGGCCGGGTTCTTACGGGGGCCAGTGACGGTCCCCCGACGCCGGAGGACCCCACGTTCGGTCGCTACCAGGCGGGCGGGGAGGCGATGGAGCGGGCGAGCACGTCGTCCAGGACCCGGGCGGTGGTCTCGACGTCGTACGTGGAGTTGTCGATGATCGGCAGCCCGGAGCCGTACCAGCCGGCCATCCGGCCGTGGATACGGGCGACCTCCTCGTCGGAGAGCCTGCGGTTGCCGCTGCGGGCGGCGTTGCGCTCCAGGACGATCTCCAGTCCCGGCAGCAGGACGACGGGCAGCAGCCCGGGGCCCACATGGCGCTTCCAGCCGCCGAGGCCGACGACCGGGCGATCGGGGAAGACGGCGTCGTCGAGGATGCAGGAGATGCCGTTGGCGAGGAAGTTACGGGCGGCGAAGCCGCAGGTGCGGCGGGCCAGCCGGTACTGGGCCTCGGAGTGGTCGTTCCAGCCCGCCTGCGGGTCGGCGAAGCCGGAGCAGACCCATTCGCGCACATCGTCCAGCGAGACGTGGGCCGTGGGCACCCGGCGGCGGGCCGCCCAGAGCCGGGCCACGGTGGTCTTGCCCGCCCCGGCCGGGCCGATCAGCAGCACGGCGAGCGTGGCGCCGCCGGTGCCGGGCTCGGCGGGCGGGGCGGGCAGCGGGACGGGGCCGCCCGGGGGCAGCTGGACGTGTCCGGTGACCTGACCGCCGGAGGGCGGCGGCGTGGGCCCGGTGCCGCTCCAGCCGTACTGCGGGGCCTGGGCGGGGGCAGGGGGTGGCGGGGCCTGGCCGGGCGCCGGAGGTTGCGGAGCCTGTCCCGGGGCCGGAGGAGGCTGCGGGGTCTGGCCGTGTGGTGGAGCCTGCGGGGCGTGGCCGGGGGCCGGAGGCGGTTGCGGGGTCTGACCCCGGCCGGGGTTTGGGGGTGCCTGGCCGGGGGCCGGGGGTATCGGGGGCGGGCCCGGCGGTCCGGGGTGGCCGGGGTGCTGGGCCTGGTGCGACCAGCCCGCGGGCCCGTTCCCGGGTCCCTGGGGCGGCGGCAGCGGGGCCCCCACTGCGTGCTGCATCCGGTGCCACTCCGTCTCGTAACTGCAACTGACGCTGATGGGACGGCTACCGTACCTTCCCGGGCCGTCTCAGGGTGAACGGCCCGGGAGGGCAGGGAGTGCCCGCAGGCCCCGGGGGCTGTCAGTCCGTCAGTTCGTCGGCCAGGGCGCGCAGGGCGAGCCGGTAGGAGCCGATGCCGAACCCGGCGATCGTGCCGGTGGCCACCGGGGCGACCACCGAGGTGTGCCGGAACTCCTCGCGGGCGTACGGGTTGGAGATGTGCACCTCGATCAGCGGGGCGGTGCGCTGGGCGGCCGCGTCCCGCATCCCGTACGAGTAGTGCGTGAACGCGCCGGGGTTGAGGACGACCGGAATCGAGCCGTCCGCCGCCTCGTGAAGCCAGCGGATCAGCTCGCCCTCATCGTTGGTCTCGCGTACGTCGACGTCGAAGCCGAGCTCCTTGCCGAGCGCGGTGCACGTCTCGACGAGTCCGGCGTAGGAGGTGGCTCCGTAGACATCGGGTTCGCGGGAGCCGAGGCGGCCGAGGTTGGGGCCGTTGAGGACGAGGACCCTACGGGTCACGCGGAGACCTCCCCGTAGGCGGCGAGCAGTACGGCCGGGTCGGGGCCCTCCAGGACGGTGGGCTTGCCGAGGGCGTCCAGGACGATGAAGCGCAGGAGGTCGCCGCGGGACTTCTTGTCGACCTTCATGTTCTCCAGGAGCTTGGGCCACTGGTCGCCCCGGTAGGTGAGCGGCAGGCCCACCGACTCCAGGATGGTCCGGTGCCGGTCGGCGGTGGCGTCGTCGAGGCGTCCGGCGAGCCGGCCCAGCTCGGCGGCGAAGACCATGCCGATGGAGACGGCCGCCCCGTGGCGCCACTTGTAGCGCTCGTTCTTCTCGATGGCGTGGCCCAGGGTGTGGCCGTAGTTGAGGATCTCGCGGAGCCCGGACTCCTTGAGGTCGCTGGAGACGACCTCGGCCTTGACCCGGATCGACCGCTCGATCAGCTCGGCGGTGTGCGGCCCGGCGGGCGTACGGGCGGCCTCGGGGTCGGCCTCGATCAGGTCGAGGATGACCGGGTCGGCGATGAACCCGGCCTTGATGATCTCGGCCATGCCGGAGACGTAGTCGTGGACCGGCAGCGAGTCCAGCGCGGCGAGGTCGCAGAGGACCCCGGCGGGCGGATGGAAGGCGCCCACCAGGTTCTTGCCCTCGGCGGTGTTGATGCCGGTCTTGCCGCCGACGGCCGCGTCGACCATGCCGAGCACGGTGGTCGGGATCGCGATCCAGCGCACCCCGCGCAGCCAGCTGGCCGCGACGAACCCGGCGACGTCCGTGGTGGCGCCGCCGCCGATGCCGACGATGACGTCGGTGCGGGTGAAGCCGGTCTGGCCGAGCGCCTTCCAGCAGTAGGCGGCGACCTCGACGGTCTTGGCCTCCTCCGCGTTCGGCAGCTGGATCGCGATGGCCTCGTACCCCTGGTCGGCGAGATCCTGGCGGACCGCCTCACCGGTCTCGTCGAGCGCCTCGGGGTGCAGGACGGCGACCCGCTTGGCGCGGTCACCGATGAGCTGGGGCAGCTCGCCGAGGAGCTGGTGGCCGACGAGGACCTCGTACGGGGCGGAGCCCGCCGAGCCTGCGACCTGGATACGGGTGGGGCCCTGCTGCGTCATACCGGTGTTCTCCACGCCGGGGGCCGCTGCGCCCTCCGGCAGTTCCAGTGCGTCGATGATCGCCTGGGCGACCTCTTCGGGGGTGCGTTCGTCGGTGGCGACGACCGCGGTGGCGACCTCTTCGTAGAGGTGGCGCCGGGCCTCCATCAGCTCGCGCCACTGCCGGCGCGGGTTGACCGCGAGCAGCGGGCGGGCGGCGCCAAGACCGACGCGGCGGACGGCCTCGTCCACATCCATGGAGAGGTAGACGACCGGGCGGCCTGCCAGCAGTTCCCTGGTCGCCCCGTCCAGGACGGCCCCGCCGCCGAGGGAGAGGACGCCCGTGTGCCCGGCGACGGCCGCTTCCACGGCCCGGCGCTCCAGGGCCCGGAAGTGGTCCTCGCCCTCGTCGTAGAAGATCTCCGCGATCGGCTTGCCCGCCCCGGCGACGACGTCCGCGTCGGTGTCCCGGTAGGTGGTGCCCAGCCGGGCCGCGAGGAGTTCGCCGACGGTGGACTTGCCGACGCCCATCGGGCCGACGAGGACGACCAGGGGGCCGCTCATCGGATCTGGAGGTGGTCGAGGTACGACCGGACGTTGCGGTGGGTCTCGGCCACGCTGTCGCCGCCGAACTTCTCCGCCACGGCGTCGGCCAGGACCAGGGCGACCATCGCCTCCGCGACGATGCCCGCGGCCGGGACGGCGCAGACGTCGGAGCGCTGGTGGTGGGCCTTGGCGGCCTCGCCGGTGACGACGTCCACGGTGGCCAGGGCGCGCGGCACGGTCGCGATGGGCTTCATCGCGGCGCGGACCCGCAGCAGCTCGCCGGTGGTGAGCCCACCCTCGGTGCCGCCGGAGCGGCCGGAGGCGCGCCTGATGCCCTCGTCGGTGGCGACGATCTCGTCGTGCGCCTTGGAGCCGGGGACCCGGGCCAGCTCGAAGCCGTCGCCGACCTCGACGCCCTTGATGGCCTGGATGCCCATGAGCGCGGCGGCGAGCCGGGCGTCCAAGCGGCGGTCCCAGTGGACGTGCGAGCCGAGCCCGACGGGCACGCCGTACGCAAGCACCTCGACGACCCCGCCCAGGGTGTCGCCGTCCTTGTGGGCCTGGTCGATCTCGGCCACCATCGCCTTGGAGGCGTCGGCGTCCAGGCAGCGGACCGGGTCGGCGTCCAGCTTGTCGACATCGGCGGGGACCGGGAGGACCCCGTACGGCGCCTTCGCGGCGGCCAGCTCGACGACATGGCTGACGATCTCGATGCCCGCGGTCTCCTTGAGGTAGGAGCGGGCGACGGCCCCGAGGGCGACGCGCGCGGCGGTCTCCCGGGCGCTGGCCCGCTCCAGGACCGGCCGGGCCTCGTCAAAGCCGTACTTCTGCATCCCGGCGAGGTCGGCGTGGCCGGGGCGGGGCCGGGTCAGCGGGGCGTTGCGGGCCGACTGGGCCAGCACCTCGGGGTCGACCGGGTCGGCCGACATGACCTGCTCCCACTTGGGCCACTCGGTGTTGCCGACCATGACGGCGACCGGGGAGCCCATGGTGAGGCCGTGGCGGACGCCGCCGAGGAAGGTCACCTCGTCCTGCTCGAACTTCATCCGCGCACCGCGGCCGTAACCGAGCCGTCGCCGGGCGAGCGCCTCCGCCACCATCTCCGTGGTGACCGGGACACCGGCGGGAAGACCCTCCAGCGTCGCCACCAGTGCGGGGCCGTGCGACTCTCCCGCGGTCAGCCAGCGCAACCTGCTCAACGGTGCTCCCTCATGCTCGCGCCTGAAAATCCAACGGCGCGACCGGGTGCGCGGCCCCGGCCCGCCGCCTTTGATCCTCCCACGACCGGGGGCGCTGTCCGGCCGCCGGTCCAGCAGACGGACGCCCGTGCCGTCCGGCGGGACGGGTCAGCGGGCCGCGAGCGCCGCTTCCCCGGCCCGCCGCATGGCGCCGAGGGGGGCCGGAACCCGGCCGGTCATCCGCTCGACCTGGAGCAGCGCCTGGTGGACGAGGAGGTCGAGCCCGCCGACGACCGCGCCGCCGCGCGCCGACCAGGCCGAGGCCAGCGGGGTCGGCCAGGGCTCGTACAGCACGTCGAAGAGGATGCCGGGGCGCTCCGGTACGTCGGTGGCCACCGCGTCGGTCGTGCCCGCCGGGGTCGTGGCGATGACGAGCGGCGCGCCGAGCGCCCGCGCCCCGTCGGCCCAGTCCGCCACCCGGACGTCCACGCCGAGGCGCTGCCCCCAGCCGCGCATCTCGTCGCCGCGCTCCCGGCTGCGTACGTAGGCGGTGACCGGTCCTGCGCAGATCACCGCGAGCGCGGCGAGGGCGGAGGAGGCGGTGGCTCCGGCGCCGAGGATCGCGGCGGACTCCACCTTCTCGACCCCGCGCTCCCGCAGGGCGGCGATCATGCCGGGGATGTCCGTGTTGTCGCCGACGCGTCGCCCGTCCTCGGTGAACACGACGGTGTTGACGGCCTCCACCGAGGCGGCCGTCGGGCTGATCCCGTCCAGCAGCGGAATGACGGCCCGCTTGAGCGGCATGGTCAGGGAGAGCCCTGCCCAGGAGGAGTCCAGCCCTTCGATGAACCCGGGCAGCGCCGCCTCGTCGACCTCGAACCGGTCGTAGGACCAGCCGTCGAGGCCGAGCTCGGCGTAGGCGGCGCGGTGCAGCACCGGGGAGAGCGAGTGGGCGATGGGCGAACCGAGGACGGCGGCCCGGTGTTTCTCAGCCGAGGGCATCGAACTTCCTCTTGAGCTTGAGGTGCTCGTCGTACGTCTTGGCGAACTCGGTCTTGTGCTGACCGTCGGTCGCGACGAAGTACAGCCAGCCGTCCGCCGTGGGGTTCAGGGCCGCGCCGAGGGCATCGGCACCGGGGTTGCTGATGGGCCCCGGGGTGAGGCCCTTCTGCGTGTACGTGTTGTACGGGTCCTTGTTGTTGAGGATCTCGGACTCGCTGATCTTGATGTTGCTCTGCTTCTTGAGGTAGTTGAACGCCGAGTCGAACTGAAGCAGCTGGTTCGTCTCGGTATTGGTGGGCTTGAGGCGGTTGTAGACGACCTCGGTCATCTTCCGGAAGTCGTCGTGGGTCTTGCCCTCCACCTGCACCAGGCTGGCCACCGTGATCACCTGCCACGGGCCGTCCAGCTTGTACTTCTTCGCGGCGCCTTCCAGGTCGAGCTTGTCGTACTCCTTGTTGGCCCGTGTGACCATCCGCTTCAGCGCGTCCTCGGGCTTCGACCCCTTGGCGACCGGGTAGGCCGCCGGATACAGGAAGCCCTCCAGCGGGTCCTTCACATCCGGGTTGTCGTCCACCCAGTCGGGCAGGCCCAGCGACTCCGCCTTGGTCTTGGCGATCTTCGCCGTGGTGCCCTTCTTGAGCTCCAGCCGGAGGTCGATCTTCTCGTAGACCGCGGCGTTACGGGTGCCCTCGGGGATCACCAGGAGGTTCTGGCTCTTCGAGTCGAGCATCAGCTCAACCGCGCTGGCCGCCGACATCTGCGTGTTCAGGAGGTAGACGCCCGCCTGGATCGACTTGCCCTTGGGGTTGTCGTTCTGCGCCGCGATGAAGGCCCCGGAAGACTTGACGACGCCCTTCTTCTGCAGGATGTTCGCGATTTCGGAACCGAACGAGCCTTCGGGGATCTCGACCTCGACCTGCTCGTCGGTGCCCGCTCCCGCGTAGTCGGCCGGGGCGCCGAACTTGTCCTTCCAGAAGTTGTAGCCGACGTACGACACTCCCCCGAGGCCGCCGACCAGGACGAGGGAGACCACCAGGCAGGCACAGCCGTTGCGGCTCTTCTTCTTGCCCTTGCCGCCCCGGCGCTCGCTGCCGCCGCGGTCCCGGCGCGAGGAGCGCGAGGCGTCGTCGTCCGGGTCATCGTCGTCGTCGCGGGGCTCGCGGGAATCACGGCCGACGGGCTCGTCGGCGCCGGTGAAGAAAGGATGCGTCTCTTCCTGCGGCTCGTCCGGGTCCCAGTCCTCCGCCGGCTTCTCCTGCTGCTGCTCGGGCGCGGCCTCGCGGCGGCCGGGAGGCTGCGGCGGGGGGTAGGCCTCGGGGGTGCCGTAGTAGTCGTGCGATTCGCCGTAGCCGGGCGCCTGCTGGGCGTACGGGTCCTGGGGCTCGGCCCCGTACGGTACGGCGGCCTGCTGACCGGAGTCCCAGCCGCCGTCGTACTGCGGCTGGGCGGAGGGCTGCTGACCGTACGGATCCTGCTGCGGCGAGCCGTACTGCTGATGCTGCTGCGGCTGCTGGTGCTGCTGGTCGTACTGATGGTTCTGGTGCTGCTGCTGGTTCTGGTCGTACTGGTGCTGCGGCTGCTGGTCGTACGGCTGCTGCTGCGGGTACTGCTGGTGGCCCTGGTGCTGCGGGTGGTTCTGGTGCTGCGGGTGGTTCTGGTGCTGCTGGGCGTACGGGTCCTGCGGATAGGACTGCTGCTGGTCGCCGTACTGACCCTGGCCGTGGGCAGCCTGCGGGCCTCCCCATCCCTGGTCCCCGTACAAGGGGTCCTCGGGATGCCACGGTTCGGAGCCGGGGCCCCGGCCATACTCAGTCATCGATCCCCTAGAGCCGCGAGACGAGGTTCCGTCTCTTCGCTTCGCTGTGCGGTGTTTGTTCGAATCACCGCCGCATCGCGCGGAACGTTACCGTATCGCGATCAGACAACCACTTCGACGCCCTCGCCCGGCGGATTGCCTGACGCCCGTTCGGACTCCAGAGCGTTCTGAAGGATCACCACAGCGGCAGCCTGGTCGATGACAGAACGGCCCTTCTTGGACTTCACGCCCGAGGCGCGCATCCCCTGAGCGGCCGTCACTGTGGTCATCCTCTCGTCCACCAGCCGCACCGGAACGGGTGCGACCGAGCGGGCGAACGTCTGGGCGAAGGCGCGGACCTTGGCGGCCGCGGGGCCCTCGCCGCCGCCGAGGGAGCGCGGCAGACCGAGGATGACCTCGATCGGCTCGTACTCCTCGACGATCTGGCGGAGCCGCCGGTGGGCGGCCGGGACATCGCGTCCCGGCACGGTCTCCACCGGCGTGGCCAGGATCCCGTCGGGGTCGCACGAGGCAACCCCGATCCGGGCGTCCCCGACGTCGACGGCGAGCCGTCGTCCGCGGCGCATCCGCGTCATCCCGCCCGTCACGCCGTCTCGGTGACGAGGCGTTCGACAGCGGCGACGGCGTCGCCGATGGCGGCCGGGTTGGTGCCGCCGCCCTGGGCGACGTCCGGCTTGCCGCCGCCACCGCCGCCGAGCGTCTTGGCGGCCGTACGGACGAGGTCACCGGCCTTGAGACCGCGCTCGCGGGCGGCCTCGTTGGTGGCGATGACGGTGAGCGGGCGGCCGTTGGCCGTGGTGAACAGGGCCACGACGGCCGGGCGGCCGCCCTGGATGCGTCCGCGCACGTCCAGGACCAGCTTGCGCAGGTCGTCGGCGGAGGTGCCGTCGGGGACCTGGCCGGTGACCAGGGCGGTGCCCCGGATGTCCTTGGCGGATTCGACGAGCCCGGCGGCAGCGGCCAGCACCTTCTCCGCGCGGAACTTCTCGATCTCCTTCTCGGCGTCCTTCAGCTTGCCGAGCATGCCCGCGATCTTCTCCGGGAGCTCCTCGGGACGGCCCTTGACCAGCTCCTGGAGCTGGGCGACGACCGTGTGCTCCCGGGCCAGGAAGTTGTACGCGTCCACGCCGACGAGGGCCTCGATCCGGCGCACGCCGGAGCCGATGGAGGACTCACCGAGCAGCTTGACCAGGCCGAGCTGGGCGGTGTTGTGGACGTGGGTGCCGCCGCACAGCTCCTTGGAGAAGTCGCCGATGGTGACGACCCGGACCCGCTCGCCGTACTTCTCGCCGAACTCGGCGATGGCGCCCTGCTTCTTGGCCTCGTCGATCGACATGACCTCGGCCTGGACGTCCAGTTCGCGCGAGAGGACCTCGTTGATCCGCTGCTCGACATCGGTGAGGACCGTGCCGGGAACGGCGGCGGGCGAACCGAAGTCGAAGCGGAAGCGGCCCGGGGAGTTCTCCGAACCGGCCTGGGCGGCCGTCGGGCCGAGCGCGTCGCGCAGCGCCTGGTGGGTGAGGTGGGTGGCGCTGTGGGCGCGGGCGATGGCCCGGCGGCGGGTGGCGTCGATGGAGGCGAAGACGGGGGCCCCCACCGTCACCTCGCCGACCTGGACGACGCCCTTGTGGACGTGGACGCCGGGGACCGGCTTCTGGACGTCGCGGATCTCGATCACGGCACCGGTGTCCAGCCGGATGCGGCCGGTGTCGGCGAGCTGGCCGCCGCCCTCGGCGTAGAAGGGGGTGCGGTCGAGGACGACCTCGACCTCGTCGCCCTCGGTGGCGGCGGGCGAGGGCACCCCGTCGACCAGCAGGCCGACGATGGTGGACTCACCGGCGGTGGAGGTGTAGCCGGTGAACTCGGTGGCGCCGGAGGTGTCGGCGACCTCGCGGTAGGCGGAGAGGTCGGCGTGACCGGTCTTCTTGGCGCGGGCGTCGGCCTTGGCCTTGTCGCGCTGCTCCTGCATGAGGCGGCGGAAGCCGTCCTCGTCCACGGAGAGCCCCTGTTCGGCGGCCATCTCCAGGGTCAGGTCGATCGGGAAGCCCCAGGTGTCGTGGAGCAGGAACGCCTTGTCACCGGGGAGCACCTGGCCGCCGGCGGCCTTGGTCTCGGTGACGGCGGTCTCCAGGATGTTGGTGCCGCCCTTGAGGGCCTTGAGGAAGGCGGCCTCCTCGGCGAGCGCGACCGTCTCGATGCGTTTGCGGTCGGTGATCAGCTCGGGGTACTGGAGCCCCATCGTGTCGATCACGACGTCGACCAGGTCCTTGACGACCGAGCCGGTGGCACCCATGAGGCGCATGTTGCGGATGGCGCGGCGCATGATGCGGCGCAGCACATAGCCGCGGCCCTCGTTGCCGGGGGTGACGCCGTCGCCGATGAGCATCACCGACGTACGGATGTGGTCGGCGACGACGCGGAGCGAGACGTCCGTGCCGTTCTCGGCGCCGTACCGGACGCCGGTCAGCTCGGTGGCCTTGTCCATGACGACGCGCAGGGTGTCGGTCTCGTACATGTTCTGTACGCCCTGGAGGATCATCGCGAGGCGTTCCAGGCCGAGACCGGTGTCGATGTTCTTCGACGGCAGGTCCCCCAGGATCGGGAAGTCCTCCTTGCCGTCGCCCGCGCCGCGCTCGTACTGCATGAAGACCAGGTTCCAGATCTCCACGTACCGCTCGTCGTTGACGGCGGGGCCGCCCTCGACGCCGAACTCGGGGCCGCGGTCGTAGTTGATCTCGGAGCAGGGGCCGCAGGGGCCGGGGACGCCCATGGACCAGAAGTTGTCCTTCTTGCCCAGGCGCTGGATGCGCTCGGCGGGGACGCCGATCTTGTCGCGCCAGATCTGCTCGGCCTCGTCGTCGTCGAGGTAGACGGTGATCCAGAGCTTCTCGGGGTCGAGACCGAAGCCGCCGTCCTCGACGGAGTTGGTCAGGGCCTCCCAGGCGAGCTGGATGGCGCCTTCCTTGAAGTAGTCGCCGAAGGAGAAGTTCCCGCACATCTGGAAGAAGGTGCCGTGGCGGGTGGTCTTGCCGACCTCTTCGATGTCCGGCGTACGGACGCACTTCTGCACGCTGGTGACGCGCGGGGCGGGCGGCTTGACCTCGCCGAGGAAGTACGGCTTGAAGGGGACCATGCCCGCGGGGACCAGCAGCAGAGTCGGGTCGTCCGCGATGAGCGACGCCGAAGGCACGACGGTGTGACCGCGCTCCTCGAAGAAGCTCAGCCAGCGGCGGCGGATTTCAGCCGACTCCATTAGTGGTCCTCATTCCGGTTGTTCGTCCTGTAGGGGAGCGTGCGGTACGTGTTCGGGCGGGCGGCGGGCTCGGCCGCCTCGACGGCGTAGTGCCGCTGTACGGGGAGGTCGGGGTCGACCGGTGCCTCCAGGCCCAGGGCGCCGCCCAGTTCGGCTTCGCGCCGGACCATTCCCTCGCGGACGTCGAGTGCGAAGTCCTTGAGCTTGTGGCCGGTCTCGATCGCCTTGTCCGCGGCCTGCGCCGCGAGGCTCTCGGGCGTCAGCTGCTTGAGCTTGCGGTTGACCTTGGTGGTGGCCCAGACACCGGCGGCTGCGCCGGCGGTGAACCAGAAGGTGCGGCGGAACATCGCTGGATCAGTCCTTCTGTCCGCGGGCGTTTCGGCGTTCGCGCTTGTGCCCGCGCGCCGAAGGTACGGTCCGGCCGACGATCACCGTACGGCGGGCGGAGAAGCGGCCCCGCGCCGGTTCCGGTTCGGGCTCGGGGGCGGTGCGGCGGCCGAGGGCCTGCCGGACGCCGTAGCCGAACGCGGCGACCTTGACGAGCGGTCCGCCGAAGGTGGAGGCGACCGTGGTGGAGAGCGCGGAGGCGTTGGAGGTGACCTCCTGGACGTCGCTCGCGATGGCGTCGACCTTGTCCAGCTGGGTCTGCGCGGAGCGCACGGTGGCCGAGGCGTCGGCCAGCAGCGGAACGGCCTGTTCGGTCACGTCCGCCACGAGCTTGGTGGTCGCCCTGAGCGTCTGGGCCAGCCTCACCAGCACCACGGCGAGGAACGAGACCAGGATCGCCCAGAAGACGGCCACGAGGATCCCGGCCACCTCTCCACCGGACACTGTGCACCGCTCTCTGCTCGTCGCTTCTCTGTCTGTCGCTCGGCCCCCTCGGGGGCCCGGCTCCGTCGGTGCAGCCGGCCTTCCGCCCGCGCGCCCGATCGTCGTCCCACGAGCCTATCGCGCCGGGCATCTCCTCCCCTACCGCATTCCCTGCGGGCAGGGCGCGGGCCATCGCGGGAAATTGTACGGAGAGCTGCCGTGCCAGTACTCTGCGTGTCTCATGCGACGCCTGCGGCACCCCGCCACCCACCCGGACGCCCCGGAGCCCCGCCCCTCCGCACCGGTCGGCAACGTCCCGGCGGAGCTCGACCGGTTCGTGGGCCGCGCGGACGAACTCGCCGCGGTGGACGGGCTGTTGGCGGAGTCGAGACTCGTCACCGTCGTCGGGGCGGCGGGGGTGGGCAAGAGCCGGTGCGCCGGCCGGGTCGCCGCGCTGGTGGAGAAACGGTACTGCGACGGGGTCTGGCTCGCCGAGCTCTCCCCCGTCCACGACCCCGCCCTGCTGGAACACGCCGTGGCCGAGGCGCTGGGGCTAACCGATCACACCGGCAGACCGCCGCGCGCGGCCTTGGTCCAGCACCTGCGGGAGCGGCGGACGCTGCTGGTGCTGGACGGCTTCGAACACCTCGTGGACGGCTGCGCAGACCTCGTACGGGAGTTGCTGCGCCGGGCGCCCGGGCTCCAGGTGCTCGCGGCCGGGCGCCGCCCGCTCCTGGTGGAGGGTGAAGTGACGTTCACCCTCGCACCGATGTCCGACGAGGACGCGGTGGAGCTCTTCTGGCGGCGGGCCCGCTCGGTGCGGCCGGGCGGGGAGCCGACGGCCGGGGAGCGGGCGGCGGCCCTGGAGCTCTGCCGCCGCCTCGACGGGGTTCCGCTGGCGCTCGAACTGGCGGCGGGGCGGCTGCGGGCCCTCTCCGTCGACCAGGTGCTGCTGCGCCTGGACGACCGGTTCCGGCTGCTGACCGGCGGCAGCCGGGGCGCTCCGCCCCGCCACCGGGCGCTGCGTACGGCCATCGGCTGGAGCCATGAGCTGTGCACGCCCGCGCAGCGGCTGCTGTGGGCGCGGCTCTCGGTCTTCGCCGGGCAGTTCGACCTGGAGGCGGCGGAGTACGTCTGCGGTGGCGATGGGCTGCCGGCCGCATCGGTGCTCGATGTGCTGGACGAGCTGCTGGCCCAGTCGGTGGTGGAGCGCGAGGACGGTGCGGCCGGGACCCGCTACCGGCTGCTGGAGTCGGTCCGTGAGTACGGCGCCGAGTGGCTGGCCGCGACCGGGGACACCCGGCGGCTGCGGCGCAGGCACCGGGACTGGTTCCTGGGGCTCGCGACCTGGTGCGAGCTGGACTGGTTCTCGCCGCGTCAGGCGGAGGTGGCGGCCCGGATCGACGGCGAGCTGCCCAACCTCCGCCGGGCGATGGAGTGTTCGATGGAGAGCCCCGAGGAGGTCCACCTCGCCCAGCATCTGGCGGGCTCGCTCTGGTTCTACTGGGCCGGGTGCGGGCGGCTGTCGGAGGGCCGGTACTGGCTGGAGCACGTACTGGAGGAGCCGACCCCGTACGACGCCTCGCGGCTCAAGGTGCTGTGGGTGCTCGGTTATGTGGCGGTGCTCCAGGGTGACGCGGTCGGTGCGGTCTCGGCGCTCCAGGAGTGCCGGGAGGAGGCCGAGCGGGCCGGGGACGCCACGGCGGTGGCGTACGCGGTGCACCGTACGGGCTGTCTGGCGATCGTCACGGACGACCCGGCGCGCGCCGAGGAGCTGCTGCGGGACGCGCTCGGCCGCTACCGGGAGATCGGCGAGCTGAACAGCAATGTGCTGATGGCGCAGGTCGAGCTGGCCATGGCGGTGGCGTTCCTGGGCGATCTGGACGCGGCTGCGGACATCTGCGAGGAGGTCCGGGAGGTCTGCGAGGACCACGGGGAACGGTGGGCGCTGGCGTACGCGCTCTATGTGCTGGCGTACGCGGCGCTGCGCCGGGGGCGGCCGGAGCGGGCGCGGCGGATGCTCGGGGAGTGCCTGTCGATCGGCCGGACCTTCGACGACCTGCTGGCCACCGCGCTCTCGCTGGAGCTGCTGGCGCTGGTGACGGCGGTGGAGGGCGATGCCGGGGAGGCCGCGGTGCTTCAGGGGGCGGCGGAGCGGATCTGGCCCTCGGTGGGGCTGCCGCTGTTCGGCTCGGCGTACTTCGGGCGGCCCCGGGCGGAGTGCGCGGAGCAGGTGCGGCGGGAGCTGGGGGATTCCGCGTACGAGGCGGGGCTGCGGGCCGGGAGGCGGCTGGAGCGGGCCGCCGCCGTCGAGCGGGCGCTGAGCGGGGGCGGGCCCCGGGAGCACCGCGACACGCCCGGGAGTGGACCGGCCGCCGGGAAAACGCGGAGGCCCGCCGCCTCCCGGATGACAGGGAGGGGCGGGCCGGAGCGCTGGTGAGAGCGGCTACGCCTGGATCAGCGGGCGTAGTACTCGACGACGAGCTGCTCGTCGCAGATCACCGGGATCTCCTTGCGGTTCGGGTCCCGGTCCAGGCGGAAGGCCAGGGCCTTCAGGTTCACCTGGAGGTAGCGCGGGGTCTCACCGTCGGTGTCGTAACCACCCTCGCGGGCCACCTGGAAGGGGACCTTGGAGCGGCTGCGCTCGCGGACCTGGACGATGTCGTCGGGGCGCACGCGGAAGGACGGCTTGTCGACCTTGCCGCCGTTGACCTCGATGTGGCCGTGGACGACCATCTGACGGGCCTGGTAGATGGTGCGGGCGATGCCCGAACGCAGGACCAGGGCGTCGAGGCGGCGCTCGAGCTCGACGACCAGCGCCTCGCCCGTCTTGCCTTCGGCCTTCTTGGCGCGGTCGTAGGCGCGCGCCATCTGGCGCTCGCTGATGTCGTACTGCGCACGCAGGCGCTGCTTCTCCAGCAGACGGACCTTGTAGTCCGAGTTCTGCTTGCGGCCACGGCCGTGCTCGCCCGGCGGGTACGGACGCGCTTCGAAGTACTTGACAGCCTTGGGCGTCAGAGCGATGCCGAGGGCACGCGACTTCTTGACCTTGGGACGCGACTGGTTAGGCACGTTCTCCAGACCTCCGTTGTAGGTTAGGTTAGGCTTACCTTACTCAAGGAGATCGCATGTCTCGCCCTGGGAACACCACTCACGTCACGGACAGCACAGACAGCGGCAGCACACAAGAAGGTGCTGCTACGACGGAAGGCCGATCTGATCGTGGTCAGCCGCGTCCCAGCGGGCTTGAAAACACTCGGATGCCGTCAGCAGCCGAACGCACACGAACTCTCGTACAGAGTACCTGCTCCGCGCTGCTCGTCGTACCGGGGCTCGATCTGGCCCGCGCCGAACCCCTGATCCCGGACACCAGGAGCGTGGGGCCCGAGGGCGACGTGTTCCTCGAATTCCCCGCGGATTCCCCGGCCGTCCGGGCCGCGACCCACGCCCAGGGCGACGAGCTGACGGCCGTGCTGGAGATCACGGACGTCGCCCCGGTCTCCGTACCGCACCGCATCCGGGGCCGCGCCTGGATCTCCGGCTGGCTCACCTCCGTACCCGGAATCGCCGAACCGGGCCGGATGATGCTGCGGCTGGAGTTCGGAGAGGCGTACGTGGACGACCTCTGGGGCGCCGAGGACATCGAGGCGGAGGACTTCCGGGACGCCGCCCCCGATCCGCTGGCCGGGCACGAGGCGGAGCTGCTCCAGCATCTGCACTCCGCCCATGACGAGCAGATGCGCACCCTGTGCGGGCTGCTCGGCGAGCGCACCGCCCAGGCCTGCTCCTCCCACCAGCCCACCGCCGTGCCCGTGGCGCTGGACCGCTTCGGGCTGCGGGTGCGCTTCGTGGAGGACAAGGGGTCGTGCTTCGACGCCCGCTTCGAGTTTCCGGACCCGGTGCGGGACGTCACCGAGCTGCGCCGGGCGATGCACACCCTCTTCGAGGCGGCCGCGTCCTGATACCCGGGGCGGTCCAGGACAGGACGGCTTCCCGGACGGGCCGGGACAGGACGGCTCCCCGGACCGGCCGGAACGGGTCCGCGCCGCAGGTATACGTGGCGGACGGGTCCGCGCCGCAGGTACGTCAGGACGGGGCCGTACCGCCCGTACGTCCCAGACGCTCGCGGACCCGCTCGACCACATCCGCGTACCGTGCCTCGGCGCCGTGCCGGGTGGGGGTGTAGTACTGCCGGTCACGGACCGCGTCGGGGGCGTACTGCTGGGCGGCGATACCACCCTGGACGTCGTGCGGATAGACATAGCCCTGGGCGTGGCCGAGCTTGGCCGCGCCCTTGTAATGACCGTCGCGCAGATGGGCCGGGACGGGGCCCGCGAGCCCCTTGCGGACATCCTCCTGTGCGGCGGAGATCGCGAGCGTCGCCGCGTTGGACTTGGGCGCGAGCGCGAGCGCGATCGTGGCATGGCTGAGGGTGAGCGCCGCCTCCGGGAAGCCGATCATCGCGACGGCCTGGGCGGCCGCCACCGCCGTCGGCAGCGCGGTGGGGTCGGCGAGCCCGATGTCCTCGCTGGCGGAGATCATCAGCCGCCGGGCGATGAACCGGGGGTCCTCCCCCGCCTCGATCATCCGGGCCAGATAGTGCAGGGCCGCGTCCACGTCGGAGCCGCGGATGGACTTGATGAGCGCGCTGGCCACGTCGTAGTGCTGGTCGCCGTCGCGGTCGTACTTCACGGCGGCGCGGTCGACGGTCGCCTCGACCGTCTCCAGTGTGATCTCCGCCGCGTGCGTGGCGAGCGCCGCACCGGCCGCCGCCTCCAGGGCCGTGAGCGCCCGGCGCGCGTCACCGCCCGCGATACGCAGCAGATGCGCCTCCGCGTCCTCGGGCAGCGTGACCGCTCCGCCGAGCCCGCGCTCGTCGGTCAGCGCCCGGCGCAGCAGATCGCGCAGGTCGTCGTCGGTCAGCGGCTCCAGGGTGAGCAGCAGGGAGCGCGAGAGCAGCGGGGAGATGATCGAGAAGTACGGATTCTCCGTGGTGGCGGCGATCAGGGTCACCCAGCGGTTCTCCACGGCGGGGAGGAGCGAGTCCTGCTGGGCCTTGGAGAAGCGGTGGATCTCGTCCAGGAAGAGGACGGTCTCCTTGCCGAAGCCGCCGGTGGCGCGGCGCGCGCTCTCGATGACGGCGCGGACCTCCTTGACCCCGGCGGTGATCGCGGAGAGCTCGACGAAGCGCTTGTTGGTGGCCTTGCTGACCACGTACGCAAGGGTCGTCTTCCCGGTGCCGGGCGGGCCCCACAGGATCACCGACGAGGCGCCGGCCGGACCGCCGCTCCCCTCGACGAGCCGGCGCAGCGGCGAGCCCGGCTTCAGCAGGTGCTGCTGGCCGACGACCTCGTCGAGGACGCGCGGGCGCATCCGGACAGCGAGGGGGCTGCTGGACGGGTCCTTCTCCTGGCGGTCTTCCGCGGCTGCGGTAAAGAGGTCGGGCTCCACGTCATGAAGCCTATGCGACCCCACTGACAGCGCCCTGGCCACCTACCGAAGTGGTAGGTGGCCAGGGCTGGTCCGGCGACTCTCCGGGCACCACTTACGAGAATTGGTAAGTGGTCAGCTGGTCCAGAAGTCCCACCAGCGCGTCAGGATCAGCATGCCGATGATCCCGATCCACAGCACCGGCGGCACCCAGTGGAACTCGGTCAGCCCGTTCCTCAGCCACGCGGGCGCGGGGAGGATGCGGTGCTTGACGTTGTGCGTGGTCACGTAGCAGAACATGACGATCGTGGCGACCCAGGCCAGGCAGCACCAGAGGCAGAGCGAGCTGATGTTGTACAGCGACTGGTACTGGAGCCAGGTGCAGAAGCCGACGCCGAACAGGGTCCCGGCGTTCAGCCCGAGCCAGAACCAGCTGCGGTAGCGGGCCCCGGCGAGCAGGCCCACCCCGATGGCGATGACCATGCCGTACGTGACCAGGCCGAGCATCGGGTTGGGGAACCCGAACGCCGAGGCCTGCTCGCTCTTCATGATGTTGCCGCACGCGACGACCGGGTTGAGGCTGCAGCCGGGGGTGAAGGAGGGGTCCTCCAGCAGCTTGAACTTGTCGATCGTGATGACCCAGGAGGCCAGCAGTCCGGCCGCGCCGGTGATCACCAGGAGCAGGGCGAGACCGCGTCCGGCCCCGAAGGTGCGCTTTCCGCCGTCCTCGTCCTGGCCGGAGGAGAGGTCGTGGTCTACCGCTGCAGTCGTCATATCGCCGTTCCGTCACCGAGTGGTCAGCCGGGCAAGGTCATTGTGCCGCACCCCGGTACGGGTCAACCGTTCGGTGGACATAAAGGTGTACGCCCGGTGGGCAGGGAATCGCCGGCCCTGCGGAATGCTCGGGCTCATGACGGAACTCGTGGTGAACGTGCGCGGTCTGCGCAAGCGATACGGCGGCGCGATCGCGCTGGACGGCCTGGACCTGGGCATCAGGCGCGGTGAGGTGTGCGGACTGCTCGGTCCGAACGGTGCCGGGAAGAGCACCTGTGTGGGCGTGCTCCAGGGGCAGCGGACCCGGGACGCCGGGAGCGTGGAGGTCCTCGGCGCCGATCCCGCGACGGCGGACCGACGGTGGCGGTCCCGGGTCGGGATCGTCTGGCAGGATGAATCCGCGCCCGCCGAGTTGACGGTACGGGAGACGGTGCGGCACTTCGCCCGCTACTACCCGCGCCCGCGCGACCCCGAGGAGACCATCGCCCTGGTCGGTCTCGAAGAGAAGGCGGGGTCCCGGGTCAAGGCGCTCTCGGGTGGTCAGCGGCGGCGGCTCGACGTGGCGCTCGGGGTGATCGGCTCCCCCGAACTGCTCCTCCTCGACGAGCCGACCACCGGTTTCGATCCGGCCGCCCGGCGGCAGTTCTGGGAGCTGATCCGGCTGCTCGCGGACGACGGCACCACCGTCCTCCTCACCACGCACTACCTGGAGGAGGCCGAGGCGCTCGCCGACCGGCTCGTCGTCGTCTCGGCGGGCTCCGCCGTCGCCGAGGGGAGCCCCGAGGAGCTGCGGGCCCGGTTCGGCACCCGGGCGACGGTCCGGTGGACGGAGCCCGACGGCTCCCCGCGTTCGGAGGAGACCGAGACCCCGACCCGTACGATCACCGCCCTGGCCGACCGCTTCGGCGGCGAGGTCCCCGGGCTCTGGGTCACCCGGCCCACCCTGGAGGACGTCTATCTGGAGCTCACCGGGCAGTCGGAGGTACCCCGATGAAGAGGCCGCAGACACCAAAGACACCGCAGACACAGACGACACAGACGACACCGACGGCCGAAACACCAACGACGCAGACCGCACCGGCCACGACCGGTCTGCCCGGCGCCTGGGGGCTGGGGCTGCTGCGCGGCGGTCTGGAGCTGAAGCAGTTCTTCCGCCAGCGCGACCAGGTCGTCTTCGCCTTCGCCTTCCCCGTCGTCTTCCTGGTGCTGTTCGCCTCGATCTTCAGCGGGACGATGGGGGACGGCGTCCCCGTCTCGCAGCTCTACGTGGCCGCGATGCTCGGGGCGGGCATCATGGCGACCAGCTTCCAGTCGCTCGGCATCTCGATCGCGATCGAGCGCGACGAACGGCAGCTACGTCGGCTGATCTCCACCCCGATGCCTCCCGCCGCCTACTTCCTCGGGAAGGTGTGGCTGGTCCTGGTCACCGGGGTCCTGGAAGCGGTCATCCTGCTGCTGGTCGGGGTGGGTCTGTTCGATCTCACGCTGCCCCGGGACGTGGTCACCTGGCTGACGTTCGGCTGGATCTTCCTGCTCGGGACGGCAGGCTGCGCGCTGCTGGGGATCGCGATCAGCAGTGTGCCCCGGTCGGGGCGGAGCGCAGGGTCGGTGGTCATCCTGCCGTTCCTGGTGCTCCAGTTCATCTCCGGTGTCTACATCCCCGCGAGCGAGCTGCCCGAATGGATGCTGAACATCGGCGCCCTGTTCCCGCTGAAGTGGATGTGCCAGGGCTTCCGGGGGGTCTTCCTGCCCGAATCGGCCGCCGTGCTGGAGCAGGCGGGGAGCTGGGAGTTCGGACGGATCGCCCTGGTGCTGGGCGCCTGGTGCATCGGAGGATTGCTGCTGTGTCTGCTGACGTTTCGCTGGAAGAACCGGCGCGACGGCTGACCCGGGCGGACGGAGCACGGGACTCCGACGTCTGGGTCCGGTCGCTGCGCCCCTGGGACAGCTATTTCGCCGTTGTCTGGGCCGTCACGCTCGCCGTGGTGCTGGAGGCCGCCCAGCCGTCGTGGCCGGTCCGGGCCACCGCCGCCGCGATCGTGGCGCTGAACCTGCCGTGGTACGTCCTGGTCGGCCGCACGGCCGTGCTGGACGACACGGGGGCCCAGGGGCCGGCCCGCCGCTATGTGGTGGGGGCGATGCTGCTCTTCCTGCCCACCGCGATGCTGGTGGGCGAGACCCAGCTCGTCACGTTCGCGCTGGCCCCTCAGTGCTTCATGCTGCTGCGGCTGCGGGACGCGCTGTGGGTGCTGGGCATCATGGGCGCGGTGCCGTACATCGGCTGGACGGTGCTGTGGCGGCCGTCGGCCGGTGAGGCGGGGTTCCGGCTCCTGCTGGCGGTGGCGACCTTCGCGTTCAGCGCGTTCCTGGGACAGTGGACGATGCGGATCATCGCCCAGAGCAAGGACCGGGCCGCCCTGATCGCCGAGCTGGAGGCGGGCCGCGAGGAGATCGCCCGGCTGTCGACGGCCCACGGGGCACTGGCGGAGCGGGAGCGGATGTCGCGGGAGATCCACGACACGCTGGCCCAGGGGTTCACCAGCCTGCTGATGCTCTCCCAGGCCGTCGAGTCCGAGCTCGACCACGATCTGCCGCAGGCCCGGCGCCATGTGGAGCTGATGACGCGGACCGCGCGGGAGAACCTTGCCGAGGCGCGGGCGCTGGTGGCCGACGGCTCCCCCGCCGATCTGGCCGGCACCTCGCTGCCGGACGCCCTGTGCCGGCTGGCCGACCGGCACACCGCGCAGACCGGTGCCCCGGCCCCGTTGACGGTGACCGGCGAGGTCCGGCCGCTGCCGACCGCGTACGAGGTGGTCGCCCTGCGCTCCTGTCAGGAGGCCCTGGCCAACACCCGTAAGCACGCGGGCCCGTCCGTACCGGTGTCGGTGGCGCTGGAGTACGCCCCCGACGCCCTGACCCTGTCCGTACGGGACGAGGGGTGCGGCTTTGACCCCCGGGAGCGGCGCGAGGGCTACGGTCTCGACGGGGTACGGGCCAGGGCCGAGGAGGCGGGCGGCGGCGCTGAGGTCCGCAGCGCCCCGGGCTCGGGGACCTCGGTGACCGTGACCCTGCCGCTGCCGCTGCCCCCGACCGTCCCGTCCCCGGACGCCCCTCGAAGGAGTACCCGATGATCCGAGTCCTGCTGGCCGACGACCACCCCGTCGTACGGGAGGGGCTGCGCGGGATGCTCGACGCGGAGCCGGACCTCAGTGTGGTGGGCGAGGCGTCGAGCGGCCCCCGGGCCGAGGCCCTGTGCGCCGAGCTGTTGCCGGACATCGTGCTGATGGACCTGCGGATGCCGGGCGGCGGGGGTGTCGAGTCGATCCGTCGGATCCGGGCGGCCGGGCTGCCCTGCCGGGTCGTGGTGCTGACCACGTACGAGAGCGACGGCGACATCCTGCGGGCGGTGGAGGCCGGGGCGTCGGGCTATCTGCTCAAGGACCTGGGCCGGGCGGAGCTGGCGGACGCGATCCGGGCCGCTTCCCGGGGCGAGACGGTGCTCGCGCCGACGGTGGCGACCCGGCTGGTGGACCAGTTGCGCGGGGTGCCGGAGCTGCCCCGGCTCTCGGAGCGCGAGACGCAGGTGCTGCGGCTGGTGGCGGAGGGGTGCACCAACGCGGAGATCGGGCGGCGGCTGTTCATCGGGGAGTCGACGGTGAAGACCCATCTGCTGCGGATCTTCGGCAAGCTGGGCGTCAGCGACCGGACTGCGGCGGTGACCGGGGCGATGCGCCACGGGCTGCTGTGAACGGCCGCGGGCGGGAGGACTCCTCAGGTCCTTCCGCCCGCGCCGCGTTCCGTGCTTGTTCAGTTCGTGCTTGTTCAGCCGAGGCGAGTGCTCAGCTCAGCCGAGGCGGGTGCTCAGCTCAGCCGAGGCGGGTGGTCAGCTCGGCCACGACCCCGGCCAGCGGAACCGCGCTCTGCTCGCCGGACTCCATGTCCTTGAGCTGGACGACGCCCTCGGCCAGATCGCGCTCGCCCGCCACCAGGGTGTAGCGCGCACCCGAGCGGTTGGCGCTCTTCATGGCGCCCTTCAGGCCCCGGCCGCCGAACGCGAAGTCGGCGGCGACGCCCGCGCGACGCAGTTCGGTGACGACGGCGAACAGGGCCCGGCGGGCCTCGTCGCCGAGCGGGACCGCGTACACGCTGGTGGTGACGGGCAGGTCGAGTTCGACGCCCTCGGCCTCCAGCGCGAGGACCGTGCGGTCCACGCCGAGCGCCCAGCCGACGGACGGCAGCGCGGGGCCGCCGATCATCTCGGAGAGGCCGTCGTAGCGGCCGCCGCCGCCCACCGCGGACTGGGAGCCCAGGCCGTCGTGGACGAACTCGAAGGTGGTGCGGGTGTAGTAGTCGAGGCCGCGGACGAGCTTCTCGTCGTCCTCGTACACCACTCCGGCCGCCGTGAGCAGCGCGCGGACCTCCTCGTGGTACGCCTTGCAGGCGTCGCACAGGTAGTCCCGGAGCCGGGGGGCGTCCGTGAGCTGCTTCTGTACGTCGGCCCGCTTGTCGTCCAGGACGCGCAGCGGGTTGATCTCGATGCGGCGGCGGGTCTCCTCGTCGAGGTCGAGGTCGCGCAGGAAGGTCTGGAGCGCTTCCCGGTAGACCGGGCGGCACTCCTTGTCGCCGAGCGAGTTCAGCAGGATGCGGAACTGGCGCAGGCCGAGCGAACGGTACGCCTGGTCGGCGAGGATGATCAGCTCGGCGTCCAGGACGGGGTCCTCGGTGCCGATGGCCTCGGCTCCGACCTGCGAGAAGTGGCGGTAGCGGCCCTTCTGCGGACGCTCGTAGCGGTAGTACGAGCCGGAGTACCAGAGCTTGACGGGGAGGTTGCCGGCCTTGTGGAGGTTGGCCTCCAGGGCGGCGCGCAGGACGGAGGCGGTGCCCTCGGGGCGCAGCGCCAGCTCGGCGCCGCCCTTGGTGGTGAGGGTGTACATCTCCTTGGTGACGATGTCGGTGGACTCACCGACACCGCGCGCGAAGAGCTCGACGTCCTCGAAGCCGGGCGTCTCGATGTAGCCGTAGCCGGAGTCGCGCAGGGGCGCGGCGATGGCCTCGCGCACCGCCAGGAACTTCGCGGAGTCCGGCGGGGTCAGGTCGTACGTGCCCTTGGGGGCCTGGAAGGTGCTCACGTGGTTACGTCTCTCGTCTTCTACAGTCCTCGGCGCGGCGACGCGTCCAGCCCGTTCAGATACGGGTTGGAGGCGCGCTCGCGGCCGATGGTCGTCTGGGGGCCGTGGCCGGACAGCACCACGGTCGAGTCGTCGAGCGGCAGGCACACACGGGCCAGCGACTTCAACAGCTCGGCGTGATCGCCGCCGGGCAGGTCGGTGCGTCCGACGGAGCCGGCGAAGAGCAGGTCGCCCGAGAAGAGGACCGGCGGGATGTCCGCGGCCTCGGGCATCCCGAACGTCACCGACCCCTTCGTATGGCCGGGCGCGTGCGAGACGCCGAACTCCAGACCGGCCAGGGTCAGCTTCGACCCGTCGGTCAGCTCCTTGACGTCGTCCGGCTCCCCCACGGTCAGCTCGCCCATGAGCGGCATCCCGATGGAGCGGCCGAGGGCCTTCTCCGGGTCGCTCATCATGTAGCGGTCCTCGGGGTGGATCCAGGCGGGGACGTCATGGGCGCCGCAGACAGGGACGACCGAGGCGACATGGTCGATGTGGCCGTGGGTGAGCACGACGGCGACGGGCTTGAGCCGATGCTTCTTCAGCGTTTCCTCGACGCCCTGGGCGGCCTGGTGACCCGGGTCGATGATCACGCACTCCTCACCGGCGGCGGGGGCGACCAGATAGCAATTGGTCCCCCAGGCCCCGGCGGGGAACCCGGCAATGAGCACGATCGTCCTTAATGTTCGTCCGGAGGATGCGGCCGCAGCGATGGATGCGGCGGATCAGAGCCTACCGGCGCTCCTCATGACACAGGTAACCCATATACGGTACGGGCAGCCCAGCCCCCGATCCCACGATGTGACAAGGAGCCCAACCGGTGTCCAGCAGCGAACAGCGGCGGCGGCAGAACGCCCGGCTGAAGTACGAGCGCCAGCAGAAGCGCCGGGAGGAAGCCCGCCGCAGGACCAGGCGGATCACCGCGATCGTCGCGTCGGCGGTGGCCGTGGTCGCCGTGGTGGGCGTGAGCGCCTTCGTCGTCGCGGACAGGATCGGCGACGACAAGGACAAGGAGAAGGACACCGCGGCGAGCCAGAGCCCGGTGCCGACGCCGGAGGAGAGCGAGAGCAAGGCTCCCGAGCCTCCGATGACGATCGACAAGAAGGCGACGTACACGATGTCGCTCGCCACCAGCCAGGGTGACATCGCCTTCTCCATCGACGCGGCGAAGACCCCGCACACGGCGAACTCCTTCAAGGCGCTCGCCGACAAGGGCTACTTCGACGAGACCAAGTGCCACCGGCTCACCACGCAGGGCATCTTCGTCCTGCAGTGCGGTGACCCGAAGGGCGACGGCACGGGCGGTCCCGGCTACAACATCCCGGACGAGAACCTCACCGCGCTCGGCGAGGCGGGGGCCGACGGGACGGTGACGTTCCCCGCGGGCACGGTGGCGATGGCCAACACCGGTCAGCCGGGCTCCGGCGGCAGCCAGTTCTTCCTGGTCTACAAGGACACCAAGCTGCCCCCCACGTACACCCCGTTCGGCACGCTCGACAAGGCCTCGCTGAAGGCCGTGGAGAAGGTCGGCGCGGCGGGCGTCGAGGGCGGCGCGGGCGACGGTGCGCCGAAGAAGGCCGTGGAGATCGAGAAGGCGACCGTGGAGAAGAACTGATTCTCCCGTACGGCCCCGGGGTGCGTCCGGTGCCCCGGGCCACCGGGCGGGGGCGGAGAATTTCGGCCGCGCTGAGTGCGGACAGCCGGGCGGCCGGTCGCCTAGATTGGCGTTGTGCAGGGCGGGCGAGGCCCGCCCGAGGAAACTGTGGACGATGCCCGGGGGGCGAACCCCCTCGCAGGCATCAGGTGGAGGAGGCGCTGTGAGCAGCGACCCGTGGGGCCGCGTCGACGAGACGGGCACCGTGTACGTGCGTACAGCCGATGGCGAGCAGGTCGTCGGATCGTGGCAGGCCGGTTCCCCCGAGGAGGCTCTGGCCTATTTCGAGCGCAAGTACGACGGCATTGTGGTCGAGATCGGCCTCCTCGAACGGCGGGTGAAGACCACCGACCTGTCGGCGAAGGACGCGACGACCGCGATCGACCATCTGCGGCAGCAGGTGGACGAGCACCACGCGGTGGGCGACCTGGACGCGCTGCGCAAGCGGCTGGACGCGCTCGTGGCGACGGTCGAGGCGCGGCGCGAGGAGCGCAAGGTCCTCAAGGCCAAGCAGACCGACGAGGCCAAGCAGGCCAAGGTGGCGCTGGTCGCCGAGGCGGAGGAGCTGGCGCAGAGCGAGCAGTGGCGGGCGGCCGGTGAGCGGCTGCGGGCGCTGGTGGACACCTGGAAGGGTCTCCCCCGCCTGGACCGCAAGTCGGACGACGAGCTGTGGCACCGCTTCTCGCACGCCCGCTCGGCGTTCTCCAAGCGGCGCAAGGCCCACTTCGCCGCGCTGGACGCCCAGCGCGAGGACGCCCGCAAGGCCAAGGAGAAGCTGGTCACCGAGGCCGAGGCGCTGTCCGGCTCCACGGACTGGGTGACCACGGCCGCGCGTTACCGCGACCTGATGACCGAGTGGAAAGCCGCGGGCCGCGCCCAGCGCGAGGCCGAGGACGATCTGTGGAACCGTTTCCGCGGTGCCCAGGACGTCTTCTTCGCCGCCCGCAGCGAGGTCTTCGCGGAGCGCGACGCCGAGCAGGGCGAGAACCTCAAGCTGAAGGAGGAGCTCGCCGCCGAGGCCGAGAAGCTGGTGCCGGTGAAGGACCTCAAGGCGGCCCGCGCCGCGTTCCGGTCCATCAACGAGCGCTGGGAGGCCATCGGCCACGTACCGCGTGACGCCCGTCCGAAGGTCGAGGGCCGGATGCAGGCGGTGGAGCGGGCGCTCCAGGAGTCCGAGGAGTCCGAGTGGCGCCGGACGAACCCGGAGGCGCGGGCCCGCGCCGAGGGTCTGACCGGTCAGCTCCAGGCGGCCGTGGACAAGCTGCGCGGCCAGATCGACACCGCGCGCGCCTCGGGCAACAACGCCCGCGCGGACAAGCTGGCCAAGGAGCTGGAGGGCCGCCAGGCGCTGCTGGACCAGGCGCTGAAGGGCCTGGAGGAGTTCGGCGGCTGAAAGAAACGCTGAGACGGCTGAGAGACGGCTGTCAGAAGCCCCGGTACGCATCGCGTACCGGGGCTTTTCCGTTGCCGCGGCTACGGCCTGCGGGCCGAGGTGACCCGGTAGACGTCGTAGACGCCCTCCACCCCGCGTACGGCCTTCAGGACGTGGCCCAGGTGTTTGGGGTCGCCCATCTCGAAGGTGAAGCGCGAGGTGGCCACCCGGTCGCGGGAGGTCTGGACGGCCGCCGAGAGGATGTTGACGTGCTGGTCGGAGAGGATCCGGGTGACGTCGGAGAGCAGCCGGGAGCGGTCCAGCGCCTCGACCTGGATGGCGACCAGGAAGACCGAGGACTGGGTGGGGGCCCATTCGACGTCGAGGATGCGCTCGGGCTGCTGCGAGAGCGACTCCACGTTGACGCAGTCTGCGCGGTGCACGGAGACGCCGCTGCCCCGGGTGACGAAGCCGATGATCGGGTCGCCGGGGACGGGCGTACAGCAGCGGGCGAGCTTGACCCAGACGTCCTCGACGCCCTTGACGACCACGCCGGGATCCGCGTTGGCGCGGCGCTTGCTGCGGCCGTGCGAGGGCGGGGTGGATTCGGCCAGGTCCTCGTTGGCCTCGTCGTGGCCGCCGAGCGCCTGCACCAGCTTCTGTACGACACCGGCCGCCGCGACATGGCCCTCGCCGATCGCCGCGTACAGCGAGGAGATGTCCGGGTAGCGCATCTCGTGGGCGAGGGTGACCAGGGAGTCGCCGGTCAGGATGCGCTGGATCGGCAGGTTCTGTTTGCGCATGGCCCGCGCGATGGCGTCCTTGCCCTGCTCGATGGCCTCGTCGCGGCGCTCCTTGGAGAACCAGGCGCGGATCTTGTTGCGGGCACGCGGTGACTTGACGAAGCCGAGCCAGTCCCGGGAGGGTCCGGCGCCGGCCGCCTTGGAGGTGAAGACCTCCACCAGGTCGCCGTTGTCGAGCGTCGATTCGAGCGGGACGAGCCGCCCGTTGACCCGTGCTCCTATGGTCCGGTGGCCGACCTCGGTGTGGACGGCGTACGCGAAGTCGACGGGGGTCGCACCGGCGGGCAGCGCTATCACGTCGCCCTTCGGCGTGAAGACGAAGACCTCGTTGCGCGAGAGGTCGAAGCGCAGGGACTCCAGGAACTCGCTGGGGTCCTCGGTCTCCTTCTGCCAGTCCAGGAGCTGGCGCAGCCACGCCATGTCGTTGACGGTGTCCTGGCCGCGCCCGGTGTTCTTGGGGACGTCGGTACGCACCTTGGAGGCGCCCGCGACGGCCTCCTGCTTGTACTTCCAGTGGGCGGCAATGCCGTACTCGGCGCGGCGGTGCATGTCGAACGTACGGATCTGGAGCTCGACGGGCTTGCCGCTGGGACCGATCACCGTGGTGTGCAGCGACTGGTACATGTTGAACTTGGGCATCGCGATGTAGTCCTTGAACCGCCCGGGCACAGGGTTCCACCGGGCGTGGACGGTGCCGAGCGCCGCGTAGCAGTCGCGGACGGTGTCGACCAGTACCCGAATTCCCACCAGGTCGTAGATCTCGGCGAAGTCGCGGCCTCGCACGATCATCTTCTGGTAGACGCTGTAGTAGTGCTTGGGGCGGCCGGTGACGGTGGCCTTGATACGGGCGGCGCGCAGGTCGGACTGGACCTCGTCGGTCACTATGGCGAGGTATTCGTCGCGCTTGGGGGCCCGCTCGGCGACGAGGCGGACGATCTCGTCGTACATCTTGGGGTAGAGGATCGCGAAGGCGAGGTCCTCCAGCTCCCACTTGATGGTGTTCATGCCCAGCCGGTGCGCCAGCGGGGCGTAGATCTCCAGCGTCTCGCGGGCCTTCTTCTCCTGCTTCTCCCGCTTGAGATAGCGCATGGTGCGCATGTTGTGCAGGCGATCCGCGAGCTTGATGACCAGGACCCGGGGGTCCTTGGCCATGGCAACGACCATCTTGCGTACGGTCTCGGCCTGCGCGGCCTCGCCGAACTTGACCTTGTCCAGCTTGGTGACGCCGTCCACGAGCAGGGCGACCTGGTCGCCGAACTCGCGCTTGAGGGTGTCCAGGCCGTACTCGGTGTCCTCGACGGTGTCGTGGAGCAGCCCGGCCATCAGGGTGGCCGGATCCATGCCCAGCTCGGCGAGGATCGTGGTGACGGCGAGCGGGTGGGTGATGTACGGGTCGCCGCTCTTGCGCTTCTGGCCCCGGTGCCAGCGCTCGGCCACCTGGTAGGCGCGCTCGATCTGGCGGAGGGTGGCCGTCTCGATCTTGGGGTCGTTGCCCCGGACCGTACGGAGGAGGGGTTCCAGGACCGGGTTGTACGGGCTGGAGCGCTGTACGCCCAGTCGGGCGAGGCGGGCCCGCACCCGGTTGGAGGAGCCGCCGGAGCGGGGGGCGGATCCGGCCGGGACGGCGGGCTTCACGGGGGCCGGGGGCGCGGGGGCCGGGGGCTTCGGCGGGGGCGTGGCGGCGGCCGGTTTCCCCGGGGGCCCGGATTTCCCGGGGGCCTCGGAGGCGGGGCTCTTTCCGGGCGCCGGGCGCTTCTCGGAGGCCTTGGGCGCCGGGCTCGCGGGCGTGGCCGGTTTCGGCTGTCCGGCGGGGGCCGCGGGCGCGGACGGCTTCGCGGAGGGGCCGCCGGGCTCCGAAGGCTTCGCGGTGGCCGCCGGGGGGCGCGCGGACCCGGCGGCAGGCTCCGGGGGCGCGGGCTTCGGCGCGTTCGAGGGCGCGGCCGTCCGGGGCGTGGCGGGGGCCGCCACGGGCTTGTCGGGCTGCGGGGCGGCGGCTGACTGGGCCTCGTCTGGCAAGAGCGCTCCTCGTGCGGATCCGGGGTACCCGGAGAGCCCATGGTAACGATCCCCCGGCAGGTCCTCGCCCGGGGACGGTGAGAGCTTGGACAACGAAGGACGGGCACCCGGATGTTCCCGGGTGCCCGTCCTGCGTACTCAGGGTCCTCAGACCGTGATCAGCGCCTCCAGCGGCGCGCCCCGCAGCCCCGGCTCCAGCCGGGCCCGGCCCGCGAGGAAGCCGAGCTCCATGAGGACCGAGACGCCCGCGACCTGGGCACCGGCCCGCCGGATCAGCTCCAGCGAGGCCTCGGCGGTGCCGCCGGTGGCGAGGACGTCGTCGATGACCATGATCCGGTCCTCGACGGCCAGGTCTTCGGCGTGGATCTCGATCTCCGCGCTGCCGTACTCCAGCTCGTAGGACTGGCTGAGCGTGGCTCCGGGGAGCTTCCCCGCCTTGCGGACCGGTACGAAGCCGATGCCCGCCCGGACCGCGACGGGCGCGGCCAGGATGAAGCCGCGCGCCTCCAGGCCGACGATCTTCGTGGCGCCGTGCCGGACGCACAGCTCCGCGAGGGCGTCGGTGAGCGCCGTGAAGGCCACCGGGTCAGCCAGCAGCGGGGTGATGTCCTTGAACATCACGCCCGGCTTCGGGTAGTCCGCGACATCACGGATCCGGCTGAGCAGCAGCTCCCTGGTGGACTCGGTAGTGCTCGTCATCAGCGCTTCCCCGGTGTGCGGCCGTGGCCTCGGGGCTGCTGACGCTGGCCGACCACGGCGGCGGCCGTCTCGGCCTCCTCCTCGTCCTGCCGGTGGGCGGGAGCGTCGTCCTCGGGGGACTCGCCCCGGGCCTCGGCGGCCGCCCGCTTGGCGAGCACCCGCTTCTTCAGGGCCTTCATCTGCGGGTCGCGTTCCTTGAGGTCGGCGACGAGCGGCGTGGCGATGAAGATCGAGGAGTACGCACCGGCCGCGAGGCCGACGAACAGGGACAGCGAGATGTCGTTCAGCATGCCGGCGCCGAGGACACCGCCACCGATGAAGAGCAGACCGGCCACCGGCAGCAGCGCCACCACGGTGGTGTTGATCGAGCGGACCAGCGTGCTGTTGATCGACCGGTTGGCGATCTCGCTGTACGTGAAGCGGGTCTGCTTGGTGATGTCCTTCTGGCCCTCCTTGAGGCTGTCGAAGACCACCACCGTGTCGTACAGGGAGTATCCGAGAATGGTCAGCAGACCGATCACCGTGCCCGGGGTGACCTCGAAGCCGACCAGGGCGTAGACACCGACCGTGATGGTGATGTCGTGGATCAGCGCGATGAGGGCGGCGACGGCCATCCGCCACTCGAACGCGATCGCCAGATAGACGACCACCAGGACCATGAAGATCCCGAGGCCCATCCATGCCTTGTTGGCGATCTGCTCACCCCAGCTGGGGCCGACCAGGTCCGCGTTGATCTCCTCGGCGGGGATACCGAGCTCTTCGGAGAGCGTCTCCTTGATCTCGTTCGCCTTCGCGGTGTCGACCTCGGTGATCTGGATGCGCAGACCGCCGTTGCCGAGCTCCTGGACGATGGCCATGTGGCCCGAGGCCTCGGTCGCCACGTCCGTGGCCTGGGAGGTGGAGATCTTGGCCTTGGTGTCGGTCGTGAAGACCGCGCCGCCCTCGAACTCGATGCCCATGCGGAGGCCGCCGACCGCCACGCCGATGATGGCCGTGATGGTGATCAGGATCGAGACGCCGTACCAGATCTTGCGGTTACGGATGAAGTCGTAGCCGACCTCGCCCCGGTAGAGCCTGGCGCCGAGATTGCCCAGTCGCGACATCTCAGGCCTCCTTCGGTTCGGTGGAAGCGCTGACACGGCGCGAGCGGCGCAGCGGAGGCTGGGCGCCGAGCCGCTTCGGGTCCAGACCGGACCAGGAACCGCCCTTGGAGAAGAACTTCGTCCGGCCCATCAGCGTCATCAGCGGCTTGGTGAAGAGGAACACCACGACGACATCGAGCAGTGTGGTCAGGCCGAGCGTGAACGCGAAGCCCTGGACCTTGCCGACGGTGACGAGGAAGAGCACCGCGGCCGCCAGGAACGACACGAAGTCGGAGACCAGGATGGTGCGCCGGGCCCGGGGCCAGGCGCGCTCGATGGCCGGGCGGAGCGTGCGGCCCTCGCGGATCTCGTCTCTCACGCGTTCGAAGTACACGATGAACGAGTCCGCCGTGATACCGATCGCGACGATGGCACCACAGACCGCCGGCAGGTTCAGCGCGAAGCCGATGGCCGGCCCCAGCAAGGCCATGATCGTGTACGTGAGGATGCCGGAGACCAGGAGGCTCAGCAGCGCGATGAACGCCAGCCCCCGGTAGTAGGCGACCATGTAGATCACGACCAGTATCAGGCCGATGGCGCCGGCGATCAGGCCGCCCTTGAGCTGCTCGCTGCCGAGGGCGGCGGTGACGGTGGTGACGCTCATCTCCTTGAAGGTGAGCGGGAGCGCACCGTAGGAGAGGATGTTGCCGAGGTCCTCGGCGGACTGCTGGTTGAAGCTGCCGGAGATCTGGGCGTTCTTGCTGAGCGCCGTGCGCACCGACGGGGCGGAGACGACCTCGCCGTCGAGGACGATGGCGAACTGGTTCATCGGCGGCTGCTGCTGCGAGAGCCGGCTGGTGATCGTCTGGAACTTCTTGGCGCCGGCGGAGGTGAACTCCATCGACACGACCCACTCACCGGTCTGCTGCTCGATGACGCCCTTGGCGTCGTCGACGTCGCTGCCGGTGACCTCGGCGGGGCCGAGCACGTACTTCTCGTAGCTGCCGGGGACGTTCGAGCCGCAGGCCACGATCGGCTCGGAGGGCAGGGCGTTCTTGCCCGCCTCCGCACGCTGCTCGGGGTCGGTGCAGTCGAGCTTGGCGAACTCCTCCTGGAGCTTGGCCGTGGCCGGGTCCGCGGAGGGCGTCGCCTCGGGGGTGCCGGACGGCTTGGGCTCGGCGGAGCCGGTGGGGGTCGGGGTCGGGTCCTTCTTCAGGGCCCCGGTGACCGCACGGCCCTGGGTGGTGGCGCTCGCGGAGGGGGTGGCCTCCGAACCGGTGGCCTCCTCGCCCTTGTCCTCACCCTGGGGGGACGCCTCGCCACTCAGCGTGGCACCGGCCGACGGGGTCGGGGAGGCGGAGGGCTCGGGCTGCTCGGGACCGCTCGCCGCCACCGTCAGAACGGGCCGGAAGTAGAGCTGGGCGGTGGTACCGACCTGCTCCCGGGCCTGCTCGGAGTCGGTCCCCCGGGGGATGTTGACGATGATGTTCGAGCGGCCCTGCGTCTGGACCTCGGCCTCGGAGACACCCAGACCGTTGACGCGCCGCTCGATGATGCCGACCGCGGTGTCCATGTTGGTCGGGTTGATCGCGTCCGGCTTGCCGGGCTGGTTCTGTGCCTCAAGCGTGATCGACGTCCCGCCGGCCAGGTCGATGCCCAGCCTCGGCGTGGTGTGCCCGGACAGGAACATCCCGCCGGCGAGCGCGACCATGGCGATGAGGATCAGAGCCAGGGAACGCCCCGGCCTCCCCTGACCGCCGGACGGCCCTCGGCCCTTCTTGGGTGCTGCCACCTTCTCGTTTCTCCCTGTCCAACCGCCCCGCGCCGGGTACGCGCCCGAGCGGCCACGAAGTGTTGTGGGGACCTGCCCCCGCAGACGACCTGCACGGTCCCGGGGGAGCCGGGGCCGCGGGGGGGGGCGCGCTGGCCCCCGGCCGGTGTTTAAAGGATTTTGGGGGCCCCCCGACGCGGTAGACAAGGGCGCTGGGGCCAA
>NZ_JBHYVE010000013.1:158770-211581 GCF_042750035.1 Streptomyces sp. NPDC059452
TTCTCTTTTCTCCCTGCCCACCCCCCCCGCGCCGGGTACCCGCCCGAGCGGCCCCGACGTGTTGGGGGTCCCTCCCCCCGCAGACCACCGCCCCGGCCCCGGGGACGCCGGGCCCGGGTGGGCCGGCGACGTCCCCGGGATCGTGAGAACTACTTGGTGCCGGCCTCGCCGTCGGACTTGCCGTCGCCCTTGGCATCCTTGACGTCCTTGGCCGCCGCGTCCTTGGGCTCGGCGGCGTCGTCGGCCGCCTCGTCCTTGCCCAGGTCGATCTTGGCGATGTCCGCCTCGTCCGCGACGTGCTCGCCGGTCAGCGAGGAGGCGTCGTCGGGCACGACGGTGCCATCCGCGTCCAGCTCGTCGTCGTCGCCGTGCACGATGCGGTTGTACTCCGCGTCGTCCAGGACGGCACCGATCGCGTTCTTCGCGTAGATGGCGTGCACGCCGGGGGCGACCTCAAGGAGGACGGTGTCGTCGTGGACTTCCTTGACGGTCGCGTACATGCCCCCGATCGTCCGGACGCCGGTACCGGGCTGCATGTCGTTGCGCATCTGCGCGGCCGCCGCCTGCTTCTTCTTGGCGGAGCGGGTCATCAGGAACATGGCCCCGATGAGCACGATGAAGGGGAGGAGAGTCAAGAGATCCACGGGACGGGAATTCCTTCGCACGACCGCGCTGGAATGCGGCCTGTATATACGGGGGTGGGCACACCGACCCGGTAAGGGCGGCATCGGCGGAGTCTAAGCGAGTCCGCATCGTTGGAACAACGCCCAGCATGGCACCCCGGTTCCGCTGTGGGCCAACCTGTGACGCATCACGCCCCGAACAGACCCTGTTGTCCCTTTGCGCCGTGCTGCGGCGGAACCAGCCCCAGGTGGGCCCAGGCGGCCGGGGTGGCCACCCGCCCGCGCGGCGTCCTGGCCAGCAGTCCTTCCCGTACGAGGAAGGGTTCGGCGACCTCCTCGACGGTCTCGCGCTCCTCCCCCACGGCGACCGCGAGGGTGGACAGGCCGACCGGGCCGCCGCCGAACAGTTTCAGCAGCGCGCCGAGCACCGCACGGTCCAGCCGATCGAGACCTCGGGCGTCAACCTCGTACACCTTCAGGGCCGCCGCCGCGATGGTCCGGTCGATCGTGCCCTCCGCCTTGACCTGGGCGTAGTCCCGGACCCGGCGGAGCAGGCGGTTGGCGATACGGGGGGTGCCCCGGGAGCGTCCGGCGATCTCGGCGGCGCCGTCCGCGTCGATACCGACGTCCAGGAGGCGGGCGGAGCGGTGGATGACGCGCTCCAGCTCGGCGGGGGCGTAGAACTCCATGTGGCCGGTGAAGCCGAAGCGGTCGCGCAGCGGGGGCGGGAGCAGTCCGGCCCGGGTCGTCGCACCGACCAGGGTGAAGGGGGGCAGCTCCAGCGGGATCGCGGTGGCGCCGGGGCCCTTGCCGACGATGACGTCGACACGGAAGTCCTCCATCGCCATGTAGAGCATCTCCTCGGCGGGCCGGGACATGCGGTGGATCTCGTCGAGGAAGAGGACTTCACCCTCCTGGAGGGAGGAGAGGATCGCCGCGAGGTCGCCCGCGTGCTGGATGGCGGGGCCCGAGGTGATCCGGATCGGGGCGTTCATCTCCGCCGCGATGATCATGGAGAGGGTGGTCTTGCCCAGGCCGGGGGCGCCGGAGAGCAGCACGTGGTCGGCGGTGGCGCCCCGGGCGCGGGCCGCCTTGAGGACCAGGTCGAGCTGTTCGCGGACCTTCTCCTGGCCGACGAACTCGTCCAGGTCCTTGGGGCGCAGGGCCGCCTCGACGGCGGTGTCCTCACCGTCCGCATCCGCGTCGACCAGCCGGTCATCGAAGACCGGGCCGGTCGGCTCGTCGGTCTCGGGTCCGGTCTCGTCCCAGTTCATCAAGGGCCTCTTCGGTGGTTCGGTGCCGGTCAGCGTGCGCGGTTGAGAGTCTGCAGGGCGGCCCGCAGCAGCTGCGGCACGGGGGGTGCGATGCCCTCGGCGACGGCCGCCTCGGCCTGCGGGGCGACGGCGCTGACCGCCTCGTCGGCCTCGCGGCTCGCGTAGCCGAGGCCGATCAGCGCGGCCTGGAGCTGGTCGCGCCACCCGGAGGTGACGGGAGCGCCGACGCCCTGCTGGCCGATGTGCGCGCCGACCGGTGCGCCGAGCCGGTCCTTGAGCTCCAGCAGCAGCTTCTGGGCGCCCTTCTTCCCGATGCCGGAGACGGCGGTCAGCGCCTTCTCGTCGCCGGTGGAGACAGCCAGGCGCAGGGCGTCGGGGCTGTGGGTGGCAAGCATGGCCTGGGCGAGCCGGGGCCCGACGCCGCTGGCGGTCTGGAGCAGCTCGAAGACCTGCCGCTCGTCGTCGTCGGCGAAGCCGTACAGGGTGAGGGAGTCCTCCCGGACGACGAGGGAGGTGGCGAGCCTGGCTTCCTGGCCGATGCGCAGCCCGGCGAGGGTCTGCGGGGTGCACTGGAGGGCCATGCCGACACCGCCGACCTCGATGACGGCCGTGGCCGGGGCGAGCGCGGCCACCGGGCCGGAGACGAAGGCGATCATACGGCGGGGCCTTTCAGCGTGCGGGGGGTACGGGGGGCGCTGGACGCGCCGGAGGTGCGGGGTGTCCCGGGCGTGGCGGACGTGCCCGAGGTCCGGGACTCCCCGGGCGTGGCGGACGCACCCGGCGTACGGGCGGAGCCGGACGTACGGGACTCCCCGGGCGCACCCGGCGTACGGGAACCGTCAGGCGTGCGGGGTGTTCCGGGTGTGACTGCGGTACGGGATGCGCCGGGCGTGCCGGGCGTACGGGCCGTGCCTGCCGTCCGGGACGTGCGCGGTGCGCCGGACAGGCCCGGTGTGCGGGGGGTGCCTGTCGTGCGGTGGGACGCCATCGCCTGTTGGAGTCGGTTCTGTGCGGGTGCCCGCCAGATGTGGCAGATCGCGAGCGCGAGGGCGTCGGCCGCGTCGGCGGGCTTGGGCGGGGCGTCCAGCCTCAGCAGCCGGGTCACCATGGCTCCTACCTGCGCCTTCTCGGCGCGGCCCGAGCCGGTGACGGCGGCCTTGACCTCGCTGGGCGTGTGCAGGGCGACCGGGATGCCCCGGCGGGCGGCGCAGAGCATGGCCACCGCGCTGGCCTGGGCCGTGCCCATCACCGTACGGACGTTGTGCTGGGCGAAGACCCGCTCCACGGCCACGTAACCCGGGGAGTACTCGTCCAGCCACTGCTCCATGCCGCGCTCGACGGCGACGAGCCGGTCGCCCAGCTCCGCGTCGGCCGAGGTGCGGACGACGCCGACGCCGAGCATGGTCAGCGGGCGGCCCGCGACCCCCTCGACCACGCCGACACCGCACCGGGTCAGCCCCGGGTCAACGCCCAGAACCCGCATGGAGCCCCCCTGTCCTCGCTGCTCGACCTGCCCACTCGTTCATCTGTTCCCGCAGGCTATCGGCTCGCACTGACAAACCGTCGCATCCGACAAGACGACGGGCCGACGGGGTGTGTCCCCGTCGGCCCGTCGTCACGTCGCACCGAGCTTGCCGGTCGCGCCTCAGGCGTCGACCTTCTCCATGACCTCGTCGGACACGTCGAAGTTGGCGAAGACGTTCTGCACGTCGTCGCTGTCCTCCAGCGCGTCGATGAGCTTGAAGATCTTGCGCGCGCCCTCTTCGTCCAGCTCCACCTGCATGGTCGGCAGGAAGTTGGCCTCGGCGGAGTCGTAGTCGATGCCCGCCTCCTGGAGCGCCGTGCGCACCGCGACCATGTCGGTGGCCTCGCTGACCACCTCGAAGGTCTCGCCGAGGTCGTTGACCTCCTCGGCGCCCGCGTCGAGCACCGCACCGAGGACGTCGTCCTCGCCCAGCTCGCCCTTGGGGACGATTACGACGCCCTTGCGGTTGAAGAGGTACGAGACCGAGCCCGGGTCGGCCATCGAGCCGCCGTTCCGGGTCATCGCGACACGTACGTCGGACGCGGCACGGTTGCGGTTGTCGGTGAGGCACTCGATGAGCACCGCGACACCGTTGGGGCCGTAACCCTCGTACATGATCGTCTCGTAGTCGGCGCCGCCCGCTTCGAGACCGCCACCGCGCTTGACGGCGGACTCGATGTTCTTGTTGGGGACGGAGCTCTTCTTCGCCTTCTGGATGGCGTCGACGAGAGTGGGGTTGCCATCGGGGTCCACGCCGCCGGAACGCGCCGCGACCTCGATGTTCTTGATCAGCTTCGCGAAGAGCTTGCCGCGCTTGGCGTCAATCACGGCCTTCTTGTGCTTCGTCGTAGCCCATTTAGAGTGGCCGGACATCTGCCTTCTCCTTCGCGTCACCAAAATCGAGTCGAACCCGAGAGATCCTACCGGGGTCCGCTCACTTCACTGCGCGCACCATCTCCACGAACAGAGCGTGTACGCGATGGTCGCCGGTCAGTTCGGGATGGAACGACGTGGCGAGGACATTTCGCTGCCGTACGGCCACGATGTGGCCGCCGTGCTCGGCGATGACCTCGGCCTCGGCCCCGACGGACTCCACCCAGGGGGCGCGGATGAAGACGCCCTCCACGGGACCGCCGTCGATGCCGGCGACCTCGACCGCCGCCTCGAAGGACTCGTTCTGCCGGCCGAAGGCGTTGCGCCGCACGATCATGTCGATGCCGCCGACGGTCTCCTGGCCCGAGCGCGGGTCCAGGATCTTCTCGGCCAGCAGGATCATCCCGGCGCAGGTGCCGTAGACCGGCATCCCGGCCCGGACCCGCTCGCGCAGGGGCTCCATCATGCCGAAGAGGACGGCCAGTTTGGACATGGTGGTCGACTCGCCGCCGGGAATGACCAGGCCGTCGACCTCGGCGAGCTCCTCGGGGCGCCGGACCGGCCTGGCCAGGGCGTCAGCCGAGGCCAGGGCGATCAGATGCTCCCGTACGTCACCCTGGAGAGCCAGGACGCCGATCACAGGGGTGTCGCTCATCGGTGGTTACCAGCCACGGTTGGCGTAGCGCTCGGACTCGGGCAGCGTGTCGCAGTTGATGCCGACCATGGCCTCGCCCAGGTTGCGGGAGGCGTCCGCGATGACCTTCGGGTCGTCGTAGAAGGTGGTGGCCTTCACGATGGCGGCGGCGCGCTTGGCCGGGTCGCCGGACTTGAAGATGCCGGAGCCGACGAAGACGCCCTCGGCGCCGAGCTGGCGCATCAGCGCGGCGTCGGCCGGGGTGGCCACACCACCGGCGGAGAACAGCACGACCGGCAGCTTGCCGAGCTCGGCGACCTCCTTGACCAGCTCGTAGGGGGCGCGCAGGTCCTTGGCGGCGGCGTACAGCTCGTTGTTGTCGAAGCCGCGCAGCTTGGCGATCTCGTTCTTGATCTGACGCAGGTGGCGGACGGCCTCGACGACGTTGCCGGTACCGGCCTCGCCCTTCGAGCGGATCATGGCCGCGCCCTCGGCGATGCGGCGCAGGGCCTCGCCCAGGTTGGTGGCGCCACAGACGAAGGGGGTGGTGAAGGCGAACTTGTCGCTGTGGTTGACCTCGTCGGCCGGGGTCAGGACCTCGGACTCGTCGATGTAGTCGACGCCGAGGGACTGGAGGACCTGGGCCTCGACGAAGTGGCCGATGCGGGACTTGGCCATCACGGGGATGGAGACGGCCCCGATGATCTCCTCGATCATGTTGGGGTCGGACATCCGGGCCACGCCGCCGTCCTTGCGGATGTCGGCGGGCACCCGCTCCAGGGCCATGACGGCCACGGCGCCCGCGTCCTCGGCGATCTTCGCCTGCTCGGCGTCGACGACGTCCATGATCACGCCGCCCTTGAGCTGCTCGGCCATGCCGCGCTTGACGCGGGCGGTGCCGGTGGCGGGGGACTCAGCGGACTGCGGGGTGCTGGGAAGCGTGGACACGGGACCTCACTCGGTGAAAGACGCTGAATTACTGCATCGCCGAGCAAACGCTGTGCCACCGGTCCACAGCAAGGGCCAATAGGCAGCCCGTGGATCGTTTTGGCCCGTATCCGTTCCCGGAGCGGTCCGGGCTCAGGTCCCCGGGCGGTCCGCCAGGGCCACCGGAGGCGCGTCGTCCATCTCGAAGGCGAGCGGGAACGGCGCGTGCCCGGCCAGCCGGAAGAGCCGGACGGTACGGTGCCGGCGCAGGGCGCGGGCCGCGCGTACGGAGTCGTTGTGGAAGCGCCGGGCCATCGGTACGCGGCGTACGGCGGCGGCCAGTTCGGTGGCCGCGTCCTCCCCGCCGGGCACCTCCTTCACCGCCTCCACCTGGGCCGGTTCGCCGAAGACGGCGCGCAGGGCGGTGCTCAGCTCGCTCTCGGCGACCTCGCGGTGGTCCTCCTCGGCCTGCCGGGCGGCGTGCGCGGCCTCGTACAGCACGATGGAGGCGGCCGGGTCCAGGACGCCGGAGGTGGCCAGCTCCTGGGTGACCGAGGCGCGGCGCAGGAGCTGGGCGTCGAGGGCGGCGCGGGCGGCGTCGATCCGGGAGTGCAGGCGGTCGAGCCGGCCGGCGGTCCAGCTGAGGTAGACGCCGATCGCGATGAGGGCGACGACGATCCAGACAATGAGGGTTACGGTCACGGTCGCACACGCTACCGCCGCCGGGGCCCGGTCCTTTCAACGGGCGTCCCCGGCCCCGCCTTCAGCAGGAGGCCCCCGGCCGCAACGGGCAGCCCCCGCCCCGGCCCGCCCTCAGTCCCGGGCCAGCCCGAACCGGGCCCGCAGCCCCGACCGCTCGTCCTCCGCCACCGAGGCGGCCCCGTCGGTCACCGTCTCGTACACCGCGAGGATGTCCGCCCCGACCGTCGACCAGTCGAACCGCCGTACGTGGGCCTCGCCCCGCTCCCGCAGCCCGGCCCGGCGCTCCGGGTCGCCCAGCAGCCGGATCGCGGCGGCGGCCAGCGCGTCGGCGTCCTCGTTGGCGAAGAGGTCGCCCGCCGCTCCCTGGTCCAGCACCTGGGCGAAGGCGTCCAGGTCGCTCGCGAGGACCGGCGCCCCCGCCGACAGCGCCTCGACCAGGATGATGCCGAAGCTCTCGCCGCCCGTGTTCGGGGCCACGTACACATCGACGCTGCGCAGCAGCCGGGCCTTGTCCTCGTCGCTGACCATGCCGAGGAACTCCACGCGCTCGCGCAGCTCCTTCGGCAGCGATGCCACCGCCTCCTCCTCGTCCCCGCGCCCCGCGACCAGCAGCCGGGCCTCGGGGTGGGCGGCGAGGATGGCGGGCAGCGCCTTCATCAGGACGGGCAGGCCCTTGCGGGGTTCGTCGATGCGGCCGATGAAGCCGAGGGTCTGCCCCTGCCACTCCGCCTTCGGCTCGGCCTTGGCGAAGAAGCCGACGTCGACGCCGTTCGGGATGACCACGGCGTCCCCGCCCAGGTGCTCGACCAGGGTGCGCCGCGCGTACTCGCTGACCGCGATTCGCGCGCTGATCTTCTCCAGCGCGGGCTGGAGGATCGGGTACGCGGCGATCATCGCCCGGGAACGCGGGTTGGAGGTGTGGAAGGTGGCCACGATCGGGCCCTGCGCGGACCAGCAGGCGAGCAGGCCGAGCGAGGGGGACGTCGGCTCGTGGATGTGGATGACGTCGAAGGTGCCGTCGTGGAGCCAGCGGCGGACCCGGGCGGCCGAGAGGAAGCCGAAGTTCAGCCGGGCGACGGAGCCGTTGTACGGGACCGGGACGGCCCGGCCCGCCGAGACGACGTAACGGGGCAGCGGGGTCTCGTCGTCGGCCGGGGCCAGCACGGAGACGGTGTGGCCGAGCCCGATGAGGTGCTCGGCCAGGTCCCGGATGTGGAACTGGACGCCGCCGGGGACGTCCCAGGAGTACGGGCAGACGATGCCGATCTTCACGTGCGCTCTCCCGGGAGTCCGGTCTTCATGGGCCCTCTCCGGAGTCTCTTCATGTGCCCTCTCCGGAGTCCGGCCTTCACATGCTCTCCCCGGGCTTCGGTCTTCACGTGTGCTCTCCCCGGACTGCGGTCTTCACTCGCACTCTCCCCAGGCTGCGGTCTTCACTCGCGTTCCCCCCGGGGTTCCAGGTCGTCCAGCCAGAGCCGCTGGAGCATGTGCCAGTCCTCCGGATGCTCCGCGATGCCACCGGCGAAGGCGTCGGCCAGCGCCTGCGTCATGGCGGCCGTCTTCTCGGCCCGGGTGCCTTCCTCCGGCACCTCGACCGCCGGGTGGACTCGGGCGCCCATCACCGGCGTGCCGTCGTACCAGAGGGTCACCGGCAGCAGCAGCGCGCCCGTCTGCTGGGCGAGCAGGGCCGGGCCCGCGGGCATCCGGGCGGTGGCGCCGAAGAACGACACCTCCACCCCGGAGGCGGAGAGGTCCCGGTCCGCGACCAGGCAGACCAGGCCGCCCGCGCGCAGCCGCCGGGCCAGCGTCCCGAAGGCCGCTCCGCCGCTGTGCGGCAGGACCTCCATGCCGAGGCCCTCGCGGTAGGCGACGAACCGGTCGTAGAGCGATTCGGGCTTCAGCCGCTCGGCGACGGTGGTGAAGGGGACCTTCAGATCGGTCGTGACCCAGGCGCCGGCCAGGTCCCAGTTGCCCAGGTGCGGCAGGGCCAGGACGACACCGCGCCCGGTGTCCAGGCCCTCGGTCAGGAGGTGGGCGTCCTTGACGTCGATGCTCGCCCTGATCCGCTCCGGGGTCCAGGTGGGCAGCCGGAACGACTCCATCCAGTACCGCATGTACGAGCGCATCCCGGCCCTGGACAGCTCGGCCAGCCGCTCCGGGCCCGCGTCCGGCACCACCCGCGCCAGGTTGGACTCCAGGCGCAGCACGCTCTTGCCGCGCCGCTTCCAGACCCGGTCCGCGATGGTACGGAAAAGGGCCTCGGCGGCGGGCTCGGGCAGCTTCTTCACCGCGCCCCAGCCGAGCCCGTACAGACCGTCGGTGATCCGGCCCTTCAGCGCGCTCACCGGTCGGCCGGACCGTTGGTGGCGGCGGCCGCGTCGGCCTCGGCGGACTCGCGGCGTACGGTCACCACACGCTGGATCAGCGTCACCAGGCTGCCGACGGCGACGATCCACAGCGCGATCGGGAGCAGCACGTCGATGCCGGGGACGCCGAACTTGTGCAGTCCGGCGAGACCGGCCGCGACCAGCGAGATGACGAGCCGCTCGGCGCGCTCCACCAGCCCGTTCACCGCGACCGGCAGGCCGATCGACTCGCCGCGCGCCTTGGTGTACGAGACCACCTGGCCGCTGGCCAGGCAGAAGATCGCGACGGCGCACATCACGTTGTCGTCACCGCCGCCCGCGTACCAGAGGGCGAAGCCGGCGAAGATCGCCCCGTCGGCGACCCGGTCCAGCGTCGAGTCGAGGAACGCGCCCCACCGGCTGGAGATCCCGGCCTGCCGCGCCATGTTGCCGTCGACGAGGTCGGAGAAGACGAAGACGGTGATGACGATGGTGCCCCAGAAGAACTCCCCCATCGGGAAAAAGACCAGCGCACCCGCCATCACTCCGGCCGTACCGATGAGAGTGACCGCGTCGGGGCTGACCCCGAGGCGGAGCAGCAGGGCGGCGAACGGTGTGAGGACACGCGTGAAAAATGCACGCGCGTACTTGTTCAGCATGGCTTTCCCGAGGGTTCGGTTGGCCGAGCGGCCCCTTCGGCCACCGGCTGGCCCATCGTAGTCACGACCGGCACCCGCCACCGGACGGGCACCCTCCGGCAGGGGTGTCCCGGGAAGCCCGCGCCCGCGCCCGGCCTATGGACGCGTCGGCGCCCCGGTGCCAAGCTCGAAGGACCGGGGCCGTCTCGGCGGCTCACCCCCGTACCCGCCACCTGGCGCGGTCGCCTCCTCTCCCGTTGTCCGTACCGCGCCACCCACCGGGAGGCACACCATGGGCGAGAAGACGCACGCACACACCGGAGCCGCCGGAGGAGTACCGGCGGCCGGCCACCCCGCAGACGTACGGAACGTGGTGCTGGTCGGCCACAGCGGATCGGGCAAGACCACCCTGGTCGAGGCGCTGGCCCTGACGGCGGGGGCCGTGAACCGGGCGGGCCGGGTCGAGGACGGGGCGACCGTCTCCGACCACGACGAGATCGAGCGGCGCCGACGGCGCTCCGTACAGCTCTCGCTGGTCCCGGTGGCCTGGGACGGCTGCAAGGTCAATCTGCTGGACACCCCCGGTTACGCCGACTTCGTCGGGGAGCTGCGGGCCGGTCTGCGCGCGGCGGACGCGGCCCTCTTCGTCGTATCGGCGGCCCAGGAGGCCGAGTCGGTGGCGGCGACCACCCGGGCGGTGTGGGAGGAGTGCGCGCTCGTGGGGATGCCCCGGGCGATCGTCGTCACGCATCTCGACACCGCCCGCACCTCCTTCGAGGAGATGACCCGGATCTGCGCGGAGACGTTCGGCGGGGACGACCCCGATGCCGTACTCCCCCTCTATCTGCCGGTGCTCGGGCCCGAGGGCGCCGACGGGCACGCCCCGCTCACCGGGCTGACCGGGCTGCTCACCCAGCGCGTCCTGGACTACTCCTCCGGCGAGCGGGCCGAACTGCCGCCCGCACCCGGCCAGGAGAAGCCGCTGCGGGAGGCCCGCGACCGGCTCATCGAGGGAATCATCGCGGAGAGCGAGGACGAGTCCCTGATGGACCGCTACCTCGACAGCGACGGCGGCGGTGAAATCGACATATCGACACTGATCGCGGACCTGGAGCGGGCCGTGGCCCGGGGCACCTTCTTCCCCGTGCTGGCAGCCGCCCCCGCCGCCGAGGGCGCCCGGCAGGGCATCGGCACCGTGGAGCTGCTGGAGCTGATCACCCGGGGCTTCCCGACCCCGCTGGAGCGCACCCCGCCCACCGCCACCACCCCCTCCGGCGCCCCCAGGAGCGCCCCGGCCTGCGATCCGGAGGGCCCGCTGCTCGCGGAGGTCGTGAAGACGTCGTCCGACCCGTACGTGGGCCGTATCTCGCTGGTCCGGGTCTTCTCCGGCACCCTGCGGCCCGACGACACCGTGCACCTGTGCGGCCACGGTCTGGACGCGGCGGGGCAGGAGCCGCGTCCCTGTCATGAGGCGGAGCTCCGGGTCACCGCGCTGACCTCGCCGTTCGGCAAGCAGCAGCACCCGGTGGACCGGTGCGTCGCGGGTGATCTGGTCTGCGTGGCCCGGCTGGGCGAGGCGGAGACCGGCGACACCCTCTCCGCCTCCGGCGACCCGGTCCTGATCGAGCCCTGGTCGGCCCCGGACCCGCTCCTCCCGACGGCCGTGAAGGCGCACGGGAAGGCAGACGAGGACAAGCTGTCGCACGGTCTGGCCCGGCTGGTCGCGGAGGACCCGACCCTGCGCCTGGAGCAGAACCCGGACACCCACCAGGTCGTCCTGTGGTGTCTGGGCGAGGCCCACCAGGAGGTCGCCCTGGAGCGGCTGCGCAGCCGGTACGGCGTCCAGGTCGACGCCGAACCGCACCGGGTCGCGCTCCGGGAGACGTTCGGCGGCCGGGCGGCCGGGCGCGGGCGGCACGTCAAACAGTCCGGCGGCCACGGGCAGTTCGCGATCTGCGAGATCGAGGTGGAGCCGCTGCCGGCGGGCAGTGGCATCGAGTTCGTGGACAAGGTCGTCGGCGGTTCGGTGCCGCGTCAGTTCATCCCCTCGGTGGAGAAGGGCGTCCGGGCGCAGGCCGCCCGGGGCCTGGCCGCCGGACACCCGCTCGTCGACGTACGCGTAACCCTGCTGGACGGCAAGGCGCACTCGGTGGACTCCTCCGACGCCGCCTTCCAGACCGCCGGGGCGCTCGCCCTGCGGGAGGCGGCGGCTGCGGCCCGCATCCAGCTCCTGGAGCCGGTGTGCGAGGTCGCCGTGCTGGTCCCCGACGACTACGTGGGCCCGGTGATGAGCGACCTGTCGGGGCGGCGCGGCCGGGTGGTGGGCACCGAACAGAGTCCGGGCGGACGCACCCTCGTACGGGCCGAGGTGCCGGAGACGGAGATCGGCCGGTACGCGCTCGACCTGCGCTCCCTGACCCATGGCACCGGCCGTTTCGACCGTACGCACGCCCGGTTCGAGGCGATGCCTCCGCAACTGGCCGAGAGGGTCCGGGCGGAGCGGGGGAACGCATCACCCGGCGCGTGACCGGCGCACTGTCGCAAACAGCGCCCGCGTCCCGGTGGGTGACGGACGGTGCGGGGCTCCGGACGATACGCTGTGGTCGCAGCTCAGAAGGTATGCCGCGTACGGTAGTTGGGCACACCGCAGGAGCAGACCGTGCGGCGAGTGGGGGCGACAGACAGTGGCCGACGACGTATTCGACTTCTCACCCGGGGCGCAGATCCCGATCCAGGGGTCCGGCGGCCAGTCCGTGGCGACCAACGCCCTGGCCTCGGCCGCGTACCGCGACAGCCCGGTGGAGACGATCCTCGACGCCAACAGCGAGTGGCACAAATCCACGGTGAAGCCGGGGGCCTCCAAGCTCTTCAAGTCGGACTACTTCAAGCCGAATCTCGGCGAGGCCTTCGCCCGTGCCGTCCAGGAACGCATGCTGGGCGGCTCCCGGGCGGCGCTGATCCAGTCCTTCGGCACCGATCCGCAGACGGTGGTGGAGCACTGCCTGTCGGCGACCAACCTGCGCAAGGCCCGTGACACCCGCCTCACGATGGTGACGGCCGTGCTCGGCTTCCTGTTCCTGCCGGGGATGATCGCCTGGGTCATCGCCTTCCGCGTCAAGGACGCGCTCGCCAAGTCGAAGGACGGCGCGTTCCGGGCGGTCGGCACGGTGCTGCTCGCCGCGTTCGGGGTCGGCGCGCTGATCCTGCTGTGGAAGCTGCCCATGGGCGGTCTGCTGCACCTCTACGTCCGGTGCTCGATCGTCGCCCCGCTGCTCGGCTGGTTCATCGCCAAGAGGATCGCGGAGACCTCCGCCCGGGATCTGCGGGCCCGGTGGGAGGGGCTGCTGTCCGGCACCGGGGTCATCGCCAAGATCCCGGAGGCGGTGCCGAAGAACCCCAACGAGACCGCGCGCGAAGCCCTGCGGCAGGGGCTGGAGAAGCTCTCCGCCGAGCAGCAGTCCAACGCGGTCTTCTACGCCGGTCCCAAGGGCATCCTCGGCATGGGCACCCGGTGGGGCAGCTGGCAGCTGGCCGAGGAGCTGACCCCGAAGGACCCGACGAAGGAGATCCACAGCTTCCGCAGCTGGGACCTGATCCGGATCATCCACGACCAGCTGAAGATGCTGGAGCGCGGACCGCTGAACACCGGCGGCTTCCCCAAGCCGTCGGTGAAGCACTGGATCGTCTCCCCCATCGGCGAGGGCGCCGACTCCGTCTCCCGCCCCGACGGGGAGGATGTCGCGACCTTCCAGGTCAAGCCGCACGAGATACAGCGGATCTGCAACCACCAGCAGTTCGGCAGTGGTGACCGGCACTATCTGGGCGTGCAGTTCACGCTCTGGGACGGCCAGCTGGTGATCACCATGATGATCACGGTCACCGTGCTCCACGAGACGCTGCGCATCGAGGTCACCGGACATGCGCTGGGCCCGGTGCACGGGCTGTTCTTCGCCAAGCCCGCGGCCCGGACCAAGACGGTCAACAAGACCGTCAAGTTCTGGGAGACCCGGGACATCCAGCTGCCGGTGGTGGAGGACAGGGAGGTGATCCGGCTGGCTCTGCGGGCGCCCTTCACCTGGTATCCGCCGCTGCTGGACTACCTGGGCGGGAAGATAGTGCTTCCGGAGCCCTTCGGACTGCGGCACGCCTGGGCCGCCAAGCCGTGGAACCACCGCTTCATGGCGGACGACGCGATGCGCGCGGCCACGCCGGTGCTGCGGGTGGTCCACTCGGCGGCGATGCGGGTCCTCGCGGAGAACGGTGTGGACACCGAGCGCTTCGACAACCGCTCGATGATACTGAGCGGCCTGGTCCAGGACCCGTCACCGCGCAAGGCCGACGTCTACGACGCGTAGGTCTCCGTACGGACGCGCGGAAACGCCTAGCCTGGCTCATGGGCTCGATGGGCTTTATGGGCTTTACGGATGAGGAAGCCGGGGGAATCGGCGTGGAGTTGGACAGTGAGGGCTGGGGTGCGACGCGCTCCTGGGTGGAGAAGGTGCTGCCCGGGGCGGAGCGCGTCGACGAGGTGGTGCGGCTGCGCGGCGGCTGGACCTCGGAGATGCGCCGCCTGGATCTCCGCGGTCCGGACGGCAGGCGCTCGGTCGTGCTGCGGTCCTTCGTCAAGCCCTTCTACGTTCGCCACGCGGAGGGCCTGCTGAACCGTGAGGCGGCCGTCCTGCGCCTGCTCGACGACACGGACGTGCCCGCGGCGAAGCCGGTGGCCGTGGACGCGACGGCGCGGTACTGCGACCACCCCTCCCTGCTGATGTCCCTGCTGCCGGGGGCCGTGCGCCTGGGCGATCGGGGTGCTGACGCCCGCGCCGACCTGCTGGCCCGGCAACTGGTACGTATCCACCGGCTGCCGGTGCCCGCGCCGCGACGGCCCCGCACCTACCAGGCGTGGACCTCTCCCGAGCGGGTGACCCCGCCTGCGGGGACCGGGCGGCCCGAGCTCTGGGAGCGGGCTGTCGACGTCATCCGCCGGGAGGCCCCCGCCTATCAGGGGTGCTTCCTGCACCGGGACTTCCACCCCGGCAACGTCCTCTTCACCGGCACCGACGACGGCACGGGCCCCGACACCGGCACCGATGGCGACACCAACGGCGACGGCGAACTTCGGATCAGCGGTGTCGTCGACTGGGTGGAGACCTCCTGGGGACCGGCCGACCTGGACGTGGCGCACTGCTCGACGGCCCTCGCCCTGCTCCACGGGGTCCCGGCGGGCATGAGCTTCGCCGACCACTACGCCGCCGCGGGAGGGACCCTGGCGGAGGACGGCACCGCCCACCTCTACTGGCGGCTGCTGGACGCGCTGGGATTCGCTCCGGACGCGGAGAAGGTCGCCGTTCCCTGGCGGGAACTGGGCCGCGACGATCTGACGGCCGGTGTCCTGACCCGGCGGCTGGAGGGCTACCTGGAATCCCTATTCGACCGCTACGCCTGAACCACCGCCGGGGCGAACGCCGCGCGCCCCCGCCCGCTCAGCCCGTCCGCCCCCTCAGCCCGTCGGCCAGGCGTCGGCCAGCATCTTCCGGGTGTCACCCAGCAGCTGCGGCAGCACCTTGGTGTGGCCGATGACCGGCATGAAGTTGGTGTCCCCGCCCCAGCGCGGCACCAGGTGCTGGTGCAGGTGGGCGGCGATCCCGGCCCCGGCGACCGAGCCCTGGTTCATCCCGATGTTGAAGCCGTGCGCCCCGGAGGCGGCACGCAGGGACGCCATCGCCCGCTTGGTGAAGTCCGCGAGCTCGGCCGTCTCGGGACCGTCCAGCTCCGTGTAGTCGGCCACGTGACGGTAGGGCACGACCATGAGGTGCCCGCCGTTGTACGGGTAGAGGTTCAGCACCGCGTAGACGTGCTCGCCGCGCGCCACCACGAGCCCGTCCTCGTCGGATTTCGCCGGAATCGAACAGAACGGGCAGCCGTCCTCGGCGCCCGGGCCGCTCGGCTTGTCCTGACCCTGGATGTACGCCATCCGATGGGGCGTCCACAGACGCTGAAACGCGTCGGGCGTCCCCACGCCGATCTGCTGCTCCGGCTCACTCGTCATGCCGATCAGCATATTGCGTCACCCGCGCGGAGCGTGTCGCCGGGGCCGCACCTCCCGGCCGCCCGCGATGCTGAGGCGATGAGCGACCGACCCGCCCCCGCGCCACCCGCCCGGCTGACCCGCTGGGAGCAGCGCACGGAGGTGCCGCTCTTCGCCGCGGGACTGCTCTTCCTCACCGGGTACGCGGTCCGGGTGCTGACCTCGCACGAGGCCGAGCCCTGGAACGACATCGCGCTGACCCTCGTCTGGTCGACCTGGCTGCTCTTCCTCGTGGACTACGTCACGCGGCTGCGGCTCAGCGGTCTGGGCTCGCGCTTCCTCCGGGTCCATTGGCTCGACACCGTGGTCCTGCTCCTGCCGCTGCTGCGCCCGCTGCGGATGGTGCAGGTCTACCAGGCGGTGCAGCGGCGCCACGACCGGCCGCGGCTGAACCTGTACGCGCGCGTGATGGCGTACGCGGGCATCACCGTCGGCCTGCTCGGCTTCGCCGCCTCGCTCGCGGTCTACCACCTGGAGCACCGGGCCCCGGACGCCTCCATCCGCACGTTCGGGGACGCGGTGTGGTGGGCGTGCGCGACGCTTACGACGGTCGGTTACGGGGACGCCACCCCGGTCACGTTCTGGGGGCGGGTGGTCGCGGCGGGGCTGATGGCGTGCGGTCTGGCACTGCTGGGCGCGGTGACGGGCTCGTTCTCGTCCTGGCTGATCCAGGTGTTCGCGCGGGAGGACGAGAAACGGCCCCCGGAGCGGGGTTAGCGCTCCGGGGGCCGTTCCGTTCCTGCCGTACGGATCCTGCCGTACGGATCCTGCCGTACGGACCCTGTCGTACGGATCAGACCTGTACGCGGTCCTCGACGGCCTTCGCGATCTTGGCGATGGCCTCGTCGACCGGGATGCCGTTCTCCTGCGAACCGTCGCGGTAGCGGAAGGAGACGGCACCGTTGGCCATGTCCTCGTCACCGGCGATGATCATGAACGGGACCTTGTTCTTCTGCTGGTTGCGGATCTTCTTCTGCATCCGGTCGGACGAGGCGTCCACATCCACCCGCAGCCCCTGCTTGCGCGCCTTGGCGGCGAACTCCTGGAGGTAGGGGATGTGGGCGTCACCGATCGGGATGCCGACCGCCTGGACCGGGGCGAGCCAGACCGGGAAGGCGCCCGCGTAGTGCTCCAGGAGCACGGCGAAGAAGCGCTCGATGGAACCGAACAGGGCGCGGTGGATCATCACCGGGCGCTGCTTGGAGCCGTCGGGGCCGGTGTACTCCAGGTCGAAGCGCTCCGGCAGGTTGAAGTCGAGCTGCACGGTCGACATCTGCCAGGTGCGGCCGATGGCGTCCTTGCACTGCACGGAGATCTTCGGGCCGTAGAACGCGGCGCCGCCCGGGTCCGGGACCAGGGGCAGGCCCTGCTTCTCGGCGACCTGGCGCAGGGTCTCGGTGGCCTCTTCCCAGGTCTCGTCGGAGCCCACGTACTTCTCCGGGTCCTTGGTGGAGAGCTCCAGGTAGAAGTCGGTGAGCCCGTAGTCGCGGAGCAGGTTCAGCACGAAGGTGAGCGTGCGGTCGAGCTCCTCCGCCATCTGCTCCTTGGTGCAGTAGATGTGCGCGTCGTCCTGCGTGAAGCCGCGCGAGCGGGTCAGGCCGTGCACGACGCCCGACTTCTCGTACCGGTACACCGTGCCGAACTCGAAGAGGCGCAGCGGCAGTTCACGGTAGGAGCGGCCGCGCGCGTCGAAGATCAGGTTGTGCATCGGGCAGTTCATCGGCTTGAGGTAGTAGTCCACCCCGTCGTCGAGCTGCATGGGCGGGTACATGCCGTCGGCGTACCAGTCCAGGTGGCCGGACTTCTCGAAGAGCTTGCCCTTGGTGGCGTGCGGGCTGTAGACGAACTCGTAGCCCTCCTCCTCGTGACGGCGGCGCGAGTAGTCCTCCATGGCCCGGCGGATGACGCCGCCCTTGGGGTGGAAGACCGCGAGGCCGGGGCCGATCTCGTCGGGGAAGGAGAAGAGGTCCAGCTCGTTGCCGAGCTTGCGGTGGTCGCGCTTGGCGGCCTCCTCCAGGAACTCCAGGTGCGCCTTCAGCTCGTCCTTGGTCGGCCAGGCGGTCCCGTAGATGCGCTGGAGCATCGGGTTCTTCTCGCTGCCGCGCCAGTACGCGGCGGCGTTGCGCATCAGCTTGAACGCCGGGATGAACCGGGTGGTGGGCAGGTGCGGACCGCGACAGAGGTCCTTCCAGCACAGGTCACCGGTCTTGGGGTCCAGGTTGTCGTAGATGGTCAGCTCGCCGCCGCCCACCTCGACGTCCGCGCCGTCGTCCGAGGAGGCGGAGCCCTTGATGCCGATGAGCTCCAGCTTGTACGGCTCGTCGGCCAGCTCCTCGCGGGCGGCCTCGTCGGAGACCACGCGGCGGGAGAACTTCTGGCCCCGCTTCTGGATCTCCTGCATCTTCTTCTCGATGGCCTTCAGGTCCTCGGGCGTGAACGGCCTCTCGACGTCGAAGTCGTAGTAGAAGCCGTCCTTGACCGGGGGGCCGATGCCGAGCTTGGCCTCGGGGAAGAGCTCCTGCACGGCCTGGGCCATGACGTGCGCGGTGGAGTGGCGCAGGATGTTGAGGCCGTCCTCGGAGGAGATCTCCACCGGCTCGACGCTCTCGCCGTCCCGGAGCTCGTACGAGAGGTCCTTCAGCTCGCCGCCGATGCGCGCGGCGACGACGGTTCGCTGACCGGGGAAGAGCTCGCCGGCGGTCGTGCCCGTCGTCACCACGTGCTCTTCCCGCTCGGAATCGCGTTGGATGATCACACGGACGTCTGACACCGGTCTCTCCTGACTGAGGGGGATGTCCAACACTGATCGGTTGGTCACCATGGATCGTACCGAGCCGTACACCCCCGATGCGAACGCCTAACCGCAGGCCCTACGGCTCCTCCCCCGCGCACGCCTCCTCGAAGAAGTCCACGTTCTCCTGGAGCGACTTCATCAGCCGGTCCCGCTCGGCCTCGTCGACCTGGACGGGCGCGACCTGCGAGGCCCCGGTGAGCCGCCGGAACCCGCCCCGCCGCTCCAGGCTCCCCTCCACCCGCAGCGGCAGCCCGACGAGGTGGGCGTGGCCCGCGATCCGGTACGCCTCCTCGTCCAGCTCCACCCGTACGTGCGCGACCTCCGCCCCCGCCAGCACCCGCAGCCGTACGATCCCGGCGCCGCGCGGCCCCGAGCGGCGCAGCCGGACCACCGCCCCGGTGATCCGGACCGGGACGGCGGGCTCCTCGCGGAGGTAGCGGGCCCCGGCGGAGCGCAGGGCGGGCAGGTCGCCCGGGGAGAACTCGACGGGCGCGGGGCGGGCCGGGCAGCCGTCCGGGGTGCCCGCGGCGGGCGCCCACCGCACATCGATCCCGGCCCCCTCCGTACCGCGCACCAGGGTCACCAGGGCCTCGGTCAGCTCCCGGCTGACGCCCGCCGCCACCGCGCTGTCGAAGGCCTCCATGCCGCCGGTGGCCCGCTGGTAGTCCACGGCCTCCCGGGTGGCGTGCAGGGCGTGGCAGAGCTGTACGGCGACGGCGCGTCCGGAGTCGACGGGGACGAAAGCGGTGAGCCTGCGGCCGTCCGGCGCGGGCCCGATGAGGGCACCGTCCAGCGCCGCCCGGGCCTTCCTGCGGTGCCGGGCCCCGTGGTAGCCGGCCCGGCCGCGCGCCGCGAGCGCCCCGGCGAGGAGGATCTGCCGGGCCGCCGACCGCAGCTCCTCCGCCTCCGCCCACCCCGAGGCGCCCGCCGCCCCGGCCGCCGACTCGGGCGCCTCCCGCCACCAGCGGATCTCGTCGCTGGGGACGGCGAGGGAGACGAGGATGGAGCGGGCGGTCGGGGCGGCGCTGCGGGAGAGCGCGGTGAGCGCCTCGGCGAGCAGGTCCTCGGTGTCGGGGAAGGCGGTGTTCTCGGGCACCAGCAGGCTGGCCCCGGCGGCCGGTCCGGGCGGGGCCCAGCGGCTGTACCGCCCGGCCGCTCCCCCGCGCCGCTGCCAGCCGTACCGGTGCAGGAGCGCGGTGAGCACCGCCGGGTCGGGCAGCGGGGTGCCGTCCCGGCCGGGTTCGGCGTACTCACCGACCGCCGCCGGGTGCGACCGGGCGCCGAACAGCTCCGCCGGGCCCGTGGGTTCGTCCATCGACCGGTGCATCAGGGTCTCCCTCCGGCCCCGACCCGGGCCATGATGTCGCAGAGTGCGCGGTCGTCGAAGATCCGTGAGGTCGGGATGCGCACGGTGGTCCGGTACCGGCCCGTCACCGCGTGGCCGGCCAGGTTGGTCCAGTAGCAGCAGTGCCGCAGATCGAGGCTGCCGGGCCCGGCGCTCAGCCACTCGTCCTGGCTGCGGGGCACGAGCATCACCACCAGGATCTTGTGCACCGAGACCGGGGTGCGGGCCAGCTTGACGAGATGGGCGTTGTCGAGCGTAAAAGAGAACGCCCCGCCCGCCGGGTGCGGCGGTATCTGATAGGTGCACTTGAGCTGCACCTTGATGGTCACCTCGTCGTCGACGGTGTGGGCGGCGGCGCCGTGGCTGACGTGCCAGTCGATGCCGTTGTCGGGGAAGGGCTGGGAGAGCGAGCACCCGGCCGCCGCCGCGACGGCGTGCAGGTAGCCCACCTGAAGGGTCTCCATACAGGCGGTGGTGGCGAGGGAGCCGCGCAGCGGTGCGTTCCGCTGTTCCGCCGGCCCGAACCCTTCGGCGCGGGCAGGCGGGCCCCCCGGGTCGGGCTGCGCGAGCGCCATGGCTCCGTATGCCTTCCGGACGTGCCGTCAGAAGTGACGTCAGAGGTGACAGGGGAGCAACGTCCTTCCCCCTCACCTGTGTTGTCACCGCAGGAGAACGCCCGCAAACGGCGTATCAGGCAAACAGCACGGGTATCACCGATATCGGGCAGGGGAATCACTCCATCTGCCGTGCAGGTGCGAGGAGTTCGGGGATGATGCACTGGTTCGAAGGGCCACTGGCCGCTTTTGACACGGAGACGACAGGCGTGGACGTCGAGCAGGACCGGATCGTTTCGGCCGCTCTCGTCGCGCAGGACACGACGGGTGGGCGCGTCCGCGTCACCCGCTGGCTGGTCAACCCGGGGATCCCGGTGCCCGCGGGGGCGACCGAGATCCACGGTCTGACCGACGACCACCTTCAGCGCAACGGCCGCTGGCCCGCGCCGGTGATGGACGAGGTGGCGCGCTCACTGGCCGAGCAGTGCGCCACGGGCCGCCCGCTGGTCGTGATGAACGCACCGTTCGACCTGACCCTGCTGGACCGCGAGCTGAAGCGGCACCGGGCCTCGTCGCTGGCCGGGTACATGGCGGATGCGCCACTGCGGGTGGTGGACCCCCGGGTGCTGGACAAACATCTGGACCGCTACCGCAAGGGCCGCCGCACGCTCACGGATCTGTGCGAGCTGTACGAGATCCCGCTCGACGGGGCCCATGACGCGGCGGCCGACGCCACCGCCTCGCTGGAGCTGGTGCGCGCGATCTGCCGGCGCTTCTCGTCCCGGCTGGAGCGGCTCTCCCCGGCCGAGCTGCACGCTCTCCAGGCCACCTGGCACGCGGCGCAGGCGCGCGGCCTGGAGGCGTGGTTCGCGAAGAGCGGGACGCCGGAAGCGGTCGATCCGGCGTGGCCGCTGCGCCCGGAACTGCCCGCGGCCGCCTAGGAGTTCACGGCCCGAACATGCGAAAGCCGGTCCGCCGTGATGCTGGCGGACCGGCTTTCCCCGGTGGGCGATACTGGGTTCGAACCAGTGACCTCTTCGGTGTGAACGAAGCGCTCTCCCACTGAGCTAATCGCCCGGGAACGGGTTGAACCATACAGGGATCGGCGGGCTTCGTTCAAACCGGTTCCGCCGGGACGGCTCCGGAGCACACCCGGAACGCATCCGGAACGCACCAGGGACGTACCAGGGACGTACACAGACACAGCCCCTCGGGAAACTCGGAAACTGAGTATCCGAGCGCATGTACGACCCCGGGGGCCGGGCCACACTCCCGTACATGGAACACGTGCCGCCGCCGCCCGCCGAGGAACTGGCGCTCCTCGACCGAGAACTGGCTCAGCTGGACGCCCGCAGGGCCCATCTGCTGACCCGCCGCGCCTGGCTGGTCGGCGTACTGCGGGCGCAGGCCCCGAGCGCCCCCCACTGGGGCCCGCCCGCGGGCCGCCCGCCGGGGCAGCCGTGGGGGCTCCCTCCGCAGCCCAAGGCGCCGTCCGCGCCGCGCAGCGCGCAGAACGTGCTGCTGACGCTGGGCGGTCTCCTGCTGACGGTCGCGGCCGTCGCGTTCACCCTCGTCAGCTGGGGCTCGATGGGGATCGCCGGCCGGTCCGCCGTCCTGGCCCTGGTGACGGTGGCGGCGCTCGCGGCCCCGGCGGTCCTGCTGCGCCGGAAGCTCGCGGCGACGGCGGAGGCGCTGGCCGCGCTCGCCCTGGTGCTGACGCTGCTGGACGCCTACGCGGTCCACGCGGTGGCGGCTCCGGAGACGGACGGGCTCGCGTTCACGGCGGGGGCATCAGCGGTGCTCGCGGCGCTCTGGGCGGCCTACGGGCTGGCTCTGGGCAAGCTGCACCTGCCGTTGCCCGCAGCCGTGGTCCTCGTCCAGTGGCCGCTGCTGCTGGGGGCCTGGGCCGCCGGTGCCCCGGCGATCGTGGTCGGCTGGGCGCTGCTGGCGACGGCCGTGCTGGACGGGGCGGTCGCGCTGTGGGGCAAGGGCCTGGGAGTACGGGTCACGGCGGGCATCGGTCTGGCGGTGATGGGGTCGGCCGCGCTGCTGGTGGGGCTGGCGGAGTCGATGACGGCCGACGGTCCGCTCCAGGCGGTGCTGCCGGGCGCGCTGCTGCTGACGGCGGCCGTGGCGGCGCTGGCCGGGGCCCGGCACGCCCCGAACGGCTTCGCGCAGGTGGGCGGCGCGGTGGCCGGTCTGGCCGCCGTGGCGGCGGTCGGCGGTGTGCTGCGGTCGGCGGTGCCGGGCACCTGGCAGGTTCCGGCGTACCTGCTCTGCGGTCTCGCCCTGCTGTACGTCGTACGGGTCCGGCTGCCGCAGGGCGCCGGGCGCGGGGTGCTGCTGGCGGCGGGCGCGGTGGTGGCCGGTGCGCTGGTGTGGGCGCTGCCGCCGGTCGCGGCGGTGGTGCTGGGTCCCGTCACGCTGGTCGCCGAGGTGTGGACGGGGGCGCCGGAGGGGTTCCGGGGCGCGCTCGGCGAGTCGATGGCGTGGTCGCGGCTGGCCGGGGCCCCGGTGGTGCTCGCGGTGGTGGCCGGGGGGCTGGCAGCGGCGTACCGCTGGTGGCCGTCGCTGGTGCGGACCGCCGCTCCGCTGCTCTCGCCGGGCGTGAGGGTGCGCGGTGCGGCGGGCGCGGGGGCGCTGGTCCTCGGCTGGGGAACGCTGCTGCTCGCGGCGGCGACGCTGGGGGTGCCGTACCCGGCCGCGCTGGCCCTGGAGACGGCGCTGGTGGCGGGGCTGCTGGCGGTGGCGGTCCGGGGTGTGGGTGTGGGGTCGGGGTCGGGGTCGGGGTCGGCTGAGAGTGCTGGAGAGGGGACCGGGGGCTCGGGGACGGCCGGGAACGTCGGGAACGTCGGGGGCCCGGGGACGGCCGGGGCCGCCTGGGCGGGCGGGAGTGCCGGTACGGCCGGAGCGGGCGGGAGCACCTGGGCGGGCGGTGGCCGAGGCTCCTCGGTCGGTGCCGGGGTCGGCGGTGGCGGCTGGTCCGCCGTGACGGTGAGTGCGCTGGTCGTTGCGGTCGGCGGCGCGGTCAGCGTGGGGCTGCTGTCGCTGGCGACGGAGGCGGCCACGTACGCGGTGTTCGGGGCGCTGCTGGTGCTGTTCGCGGGGGCGGCGCTGCAAAGCCGGGCGGTGGTGGCGCAGGCGGTGTTCGCGGTGGCCGCGGTGGTGTGGGGCACGGCGCTGACCGGATGCGCGGCCGCCTCCCTGGGGCTCGCGCCGCACGAGGCCGCCCCGCTGCTGCTCGTGGTGCCCGCGCTGACGGTGGCGCTGGGGGCCCGGCTGCGGCTGCACCCGGTGGCGTTGCCGGTGGAGCTGGCCGGGGCGCTGGGGGCGCTGGTCGCGGTCGGGCTGGCGGTGCGGGAGGCGCCGTTCCTGGCCCTGGTGCTCGCCCTGTGCGGGGTGCTGGCGGCGGGGGCGGCGGTGCGCCCGGAGCGGCGGCCGGTGGCGGGGTACGTGGCGGCGGTGCTGTTCGTGGCGGCCACCTGGGTCCGGCTGGCGGCTTCGGAGGTGTCGGCGCCGGAGGCGTACACCCTGCCGGTGACGGTGCCCGCGCTGGTGATCGGCGTACTGCGGCGGCGCAAGGACCCCGAGGCGTCCTCCTGGACGGCGTACGGTCCCGGGCTCGCGGCCACGCTGCTGCCGAGCCTGGCCGTGGCCTGGACCGACCCCGACTGGCTGCGGCCGCTGCTGCTGGGGGTGGCGGCGCTGGTGATCACGCTGCTGGGGGCCAAGTACCGGCTCCAGGCGCTGCTGCTGCTCGGCGGTGCGGTGCTGGCCCTGGACACCCTGCACGAGCTCGCGCCGTACGTCGTCCAGGTGGCCGGAGCCCTGCCGCGCTGGCTGCCCCCGGCGCTGGCCGGGCTGCTCCTGCTGGCCGTGGGGGCCACGTACGAGCAGCGGCTGCGCGACGCCCGGCGGCTCAAGGACATCGTGGGGCGGATGAGGTGAGTCCCCCCGGGGAAACGCAGAGGCCCCCGAGACTTCGGAAAGTCTCGGGGGCCTCTGTCCGGGTGGGCGATACTGGGTTCGAACCAGTGACCTCTTCGGTGTGAACGAAGCGCTCTCCCACTGAGCTAATCGCCCGGGCGCACCGCAAACATTACCCCATGTCAGCGGTGCCCCTGGACCGTCCCGGCGCTGTGCGCGGCGGCCGTTCCCGGCGCTACTGGCCGACGGTCCACGGCAGGGCCAGGCCGAACTTCCAGACGTAGATCCCGACCAGCACCGCCATGATCACCAGCCCCACCGTGGTGAGGATGATGTTGCGCCGCCGGACCTTGGGGTCGAGGGCCCGCTGGGCGGCCTCGGTGACCTTGCGCTTCGTCCAGCGCAGCACCAGCTGGGCCCAGACGAACTCGGTCGCCCAGATCGCCATGCCACCGAAGATCACCAGCCAGCCGGGCCCCGGCAGCACCAGCATCAGCGCACCGGCCACCACGACGCCCAGGCCGACGACGAAGACGCCGACCTGCCAGCTCAGGTGGAGCGGCCGGGACGCCTTGATGAAACCCGGCGCCCGCGATCCCAGCGCGCGTTCCGCCTTGGCCGTGCCCCCCGGAGCGGACCCCGAGGCCGCCTCTTCGGCGGTCTTGATCCGCTCGTCACTCTCCGCGTTCATGCAGCTCAACCTACCCGACCCGGACTCGTCACTTGAATGGGCGCATGACTCAAAGTTACACACCGCTGGGCGAGGGACCCGAAGCATCACAAATAGGTCAGAGGGGTTTACAACGCCACCGTAGGTGGCATGTCGATTTCGCCGACGTGCGAATCCCCGAGCGCACACTGAGCGAAAGGCCCTGGCGCTTATGAACACCACGGTCAGCTGCGAGCTGCACCTGCGCCTCGTTGTGTCGAGCGAGTCCTCACTGCCTGTACCCGCGGGCCTGCGGTATGACACGGCCGATCCCTATGCCGTGCACGCCACCTTCCACACCGGAGCGGAGGAGACGGTCGAATGGGTTTTCGCCCGTGACCTCCTTGCCGAGGGGCTGCACCGGCCCACCGGCACCGGAGACGTCCGCGTCTGGCCATCACGTAGTCACGGTCAAGGCGTCGTCTGCATCGCACTGAGCTCCCCAGAGGGCGAAGCCCTGCTCGAAGCTCCGGCACGAGCCCTGGAGTCGTTCCTGAAAAGGACCGACGCCGCGGTTCCGCCCGGCACCGAGCATCGCCACTTCGATCTCGACACGGAGCTCTCACACATCCTGGCCGAGAGCTGAGCCAGGCCGAGAGCTGCGCTACGCCGTCCGACTCGGGGAGACGGCGTCGCGCGGACAACCTCATAGGGCAGACACAGGCGCCGCCGCCGCGGAATCCACCGCGGGGACGGCGCCTGTGCGTGCGCCACGGCCCCGGGAGCGGGGTGGTGGCTTTCCGGGACGTCCCACTCCCCCGCAGGCCCGCACCGGGCCGGGCAGCGGCGCGGCGAGCCAGTAGAGTCAGCCGCCACCGGCAGGCGCCCGCCCGCCGGAAGGCCAGGGAGCGAAGCGTGCTGATCCCTCACGACACCCGGAGCGCCCTCGACACGGTGGTCGATCTGGTGAACACCGCACCGGAGAGCGAGCCGCCCGAGGACGGCCCGACGGACGGACTCGTGGAAGGGCTCGACGACGGGATCGCCGATGTCGCGGCGCTGTACGCCTTCGCCGAGCGGCACCACATCAGCGGCGTCGGCACCCTCGGCGAGAAGGACCTGAACGCCGTGCGGGACGTACGGAGCCGGTTCGCGGAGGTCTTCGCGGCGCCCGACGCCCGTACCGCGGCCGACCTCGTCAACCGGCTCGTCGCCGCGGCCGGGACCACGCCCCAGCTCACCGATCACGACGGCTACGACTGGCATGTGCACTACTTCGCCCCGGACGCCTCGCTCGCCGACCACCTCGCGGCCGACTGCGGCATGGCCCTGGCCTTCATCATCGTGGCCGGCGAACAGGAGCGGCTGCGGCGCTGCGAGGCACCGGACTGCGGGCGCGCCTTCGTCGACCTCTCGCGCAACCGCTCCCGCCGCTACTGCTCCAGCCGCACCTGCGGCAACCGGCTCCACGTCGCCGCGTACCGGGCGCGCCGCCGGGAGGCCGGGGCGTGAGCCGCCGGGAGGCCGGGGCGTGAGCCGCCGGGAGGCCGGGTCATAACAGGAAGAGGTCGTGCAGCGCCGCCATCAGCAGCAGGCTCCCGATCACCGTCAGGAAGATCATCAGGGGTGGCTGGGAGAGCGCGAAGAGGCAGCCACGGGGCTCTTCGGCAGGGGGTGCAGGGGCTTCGCCCCGGGATGTGTCCACCATCTCGGGGCGATCATGACGCACCCGGGGCCCGGTTGGCGATCAACCAGCCTCATTGCCCCGGGAGTTCACCGTCCCGTGGCCCCCGGGATTCGCTCCGGCATCCGAGTTTCCGTCAGGCATTCGGACCCCGGCCCGCCAAATCCGCACGCACTCAGATGCCGTGCTTCTTCAGGATCGCCTCGATGTCGCTGAAGTCCTCGCCCGGCGCGGCGGCCTCCTGCTTCTTCTTCGGCTTCGCCGCCGCCGGAGCCGCCGTCGGCCGGGCGGCCTGGCTTCCGGCGCCGAGCGAGGGCGCGGAGGCCCCCGGGGCCACGGCCTCGTTGCGCTCGGCGGCCCGCGCCGCCTTCCGTTCCGCGCGGGTGGTGCCGGTGCGGCGCTCGATGGCCCGGGTGGTCATGAAGAGCAGCCAGGCGAGGCCGAGCACACCGAAGCCGACCCAGACGCTCGGCTTGAACGCGATGCCGGAGACCCACTGGACGACCCCGGTCAGGACGAGGCCGACCGGTACGAGGGAGTAGGCGGCGATCCTCGTCGCGGTGAGGAACCGCTTGCGGTAGGCGGTGATCGCGGCGATGCCCAGGCCCGCCGCCGACGCCGCGGAACAGATGGTCTCGGCAAGCATCAGGGCCTCCAGGCGCACAGGGGAACGTCCCTTCCATCCTGCACCGACCACCGGCATCGGGGCCACGGTGCCGGTCCACCTCAGGGACATTTCAGGGCCGGACTCCTCCGCAGGTGCCGGTCCGCACGGCCGCCGCGCACCTGGTCACAGGCGCCCGCGGAGACCGCGCACGGGTGCCGATTGGGAGCTGTCCGCACGGCCTGGAAGACTGGCTCCATGAGCGATTCCACCCCTGCGACACCGGTCGTCCTCGACATCTGGTGCGATCTCGAATGCCCCGACTGCCACCAGGCCCTCACCGATGTGCGCGCCGTGCGCGCCCGGTACGGCGACCGCGTCGAGACCAGGCTGCGGCACTTCCCGCTGGAGAAGCACCAGCACGCCTACGCCGCGGCGCAGGCCGCCGAGGAGGCCGCAGTCCAGGGCCAGGACTGGCCGTACATCGAGGCACTGCTGGCCAGGACCGAGGAGCTCGGCCGGGCCGGTGAACCGGTGCTGCTCGCCGTGGCCCGCGAACTGGGTCTGGACGCCGAGGAGTTCGACACCGCGCTCATCGACGGCCGCCATCTGCTGATCGTCGACGCGGACCAGGCCGAGGGCAAGGCGATCGGTGTCACCGGCACGCCCACCTATGTGATCGGCGACGAGCGGCTGGACGGCGGCAAGAGCCAGGAAGGGCTGCGCGAGCGGATCGAGGAGATCATCGACCGCCGCCTGGCCGCACAGGTCTGACACCGGCCTCGGGAGAGCTGACGCCTGACACAGCGGTGACGCGGGGGCCGGGCGGGCTGAGCAGGGGTCCCGGCAGGCTGACGCAGAGGCCCGGCGGGCTCACGCCGACGCAGAGGCCCGGGCGGGCTGACACCGGTGCCGGCCGGCTGAGCAGGGCGCCCGGCGGGCTGACACAGCGGCCCGGGCGGCCGACTGCCCCTACAGCGCCTTCGCCAGGTTGTACCGCGTCGTCGCATAGCCGAGGGACTCGTACAGCCGCAGCGCCGGAGTGTTGGCGGCGAAGACGTGCAGGCCGAGCCGGTCGTGGCCCCGGGCGCGGGTGACGTCCTCGGCGAGGAGCATCAGGGCCCGCCCGAAGCCGCGGCCCCGGTGTTCCTCGCGCACCTCGACGTCGAAGACGAACCCGGCGGTCCGGCCCGGCTCAAGCTCCCGCAGGGCCAGCCAGACATGGCCGACCACCGCGCCGCCGTGGACCAGCACCCGGAACCGTACGCCTTCGGTCGCCAGCCCGTCCGGGAGGTTCCCGGCATGGTCGGCCTCGGACTTGAGCCGGGCCTGCTCGGGCGGTACGCCCCGGTCGGTCCACTGCTGCGCGTACGCCCGCACCGCCTCGCGCAGCCACTCCGCGTACTCCTCCTCGCTCATCGCACGCGAGCTGAGCCCCTCGGGCAGCGGGGCGGGGTCCGGGCCGAGGGTCTTGACCATGTTGCGGCTGCGTTCGGTGTAGCCGAGGGCGGCGGCCAGCCGCCGGGCGGGCTCGTTCTCCGCCGGGACCTCGGCCCGCACATGGGTGCACCCCCACCCCCGCAGCACCTCCTCGGCGGCGAGGACCGCGATGATGCCGCGCCCGCGCCTGCGCTGCGGTTCGTCGACGGTCAGGGAGCGCACCACCCCGGCCGAGGCGCCGAACGCGTCGTCGGTGCTGATCGATACGGCCCCGACGCGCCGCCCGTTGTCGCACACGTCGTAACGGCGCGCACGCGCTCCGTCGGCGCCTTGCTGAAGCGGCCCGGACGGCCGGAGTGTCGTGGTCATCAAGAGGTTGTATCCCCTGGACGGCCCCACGTCACGCGCTTTCCGGCCCGTCCCGGTCCAGCGGTCCGTCCCCGTCCGGTCGTCCAGCGGCCCGTCCCCGTCAGGTCTGCGGGGCCCTACGGGTCCAGGTCGTTCCCGGACCGCTCGTCGAAGATCCGCATGGCCTTCGCCGTCACCGGACCGGGCTCCGGCGCCAGCTCCCGGTCGTCCACGCGGTGCACGGCCTGGATGTCCCGGAGCGTGGAGGTCAGGAAGATCTCGTCGGCCTCGGCGAGCACCTCCATCGGCAGGTCGCTCTCCTCGGCCCCGGTCCACTCCACGGCCAGCGCCCGGGTGATCCCCGCGAGGCACCCGGAGGCGACCGGCGGGGTGTGGATGCGGCCGTCCACCACGACGAACACGTTGGACCCGGTCCCCTCGCAGAGCCGGCCGGCCGTGTTCGGGAACAGCGCCTCGGAGGCGCCCCGCTCGCGGGCCCGGGCGAGGGCGACGACGTTCTCGGCGTACGAGGTGGTCTTGAGCCCGGTGAGCGCGCCGCGCTCGTTACGGGTCCAGGGGACCGTGATCACCGCGGTGGTGTCCGGGCGGCGGCTCACCCCGTCGAGCGCGACGACGAGGCTGGGCCCGGCGGTGCCCCGGTCCGAGCCGAGCGGGGAGAGCCCGCCGGTGTAGGTGATCCGCAGCCGCCCCAGCCGTACGGGGTTGGCATCGATGACCGCCGTCGCGGCCCGCCGGACCTCGTCCAGGTCCGGGGCGGGCAGGCCGAGGCCGCGCGCGGACCGGGTGAGGCGGTCGAGGTGGCGGGTGAGGGCGAAGGGCCGGCCCTCGCTGGTGCGGACCGTCTCGAAGATGCCGTCGCCCACGGTCAGCCCGTGGTCGAGCACCGACAGCCGGGCATCATCGGCATCCCGCAGCCCGCCGTTGACCCAGATCCTCATGACGCGGTCCTTCCTGTCTGCTCGAACCCTGTCTGCTCGAACGTGCCCGACGCTACAGCGAGCAGCCGCGACGCCTTCAGTTCGGTCTCGTCCCATTCGCGCTCCGGATCGGAGCCCCAGGTGATACCGGCCCCGGTCCCGAACCGCAGGAGCGGTACGGAGCCGGTCCGGTCGATCCAGAAGGTCCGTATGCCCACCGCCAGGGAGGCCGTTCCCCGGTCGGCGTCGACCCAGCCGACCGCGCCGCAGTACGGACCGCGCGGGGACCGCTCCAGCTCCTCGATGATCCGCAGCGCGCTGGACTTCGGCGCCCCGGTGACGGAGCCGGGCGGGAACGCCGCCGTCAGCAGCTCCGGCCACCCCGCCCCCTCGGCCAGCTCACCGCGCACGGTGGAGACGAGATGGACGAGGCCCGGGTGCTTCTCGACCACGCAGAGGTCGGGCACGGTGACGCTCCCGGTCGCGCAGACACGGCCCAGGTCGTTGCGGACCAGGTCCACGATCATCACGTTCTCCGCGTGATCCTTCTCCAGCAGATCGCCCTCCGTGCGCCCGGTCCCCTTGATCGGCCCGGATTCGACGGTCCGCCCGTCCCGGCGGAGGAACAGCTCGGGGGACGCGGTGGCCACCTCCACCCCGTGCTCGGGCAGGCGGATCGTTCCTGCGTACGGCGCCGGGTTGCCGCGCGCGAGCAGGGCGGTCAGGGCGTCGACGTCGGCCCGGCCGGGGTCGGGCAGCGGTGCGGAGAGGACCCGGCAGAGGTTGGCCTGATAGACCTCGCCCGCCGCGATGTATTCACGGATCCGCCGTACGCCCGCCGTGTAGGCGTCGCGGTCCAGCGAGGTCGCCCACTCCCCGGCACCGGGCCCGCGCCAGGCTCCGGGCACGGGGGCGGGCACCTCCTCCCTACGTACGGAGGAGAAGCGGGCGCAGACCGTACGGCCCTCGAAATCGGCGCAGACCGCCCAGAAACCGGACGAGTCCAGGGCCGCGGGATCGTGGGTCACGTCCTGGAGACCGGAGGCGACGAGGCCGCCGAAGCGGGCCATGGGAGCGAGGGGGAACACGCTGATGAGTCTAGGACCGCCCACGGTGACCTGCGCCGGGGCGACGGTACGGCGGCGCTACGGCGACCATCTGCGCAAACGCGTTTTTGTACTGGCCCGGGAATCCGCTAGAGTTCAACACGTCGCCGGGACGCGCAAGCGGTCCGGGAAAGACAAGCGGACGTAGCTCAGTTGGTAGAGCGCAACCTTGCCAAGGTTGAGGTCGCCAGTTCGAACCTGGTCGTCCGCTCGCAGAAGGTGGGGGATTTTTCCCGAGCTCCCATCCCTGGTGGAGTGGCCGAGAGGCGAGGCAACGGCCTGCAAAGCCGTCTACACGGGTTCAAATCCCGTCTCCACCTCCAAGGACGATTAGCTCAGCGGGAGAGCGCTTCCCTGACACGGAAGAGGTCACTGGTTCAATCCCAGTATCGTCCACTGATCCGCAAGGATCACCGGTCCGCAAGGATCCCCGCGCGATTAGCTCAGCGGGAGAGCGCTTCCCTGACACGGAAGAGGTCACTGGTTCAATCCCAGTATCGCGCACGCAGTACCACGCAGCACAGGAGTACAGCAGTACACGCAGGTCAGCCCGCGCGATTAGCTCAGCGGGAGAGCGCTTCCCTGACACGGAAGAGGTCACTGGTTCAATCCCAGTATCGCGCACCACCGGGAACCCCCGGCCGTTCCGACGGCCGGGGGTTCTCTCGTTGTGCGGGTGGTTCGTACGGGCTGTTTCTCAGGAGGAGAAGAGCATCCGGCCGAAGCCCTTCTGGCGGCGGTGGCCGTAGTGCCCGCCGTGCTGCTGACCGTACTGCGGGGCACCCCAGGCGGGAGCGTGGGCCGGAGGAGCCGCCTGCGGGTAGGCCTGCTGCGGGGCGGGCGGCGGGGGCGGGGCCTGCTGCGCCCACTGGGACTCCAGGCGGGTCAGCGACTCCAGCTCGCCGTAGTCGAGGAATATCCCCCGGCAGCCGCCGCACTGCTCGATCTGGACGCCGTTGCGGTTGTACGTCTGCATCGGCGCATGACACTTGGGGCACTGCATCATCGGCTCGGCTCCTCGCCCTCGTCGTGCCGCCGCCGGATGCCTGTCCGGCCGCGGTCCGTTCAGCCTACGATGCGCGCTCGGCCGCCAACTCGGGCGGGAGCGTAGCGATTCGGGCACAGGAATCGATCATCAGCTGCTCCATCTCGTCCGGTTCCCGGCCCTCCGCCGCGCATTTGGCGAGGGCGACGGCGGCGGTCTGGACCGTCAGCGCACGGGCGGGGACGTCCAGTTGGGGCCAGGGGTCGCCGTCCGCCGCCGCGGGCACGGCGGGTCCCCCGGCGGACCGGTAGGCGTCCAGGAACAGCAGCCAGTCGTCCGGGGCCAGCACCCCGGCCGCGAACCAGGCGGCGGGCCGGGCGAGGTCCCAGGCCGGGTCCCCCTCCCCCGCGTCGTCCATGTCGATGAGCAACCAGGGCCCGTGCGGGGCGGGATGGCGGACGAGCTGCCCCAGGTGCAGGTCCCCGTGGCAGAGGAACCCGGACCGCGCGGCGGGAGGAGCGGCCTCGCCCCGGGCCCAGGCCGGAAGGGCCCGCCATGCGGCCTGTACGGGGAGCACCGCGCCGTCGCCGGGCAGGGCACCGCACATCCGGGCAACCGCCCGGGCCGCTTTGAGGGGACCGCGCATCGGCGGGAGGGGATGCGGGGGCGGGGTGCGGTGAAGCCGGGCGAGCAGAACGGCAGCCTCGGCCCAGGGGGCGGCGCCGGGGTCGGTGGGGTCGACGGGGACGCCGTAGGGCCAGAAGGTGACGGGGCGCGGGGCGGGTCGCTCGGTGCCGGGTGGGCTCGGGACGGTGAGCGGCGTGTTGGGTGCGCCCGGGGCGGGGTCCCTGGTGCCCGGCGCGCTCGGGACGGTGAGCGGCGTACCGGACCTGCCCGGGGCGGTGAGCGGCGGGAGGAGGATGCCCGCCAGCTGGGGCGCCGAGGCCAGGGCGAGCCGGGCTGCCAGGGCCGCACGGTCCGTGTCGGCAGCGTGCGCCTTGGCGACGACGGGGCCACTGCGGACCACGGCACCGTCCGGCCGGTCCACCAGGAGCTGGGGCGGGTCGCAGGAGCAGAAGGTTCCCGGCGGGTGGTGGAGGCGGTGCGCGAGGGTGCCCAGGTCGCGGATGACGGATTCGTGGGTGGCCGGGTCCGGGACGACCACAGCATGGGCGGCCGGGTCTGGGGCGACCACATCATGGGCGGCCGAGTCGGGAGCGACTGGCTGATGGTCGGCTGGCTCGCGGTCGGCCGACTGACGGTCGACTGAGGTGGTACGCAACGGCTCCTCCGGCGGCGGTCGGTCCCGGCCCTGCCACCGGTCCCCGCCGAGCGTACGCGGCGGACGAGGTCGCAGGGCGGTGGAGGCGCGCCCATTCGGGGGCCGCGCCGGGCATGGGGCGCGGGGGGTCCGGGCACGAGGGGGAGCCGAGCGCGGGGGACGTTCGCCGGGAGGACGTTCGCCGGGACGGACCCCGTCGGCCCCGGCCCCGTACGCGACCTCGCACCGCCCCCCTGCCGCCGGACCGGCCGCACCCGTACGCCGGACCGACCACGTCCGTACGCTGAACCCCGCCCCGGGCCGCAGGCAGGACCACGCCGGGCCGCACACCGAACCAGCCCAGGCCACAGGCCGGACCACCCCGGGTCGCACGCCGAACCGCTCCGGGCCGTCCGCCCGGGCAAACAGGCCCGGACAGCGCGATGCCCGGTCAGCTCCCCAGCTGACCGGACAAACGCTGCCGTCCGCCGCACCCCCGTCCCCACGGGGCTGTTGGCCCGATACCGGGTCCGGACCGCTCTTCCGGACCCTGGGCGCCGCTCAGCGCCCCAGCATCACCGCCACGGACGACGCCTGTGTGACCACCGCGTCCCAGCCGCCGAAGACGACTACGAGCAGGGCCGCCAGGGGAAGGACCATCGCCGTCGCCACCAAGGGGTGGCGGGTGCCGGACGGGCGGGGGCCGAAGGCGGCGTACGCCTTGCTGCCCTGGGTGCGGATCATCGTCCGCGTTGCCGTGTCCGACATGGTTCCTCTCCTGACCTGAATGGGAGCGACGGGCGTGTGACCTCGGGGGACGAGTGCTGCGCCCGCCGCTTGACCTCAACATTAGGTAACCGGTGAGCACGGGGCGTCATGCCCGCGTACCGAATCCCGGGCCTCCCGGAGGATGAGCCGTCGGCCGTGGATGTACTCCCCTGGGTGGAGACCGCCCACCGGGCCTTGGGGTCATCCCGGAGGGGACGCAGGGGGGACACCCGCATCAGCCGCGCCCCAGTGGGTGACTTCACTCACTCCACCCGCCCCCTGAGGGAGGCGGCCCTGCCTTCTGCGGTCGGGGCCGGAGGCCCTCGCCACGTACGTCCCGGTGGTATCCGCGCTCACCACGAACGCCCCTTCCCGGCCACCTTGGCTCGATCCAACACCCCTTGTGCGAAGGCCCTTTGCGGACCGGTGCGGGCCGACGGGCCTGGAACCACCGCTCCCTGACCGCGCTTCACGTCCCGCGTCCGGCACCGACAATCGAATACCGGGCGAGGGCGCGGCCTCTGAGCGCACCGGGCGCCGGGTACGTAAGCTGTGCCTCGTCAGGCAGACCAGGCAGCGGGGATGGGCAGACGATGGCGATGATGCGGCTCCGGCGCGAGGACCCGCGTCTCGTCGGCTCGTTCCGGCTGCACCGGCGGCTCGGCGCGGGCGGCATGGGCGTCGTCTATCTCGGCTCCGACCGGCGCGGCCAGCGGGTGGCGCTCAAGGTGATCCGGCCCGATCTGGCGGAGGACCAGGAGTTCCGTTCGCGGTTCGCGCGCGAGGTGTCCGCCGCGCGGCGGATCCGCGGCGGCTGTACGGCCCGGCTGGTCGCCGCCGACCTGGAGGCGGACCGCCCCTGGTTCGCGACGCAGTACGTCCCCGGCCCCTCGCTGCACGACAAGGTGGCCGAGGAAGGGCCCCTGGCCGCGGCCGAGGTGGCCTCGATCGGCGCGGCGCTCTCCGAGGGCCTGGTGGCGGTGCACGAGGCGGGCGTGGTCCACCGGGATCTGAAGCCGTCGAACATCCTGCTCTCCCCCAAGGGCCCCCGCATCATCGACTTCGGTATCGCCTGGGCGACGGGAGCCAGCACGCTGACCCATGTCGGTACGGCGGTGGGGTCGCCCGGCTTCCTGGCGCCCGAGCAGGTCCGAGGCGCGGCGGTGACCCCCGCGACGGACGTCTTCTCGCTCGGCGCGACCCTGGCGTACGCGGCGATGGCCGACTCCCCCTTCGGGCACGGCAGTTCCGAGGTGATGCTCTACCGCGTGGTGCACGAGGAGGCGCAGCTCCACGGGGTGCACGACGCGCTGGCCCCGCTGATCAGCGCCTGTCTGGCGAAGGACCCGGAGGAGCGGCCGAGCACCCTCCAACTGTCCATGCGGCTCAAGGAGATCGCGGCGCGCGAGGCGCAGGGCCTGCACGAGGGGCGGCCGCCCGCCCAGCGCTCGGCGCAGGACCCGGACCGGCCGACCGGCCGTCTCGACGGCCCGTACACCGAGCAGCAGACCCGCCGTGCGGAGGGCCCTTCGACCGGCCGCCCGCAGCAGGGGCGGCGCCCCACGCCCTCGCGTTCGGGGGCGCCGCGCACCGGTGGCTCTCGGCCGCAGCGGGCGCCGCGCTCCACCACGGGGTCCGGGAAGCGGCCGGGCGCGGTGAAAGGGACGAACGGCAGGCCGGGGCCGCGTTCCGGAACGCGGCCCGGGGCCCGGACGACCTCGGCGGGGCGGCGGCCGGCCAATCCTCGGCTGCTGCGGCAGCGGCTGGTGGTGTTCGTGGTGGTGACACTGCTGGTGGCGCTGGGGATCGCGGCCGCGCAGGGGTGCCAGGGGCCGGCGCGCGGGCTGGGCGGAAACGTACAGAACGCACAGCCGGAGCGGGGCCGGGACCGGGCACCGCAGGCACAGGCCGCGCCCGCCCTCGTAAGCGGTACGGCATCGCTCGGCCCCATGAGCGGCACCGGCACCGCTCGGCCCACCTGAGCAGTACGGCACCGCTCAGTGGGTCCCGATGCGGAACCGGTCATAGCCCTGTCATAGCCCGGTCATAGCCCTGTCTCAGCTCTCCGGGCGGCCCGTCGCCACCGCGTAGAAGGCGACGGCCGCCGCCGCGCCCACGTTCAGCGAGTCGACCCCGTGCGCCATCGGGATGCGGACCCACTCGTCGGCGGCCATCAGGGCCTTCGTCGACAGTCCCTCCCCCTCCGCGCCGAGCATCAGCGCGACCCGCTCCAGCCGGTGCGGGGCCGCCTCGTCGATGCTGGTGGCCTTGGCGTCGGGGGTGAGGGCGAGGAGCCGGAAGCCCGCTTCCCGTACGGTCTCCAGCGTCTTGGGCCAGGCTTCGAGCCGGGCGTACGGAACGGAGAAGACCGCGCCCATGGAGACCTTGACCGAGCGCCGGTAGAGCGGGTCTGCGCAGTCCGGGGAGAGCAGGACGGCGTCCATGCCGAGGGCGGCCGCGCTGCGGAAGATCGCCCCGATGTTGGTGTGGTCGTTGACCGACTCCATGACTACCACCCGGCGTGCGGTGGCGAGCAGTTCGTCGGAGGTGGGCAACGGCTTGCGCTGCATGGAGGCGAGTGCGCCCCGGTGGACGTGGTAGCCGGTGACGCGTTCGGCGAGGTCGGGGGCGACGGCGTACACCGGGGCCGGGACCTCGTCGATGACGTCGCGCATGACGTCGACCCACTTGGCGGAGAGCAGCATGGAGCGCATCTCGTACCCGGCGTGCCGGGCCCGCCGGATGACCTTCTCGCCCTCGGCGATGAAGAGGCCCTCGGCGGGTTCGCGCCGTCTCCGCAGCTCGACGTCGGTCAGGCCGGTGTAGTCGCTCAGGCGCGGGTCGTCGGGGTCGTCGACGGTGATGATGTCTGCCACAGGGTGATACTGCCTTGTCCGGTGTGTGGTGCCAACGCCTGGGGTGAAGATGCGTAACCGCGGGTTACCCGGGTAACAGGGTTCTCTGGGTTACGTGGGTTCCCTGGGATATGTGGGGTGCCTGGGGTACGTGGTTACTCGGGCGGGGCCTCGGCCGAGGGCGGTGCGGAGTCCGGGCCGACCGCCACGACCTCGCCGATCACGATTACTGCGGGCGGGCGCACGTCCTCGGCGACCGCGCGTTCACCGACGTCCGCGAGGGTCGCGTCGACCCGGCGCTGGGCGGCGGTGGTGCCCTCCTGGACCAGGGCGACCGGGGTGGCCGGGTCCTTGCCGTGGGCGATCAGGGCGGCGGCGATGGCGCCGATCTTGTCGACGGCCATCAGCAGGACGAGGGTGCCGCGCAGCCGGGCGATGGCCTCCCAGTCGACCAGCGAGCGCGGGTCCTCGGGGGCCACATGGCCGCTGACCACGGTGAACTCATGGGCCACCCCCCGGTGGGTGACCGGGATACCGGCCGCTCCGGGGACCGAGATGGTGCTGGAGATGCCGGGGACGACCGTGCAGGGGATGCCCTCGGCGGCCAGCGCCTGGGCCTCCTCCATGCCGCGGCCGAAGACGAACGGGTCGCCGCCCTTGAGCCGGACCACGGCCTTGCCCGCCTTGGCGTGCTCGATCAGCGCCTGGTTGATCGCCTCTTGGGCCATGAACCTGCCGTACGGGATCTTCGCCGCGTCGATCACCTCGACGTGCGGGGGCAGTTCGTCGAGCAGGTCGCGGGGGCCGAGGCGGTCGGCGATGACCACGTCGGCCTCGGCGAGGAGGCGGCGGCCCCGCACCGTGATCAGGTCCGGGTCGCCCGGGCCACCACCGACCAGGGCGACGCCGGGGGCGCGGGTGCGGTGGTGCGGGGCGGCGAGGGTGCCGTCGCGCAGGCCCTCGACGATGGCGTCGCGGATGGCGGCGGAGTGCCGGGGGTCGCGGCCCTGGGAGGTGGTGGTGAGGACGGCGACCGTGACGTTCTCGCTGCGGCCGGTGGCCGGGGTCCAGGCGGTCGCGGCCTCGGCGTCGTCGGCCCGGACGCACCAGGTGCGGGTACGTTCGGCCTCGGCGGAGGCGGCGTCGTTGGCTGCGGTGTCGGAGGAGGCGACCAGCGCGTACCAGGTGTCGGCGAGGTCGCCGTCCTGGTAGCGGCGGCGCTCCCAGCGGATCTCACCGGCGTCCGCCATGGCCTCGACGGAGGGCGTCGCGGAGGGGGAGACCAGGGTGATGACGGCACCGGTGGCGATGAGCTGCGGCAGGCGGCGCTGGGCGACCTGGCCGCCGCCGATGACGACGGTGCGGCGGCCGTGCAGGCGGAGTCCGACGGGGTACGCGGGGTGATCGGCGCGATCAGCGCGATCTGCCTGATCTGCGTGACCTTCGCGGTCGGCGTGACCTGCGTGATCTGCGTGCTCGGCCATGGCGGTGCGGGCTCCTCGTGCGGGGTGCTGCCTAGGGCCGCTGCGGCGGTGGAGCGGCTGTGACGTGCGGAAGTGGGGGTTCCTGGGTGGGGAACACGATACGGGGTGGTGGGGGGTGGGGCCTGGGGCCGGGGCCCTGGGTGGGGCCCGGCGGGGTGGGGCGCCTGCGGCGGGCCTGTCCCCTCCCCGCCCCTTCCCGAAACCGGAGCTCCGCCCCGGGCCCCGTTTTGTCCTCAAGCGCCGGACGGGCTGGGGTTTCGGGGCTCCGCCCCGGACCCCGCTCCTCAAACGCCGGAGAGGCTGGAATGGCAGGCCCCGGACAGAGCAAGAGAGGCGGAGGGACTGGGAGAGGGCGGAGGGAGCAGGGACAGGAGCTGGAGTGGTGAGCTCCGAAGGGCGGAAGGGTTCCGGGAAGGGGTGAGAGGTGGAGCGGGGCCCGGGGGCCCCGGGCTACTTCTCCGTCACTCCCGCCGCGTCGAACGTCGCCACCTCATGCATCGCCCGTGCCGCGCTCTGCACGATCGGCAGCGCCAGCAGAGCGCCCGTTCCCTCGCCGAGGCGCAGGTCCAGGTCGACCAGGGGGCGCAGGCCCAGCTTGTTGAGGGCGGCCACGTGGCCCGGTTCCGCGCTGCGGTGGCCGGCGATGCAGGCGGCCAGGGCCTCGGGGGCGATGGCCCGGGCGACCAGGGCCGCCGCGCCCGCACTGACGCCGTCCAGGATCACCGGCGTACGCAGGGAGGCTCCGCCGAGGAGGAAGCCCGCCATCGCCGCGTGCTCCAGGCCACCGACCGCCGCGAGGACGCCGATCGGGTCGGCCGCGTCCGGCTGGTGGAGGTCGAGGGCGCGGCGTACGACGTCGACCTTGCGGGCGTGCATCTCGTCGTTGATGCCGGTCCCCCGGCCGGTCACCTCGGAGGCGTCGATCCCGGTGTACACGCAGATCAGCGCGGCCGACGCGGTGGTGTTGGCGATGCCCATCTCTCCGGTGAGCAGCGCCTTGTTGCCCGCCGCCACCAGGTCGCGGGCGGTCTCGATGCCCACCTCGATCGCGGCGAGGACGTCTTCCCGGCTGAGCGCGGGGCCGGTGGTGAAGTCGGCCGTGCCCTTGCGTACCTTGCGGGGCAGCAGCCCCGGAGTGGCGGGCAGGTCCGAGGCGACGCCGACATCGACGACGCAGACCTCCGCGCCGACCTGCGCGGCGAACGCGTTGCAGACGGCTCCGCCGCCGAGGAAGTTCGCCACCATCTGCGCCGTGACCTCCTGCGGCCACGCGGTGACTCCCTGGGCGTGCACCCCGTGGTCACCCGCGAAGATCGCGACGGCCGCGGGCTCCGGGATCGGCGGCGGGCACATCCGGGAGAGCCCGGAGAGCTGCGCGGAGATGATCTCCAGCATGCCGAGCGCCCCGGCGGGCTTCGTCATCCGCTTCTGCCGCTCCCACGCCTCCCCGAGCGCCTTCGCGTCCAGCGGCCGAATGGCGGAGATCGTCTCCTGGAGCAGGTCGTGCGGCTCCTCGCCGGGCAGCGCGCGGCGGCCGTACGTCTCCTCGTGGACGACCCACGACAGCGGGCGGCGCTTCGACCAGCCCGCCTGGAGCAGTTCGGGCTCCTCGGGGAACTCGTCCACGTAACCGACACAGAGGTACGCGACCACTTCCAGGTGCTCCGGCAGGCCCAGCGCGCGGACCATCTCGCGCTCGTCGAAGAAGCTCACCCAGCCCACGCCCAGGCCCTCGGCGCGGGCGGCCAGCCACAGGTTCTCCACGGCGAGCGCCGAGGAGTAGGGGGCCATCTGCGGCTGGGTGTGGCGGCCGAGGGTGTGCCGGCCGCCCCGGGTGGGGTCGGCGGTGACGACGATGTTGACCGGGGTGTCGAGGATCGCCTCGATCTTCAGTTCCTTGAACTGCTTCGCCCGGCCCTTGGGAAGCGACTTGGCGTAGGCGTCGCGCTGGCGCTGGGCCAGTTCGTGCATGGAGCGGCGCGTCTCGGCGGAGCGGATGACGACGAAGTCCCACGGCTGCGAGTGGCCGACGCTCGGCGCGGTGTGCGCGGCCTCCAGCACCCGGAGCAGGACCTCGTGCGGGATGGGGTCGCTGCGGAAGCCGTTGCGGATGTCCCGGCGCTCGCGCATGACCCGCAGCACCGCTTCGCGCTCCGCGTCGTCGTAGCCGGGCGCGGGCGGGGTGAACGGCTCTGCGGGGGCCTCCGCCACCGGCTGCTCCTCCAGCTCCGGGGTCTCGATGACCTCGGGTCCGGTGCCGTCGTCGGGGTCCGGTGCGGCGGAGAGCTGTACGGGCTCCGGCACGACCGGGGCGGCCACCGGCTCGGCCGCCGCTGCCACCGCTACCGGCTCGGGCTCCGGCTCCGGCTCCGGCTCGGCGTGCTGGATCGTGGCGGCGGCAGGCTCGGAGGACTCTGCGACCGTCGTGCTCTCCTCAGCCACCGGGGCCGGGGCCGAAGCAACCTCGATCGCCTCCGTCGGCTCCGTCGCCTCAACCGGCTCGATCGGCTGTACGGGGGCGGCAGCAGGCTCCGGTTCGGTTACGGGGGCCGCTTGTACGGGGGTGGCGGCCTGGGGCTCGGCGGCCGGGGCCGGGGCGTCCACCAGGACGAACTCCGTGCCCGGCTCGGCCGGAACGTCCGGCGCCGCCACGGGCTCCTCGGAAGGCTGCTCGGCCGGGGCCTCGGCAACCGGCTCGGCCGGGGCCTCGTCCGGGACCGGCGCCACCGCTTCCGCAGACGGCGCAACCTCCGGCTGCGGTACCTCGGGCTGCACGACAGCGACCGGCTCGGGGACGACCGTTTCTGCCGGGGCCACCTGCTGCACCGCTTCGGGCTCGGGAGCGACCTGCTCGGGAACTACCTGCTCGGGAGCGACCTGCTCAGGCTCCACCGCCACCTCGGGCTGCGCCACAGCGACCGGCTGCTCCACCTGAACAGGAGCGGCTTCAACCGGCACGGCTTCGACGGGAGCGTCCTCCACCGGAGCCACCGCGACCGGATCGGCTGCCTCCGGCTCAGCGGCCACCTCGGCCTGGACGGGCTGTTCGGCAGTCTCGGCAGGCTGCTGCTCGGGCTCGGGCTCGGCGGGAGCCTCGGGCTCCTCCACCACCGCCTCGGGCTGTACCGGCTCCTGCGTCTGCGCCTCCACCTGCGGAGCAACCTCCGCGGCCTGCTCGGGCTGATCCACCACCTCAGGCTCCCCAGCCACCTCGGCAGCCGCCTCGGCCTCGACGGACTGCTCGGCCTCGTCCACCGGCTGCTCGGATGCGGCGGCGGGCGCGGGCTCGGCCGTCACCTCCGGCTCGGGCTGCGGCTGCGGCGGCGGGGCGCCCCACATCGCCGCGCCCTGCGGCGGGATCTCGCCCAGCTGCGGTCCCGGGAGCACCGGAGCCTCCGGGGACGGCGCCTCGAAGTACTCGGGGCCCGCGGTGGTCGGCGGGCCCGCGTGACGGGCGGGGGGCGCGGTCCTGACGGCTCCGGCGGGGCCGCGGTCGGCCAGCGAGCGGACCACACCGCCGCCCTGCGTACCGCCGCCGTACGACGGTGCCTCGGCCGAAGCCGGGCCCCGGTGCAGGGGGCGGCGGGCCGGGGCGGGGGCCGCCGCGTGCGCGCCCACCGGAGCGGGCGTCTGCACGGGGGCGGGGGCCGGAGCCGGGATACGTACGCCGTTGAGGTCGACGGAGCCGGTGTCACGGCCTCCGGACTCGTGCGTCCCGTGCGTCCCGTGCGTCCCACCAGGAACCTGGGCGGCCTCCTGGCCCTGCGCGGGAACCTGCGGCTGCGGCTCCGCCACCGCAACCGGCTGCTGGGCCTGGACCTGCGGTACGGCCTGCTCCGGAGCGGGAGCCGAAGACACGGCGGAGGCGGGAGGCGGAGACACAGCGGAAGGGGAAGCGGAAGCCGGACCGGACACCGGAGCCGAAGCGGAGACCGGAGCCTGCGCAGCTGCGGCCGGGGCAGGGGCAGGGGCAGCCGGGGCCTGGACCGTCTGGGGATCGCTCCACGCGCCCTGGGAGGTCGGCATCAGCAGAAGGTCGTCGTCCTCGGGGGCGTGCTCGGAGGGGTCGAGGAAGGTGTACGCGTCCGGGGCGGGGATGCCCGGCTGCTCCACCATGCCTGCGTTCTCCGGCAGTCCCTCGCCCGGGATCTGGCCGGTGTCAGTCATGCGTACCCCTCGCCCATCGTCAGTGCTCCTTCGGCCCTTCGCCCGGGACGCCGAACCACGGCACGCCGGTGCTCGTCATCAAGAACGAGCGGGCTCACCGCGCGGCACGAAACGCCCGCGGACCTCTTCTTATTCTCGCGGCCGTTCGCCGCCGCGGCAGGCAGTTCCGCCACGGCTCGCTGTGGACTGCGCCACGTCGCGCGTCCCCCGGTTGGTGCCGTACCACAGAGCGGAACAAAACCGTCCACTTTTCCGGACATTGACGAACGAACCGACGAACGTCCGGGCGCGGTACAACAATCGGCCAGCCTACCTCCCGTACCGGGCCGAAAGGTCAGGGGGCGAGGTCCGAACGCCGTGCGGAGAGAAGGAACACGACGGACCGTTCGCGCTCGGTCCACACGCTCGTGTCCAGGTCGACGGACTGGAGCAGCGAGCACTCGACGGTGTAGCCGTTGCCGGTGAGCGCCGCGCCGAGCGCCTCGGCCTCGTCCCGGGTGGAGGCGTGCGTGACGATGCGTTCCGGGCGCCGGTCCACGACGGCCCGGACCACCGGGACGCCGCCGCCCCCGACCCGTACGACATCGGGTTCGGGCAGCCGTTCCAGCACGTGCGGGGCCCGGCCGCAGACGATCTGGAGCGGTACGCCGAAGGCGCGGGCGGCGGCATCCGTACGGGAGCAGGCTCCCGGGTCGGCGTCGACCGCGAGGACCGCCGCGCCGAAGCGGGCCGCTTCCACGGCCAGGGCGCCACTGCCGGAGCCGATGTCCCAGACCAGGTCACCGGTGCGGGGGCCGAGGCGGGCCAGCTGGGCGGCGCGCAGGGCCGGGGACTCCCCCTCGCCGGACTCCCGCATCCGTTCCGCGCCCGCCTCGCGGTAGGCCTCGGCGGGCAGGGCCCAGCCCCGGACGCCCTGGGGGTAGGCGGGCTCGCGGCCGGCGATCCAGGCGCCGGTGGCGGTGGTCTCGGGGCCGCCGCCGATGACGATGACGACGTTCGGGTCGCGCCAGGCGTGGTCGGCGGCCTTGTCCGAGGTCAGGACGGTGACGCGTTCGCGGTCGGTGCCGAGCTCCTCGCAGATCACGAAGGTGCGGTGGACGCCTTCGAGGAGGAGGGCCAGTTCGGCGGGGCCCGCGCCCGGTGAGGTGAGGACGGCGACCTTGTGGTGGGCCCGGCAGACGTTGACGGCGCGGCGCAGCGTACGCGGGTGGGCGACGACGACCTGGGCGTCGTCCCAGGGCATCCCGGCCCGGGCGAAGGCGGTGGCCACGGCGGAGACGGCGGGGACGACCTCGACTTCGAGGCCGTGCTCGGGGGCGCGCAGGGTGCGGACGACGCCGAAGAAGCCGGGGTCGCCGTCGGCGAGGACGACGGCGCTGCCCCGGTGGCCCGCGATGCGGCGGGCGGCCAGGTCGACGCTGCCGAGGCGGATGCGCTCGGCGTCCCGGGGCACTTCGGGCAGGGCGAGGTGGTGCGCGGCGCCCGCGACGAGCGTGGCGGCCGAGAGCGCGGCCGTGGCCGCTCTGGTCAGTGGCGAGCCGTCCCAGCCGATCACCGTGACCCGGTCGGCCATCGTCGTCTGTCTCCTCGGGTGGCTGGTAGCGGAAGGAGTGGGGTGTCGGAGGGAGTGGGGCTGCTGCCCGTGCGGTTGGCGGGCAGGGGTGAGAGTACCTGGTCCGGACCGGGGTCCTACCGGGTGGCCGGGGCAGGCCCCCGAGGGTCAGTTCCAGTCGTTGTACGTGCCGTAGCCCCCGGCGTCGGCGAGCTGTTCGGCGACGCCTTCGAGGTCCTCGGGGAGGAGGCCCCAGACGATCAGGTCGGTACGGATGTCGGTCCAGCCGCCGTCCTCCGTCTGGGTCCGGGCGATCCGGGCGTTGCGCAGGACGCCCTCGCTGATGCAGCCGAGCTTCTGGGCGACCTGCTGGGCTGCGGTGTTGTCGGCGGGGGTGCGCAGCTCGATGCGTTCGAAGCCCTGGTCGCGGAAGAGCCATTCGGCGACGGCCAGCACGGCTTCGGTGGCGTAACCCTCGCCGCGCGCCCAGGGGGCGGTGATGTAGCGGACCTCGGTGGACAGGGTGCGCCAGTCGGTGTTGAGGAGGCGGACGGTCCCGACGAGCCGCTGGGTGAGGAACTCGGTGACGGCGAGGGCGATGCCGTGGCCCGAGGTGCGTTCCCCGGGGGCGATTCTGCGGACCCAGCGTTCGGCGTCGACCTGGGTGTAGGGGTGCGGTCCGTCGGTCCAGGCGGTGACCAGCTCGTCGTTCATCATCTCGATGTACGCGGGGATGTCGGCCATGTCGAAGGGGCGCATCACCAACCTGTCCGTGCTGATGGAGACGGACGGAAAGGTGGTAGTCATGCGCAGCTCCATGCAGAAGACCGGGTAAAAGCGAAGACCGGGTAAAAGCACAGCATGCAGCATCGGGTCCGTGTTGCGCATGGGCGGGTCCGCACGACGGAGCCCCGCGCCTTCCGAGGGGAAGGGCGGGGCTCCGTCGAGCAAGTACCTGATGGGGCTCAGGACTTGGCGGGGGTCAGGACCACGGTCTTTGCGTCCAGGTCAGGCCGTGGCGCCGAAGGACGCGACGATCGAACCCTGGTAGGTGTCCTCGATGAACTTCTTGACCTCGTCGGAGTTGAGGAGCTTGGCCAGCTTCTCGACGCGCGGGTCCTTCTCGTTGCCGTCCCTGACCGCCAGGAAGTTGGCGTACGGGTTGCCCTCGGCCTTCTCCAGGGCGAGGGAGTCCTTGGCCGGGGAGAGCTTGGCCTCCAGGGCGTAGTTGCCGTTGATGACGGCGGCGTCCACGTCGTTCAGGGCGCGGGGCACGGTGGCGGCCTCCAGCTCCTTGAACTCCAGGCCCTTCTTGTCGGTGATGTCGCTCAGCTTGGCGGCGGTGCCGACGCCGTCCTTGAGCGTGATCAGGCCGTTCTCGGCGAGCAGCTGGAGGGCGCGGCCGCCGTTGGTGGTGTCGTTGGGGACGGCGATGGTCTGGCCGGACTTGATGTCCTTGAGGTCCTTGATCTTCTTGGAGTAGAGACCCAGGGGCTCCAGGTGCACGTTGACGACCGGGACGATGGTGGTGTCGTTCTTCTTGTTGAAGTCGTCCAGGTAGGGCTTGTGCTGGAAGAAGTTGGCGTCGACCTGGCCGGACTGGGTGGCGGTGTTCGGCAGGACGTAGTCCGTGAACTCCTTGACCTCCAGCTTGAGGCCCTCCTTCTCCGCCAGGTTCTTCTTGACGAAGTTCAGGATGTCGGCGTGCGGCGTCGGGGACGCGGCGACGACGAGCGCCTTGGAGGTGTCGGCCTTGGCCCCGTCGCTCTTGGCGGAGGAGGCCGGGTCGGAGTCCGTACCGCAGGCGCTCAGCCCCAGGGCGAGGGCGGCGGCGGAAGCGACAGCTGCGGTGATCTTGATGTTCTTACGCACGAAAAGTGCCTCTTTCTTGTGGTGGTGGTGCGCCCGGACAAGGAGTTCGGGCTTGGTGGGGACGGGAGGTTCAGGGGGCCGACGGCCTACGCGGTGCGGCCGCGGCGGGCCAGCAGCCGGACGGCGATGTCGCCGATCAGCTGGATCACGCTGACGAGGACGATGAGGAGCGCGACGGTGATCAGCATGAACTGGTTGTCGAAGCGCTGGAATCCGTAGGTGACGGCCTTGGAGCCGAGCCCTTCGCCGCCGACCGCACCGGCCATCGCGGAGTAGCCGATGAGCACGATGAGGGTGGTGGTGACGCCCGAGACCAGCGAGGGCAGGGCCTGCGGCAGGAGCACCTTGCGGACGATGGTGGGGATGGAGCCGCCCATCGACTGCACCGCCTCGACGAGCCCGTGGTCGACCTCCCGGATCGCCGTCTCGACGAGCCGGGCGAAGAACGGGATGGCGCCGACGGCGAGCGGGACGATCATCGCGGTGGGGCCGATGAAGGTGCCGACGACCCAGGTGGTGAAGGGGATCAGGGCGATCAGCAGGATGATGAACGGCAGCGAGCGGCCGATGTTCACGATCACGCCGATGACCTTGTTCACCACGGTGTTCTGGAGCAGTCCGCCCTTGTCCGTGAGGACCAGCAGGACACCGAGCGGCAGTCCGCCGATGACGGTGACCAGCGCCGACCACAGCACCATGTAGAGGGTGTCGAAGGTGCCCTGGGTCAGCAGGGGCTGCATTTCGGACCAGGTCACTTGACGACCTCCTTGGTGATCGCGGCGGGCGTCTGCTCGGGAACGGTCACGGCGGTACGGGCCCGGGGGCCGTTCTCGTCCTCGACGACCTCGGCCTGGAGGCCCTGTTCGCGCAGGAAGCCGATGGGGACGACGTTCTCCTCGAACCGGCCGGGCAGCTCGATGCGCATCCGGCCGATCTGCTTGCCGCCGACGGTGTCCATCGCCGCGCCGAGGATCGAGATGTCGATGTTGTACGTACGCGAGAGCTGGGAGATCACCGGCTGGGTGGCGGCCTCCCCGTGGAAGGTGACGTCCACGACCGTACGGTCGGGCCCGGAGGCGGTCCCGCCGACCGGGAACAGCTCGCCCGCCAGCTCGGAGCCGGGGGTGGCGAGCAGTCCGCCGACCGTGCCGGACTCCACGATCCGGCCCCGCTGCATGAGGGCGGCGGAGTCGCAGATCGTCTTGACGACGTCCATCTCGTGGGTGATCAGCAGGATGGTCAGGCCGAGCTGCTGGTTGAGGTCGCGCAGCAGCTGGAGGATCGAGCGGGTGGTCTCCGGGTCGAGGGCGGAGGTCGCCTCGTCCGAGAGCAGCACCTTGGGGTCGCCCGCCAGGGCGCGGGCGATGCCCACGCGCTGCTTCTGGCCGCCGGAGAGCTGCTTGGGGTAGGACTTGCCTTTGTCGGCGAGGCCGACCAGGTCGAGGAGCTCCTTGGCCTTACGGGTGCGCTCCTGGCCGGAGACTCCGAGGATCTCCAGCGGGAGTTCCACGTTGTCCAGGACGGTGCGCGAGTCCAGCAGGTTGAAGTGCTGGAAGACCATGCCGATCCGGGTGCGGGCCGCGCGCAGCTCCGCGCTCGCCCGCCGCCCCCGCCCGGCGAGGGCCGTGAGGTCCTGCCCGGCCACGGTGACCGTGCCGGAGGTGGGGCGCTCCAGCAGGTTGACGCAGCGGATCAGGGAGGACTTCCCGGCGCCGCTCTGTCCGATGACGCCGTATATCTCGCCCTCGCGGACGTGGAGGTCGACTCCGTCGAGTGCGGTGACCTCACGGTCGCGCGACTGGTAGACCTTCGTGAGGCCCGTCGTGGTGATCACAGGGGTTTTCCGTCACTGTCGAGTGCGCGGCGCGGTGTCCGCCGGGCACGGGGCAAACGTCTGAAGAGACTGATGCGGGCTGGTCGGCCGGTTTACGTCTCAGCACGGCTGTGTACGGCGGTCGGCCGGGAACAGCGCATGCTCGGGCGGCTCGTTCCACAGGGGGCGAACGGCTCAGGCTCGGTCTCGCTTCGGGGCGTGAGACTCAGGCGGGGGCCCTCAGAAGGCGCGCATTCGACACATACAACGAGCACCGGGCGTACTGATCGCCTCGGTCGCAAGGGTGCGGCTGCTCGTCGTGGTCATGGGCCAAGTAAAACAGACGTCCACCTGGGCGCGAACCCGGCTGTCCGAATAGCGGACAGCCGTGGATGGTCTGCGGCGACGGTCCGGGCCACCTCGCCGACGTACGACCGCAAGGTTCTGACCTGCACTTACAGGGGTCACCGGGGAGGTCGTACGGCCCTGGGGGCGGCGGCCCGCGGGTCCGGTCCGGGCGTTCGCTGTGGCCAAGGCCACGATCACGGCCGCCCGGCGGGACGGGTACGGCGCCGGACGCGGGCGGAAGGGGCCGCACGCGGGCGGGAGGTCCCGCCGTAATACCCTCGCTTCATGCTTGACGCCCTGACGGTCGCGGTCGCCGTGACCGCGCTCGCCCTCGCCGCCTGGTGCGGACACGCCGCCTACAAGGACCAGCCGACGAAGGACTGGCACTTCATCGGGATGGCCGTCGTGACCGTCCTGGCCCTGGCCCAGTTGGTGGTGGGCATCGTGCAGCTGGCTCGCGGGGAGCGGCCGGAGCAGGGCACGACGGTGTTCGTCGCCTATCTGATCGGCGCGTTCGCGGCCGTACCGGCGGCCGGCGTCCTGTCGCTGTCCGAGCGGACCCGCTGGGGCTCGGTGACGGTGGCGGCGGGCGCTCTCGTGCTGGCGGTCCTCGAAGTACGGCTCTACGACATCTGGGGAAACTGACGTGAGTGACACCGACCGCCCCGAGGTGGACACGGCGGCCAAGCCGTCCTTCGAGCTGGGTACCGGTCCGGGCCGGGTGCTCGTCTGGTTCTACGGGGTGTTCACGGTGGCGGCGGCCTCGCGCTCGATCGTCGAGGTGGTCCGGGGCTTCGACAAGGCGCCGCTCGCGTACACGCTCTCGGCCTTCGCCGCCGTCGTATACGGCTTCATCACGTACTCGCTGGTGCGCGGCGGCGAGAAGGCGCGCCGGGCGGCGCTGGTGTGCTGCGCCGCCGAGCTGCTCGGGGTCCTGGTCGTCGGGGCCTGGACGCTCGCCGAGCCGTCCGCCTTCCCCGACTCCACCGTCTGGTCGGACTTCGGGATGGGGTACCTGTTCATCCCGGTGATCCTGCCGGTCACCGGGATGATCTGGCTGCGCCGCGCCAAGAAGGCCTGAGCCCGGGCAGGTCGGAGGCCCGGGCAGGTCCGGTCAGGCGCTGGTCACGAACTCCTGGGCCGCCGCTTCCTTCTCCAGCAGGATGAGCCGGACGCCGTCCGTCCCCGTCACATCTCCGACCTGGGCGTATCCGGCCCGCCGGTAGAGCCGGAGGTTGCTCTCGCTGCGGTGTCCGGTGTGCAGCCGGAAGCGGGTGGCCGCGCGGTCGGCCGCGAGGGCCGCCTCCGCCGCGTTCAGCAGCCGGGTGCCGAGCCCGTGGCCCTGGAGCCTGGGGTGCACACAGAGCTTGCCGATCTGTCCCGTACCGTCCGGATCGGTGAAACCGCGTACCGAGCCGACGACTTCGTCGCCGAGGCGGGCCACGAACACCAGGTCGTCGGCGACTTCGTCGCGTACCGCGTCGAGAGTCTGGACGAGCGGGTCGATCCGGTAGTTGTCGTACAGCTCGGCCTCGCGCTGGAAGCAGAGGTACTGGAGCCGGAAGATCTGCTCCACGTCCTGTGCCGTCGCCGCCGAGATGATCACGCTCATGCCCATGTGTGCACGCCTCCCGCTCACCTGTCCGCCCGGTTGCCTATCGCCCTCTTCCCCGCAGTTCAGGGACGGCAACCTCCGCCGCGAGCATTCTGCGCAGACATCCAAGGCAACGGGAACGGATCGGGCCCAAACTCCCCTGTGACATACCCAACTCCCCTGCGATTTCTCGGTACGTCGGGTCGGTGGGCGCCAGCATCGCCTCCAGCAGCCGGGAGCAGCGCTCCGGCAGCCGGGCCACCGCGGCGCGCAACGCCCGGCGTTCGGCGGCCCCGAGCACGATCCGTTCCGGTCCGGCGGTGGGCGGAGCCGCGGGTTCCGTTCCGGCGTACGGGCGTTCCCGCCGGACCGTGCGGCGCCCCCGACGGGCTTCCGCCCGTACGGTGTCACGCACCCAGCGGGCCGGGTCGCGGGGCGGCACGGCCCCGGCGGGACGCTCCAGCAGCCGGAGCCACACGCTCTGTTCGAGGTCGGCGGGGTCGAGTCCGGCGGCCGGGGCCTCGGCTCTCGCCTCCGCGCGCACCAGGGGTTGTAAGGCGCGGACGGCGAGCGCGGTGGCGGCGGCCCGGTCGGGTTCATGATCGAGAAGCGTCATGCCCCGGCAAACGTGGTGGTGGCGCGACCGGTTGCCCCCGGCGTACCGCACCACCCGACCGGAGCACGTGCAGGCCCGGTGGCTGACGCTGCTGACACGGCCAACGCGCCCGACGCGGCTCACGCGCCCGCCGCGCGGTGTCTGATCGCGTACGGGCCCGGTGGCCGACGCAGCGGTCACCGGGCCCGTACGGAGAAGGGCTCAGCGCCCGTTGAAGTCCGCCGCCGCGAGGAGCGCGGTGTCCGGGTGGTCGGTGAAGATGCCGTCGATACCGGTGGCGAAGTACGCGGCGTAGGCGCCGAACACGTCACCGTAGGCGTTGGGGTCGGTGCCGCGCCGGAAGTCGGCGGGCAGGAAGCTGTTCTCGTTCCGCAGGGTGTACGGGTGGAGGCGCAGGCCACGGGCGTGCGCGTCCTTCACCAGGGTGGTCGGCGTGGTGAGCCGGCCCGCGGCGTCCTTGGGGATGACCAGGTCGAGCGTGGGGCCGATGCCCTGGGCGTAGGAGGCGATCCACTTCAGCCCGGCGGGCTTCACGAGGTCGGCCACCGTGCGCGGGTCGCCCGACTCGACGAAGTCCCAGGGGCGGCTGGTGGGGCCGGAGAGCAGGACGATGCGCGAGGTGTCGACCAGCCGGGCCAGGCGCTGGACGGAGCTGGGCTCGAAGGACTGGAGGATCAGTGGGGAGTTCTTGCGGTCCCGGCCGTAGCGGCGCAGCAGCCGGGCCAGCGGCTCCTCCAGGCCGAGGCCCAGCTTCCGGAAATAGGTGGGGTGCTTGGTCTCCACGTACAGCCAGACGGGCTTTCCGCGCCTGCGGCCCTCCTTGTCGGCCCAGCGCAGGACCTCCTCGAAGGTGGGGACCGTCCAGCGGCCGTCGTAGAGGGTGTTGTCCGGGCGGTTGCCGGGGATGCGCTCCTTGGCCCGCAGGGTCTTGAGCTCGGCGAGGGTGAAGTCCTCGGTGAACCAGCCGGTGTAGGAGACGCCGTCGATGCTCTTGGTGGCCCTGCGGCCGGCGAACTCGGGGTGGTCGGCGACGTCCGTGGTGGCGGTGATGTCGTTCTCGTGGCGGCAGACGAGGTGGCCGTCCTTGGTGGGGACGAGGTCCTGCTCGACGATGTGCGCCCCCAGGTCCAGCGCGAGCTGGTAGGAGCCGAGGGTGTGCTCGGGCCGGTAGCCGCTGGCCCCCCGGTGGCCGATCACCGTCGGCACGGGGAGGTCCCGCAGCGAGCCGTGGCCGCCGTGCCCGCCGCGCCCCCGCTCGGTGGCCTGGGCGGCCTGGGCGGCGGTGCCGGTCAGGCCGAGGGCCGCCGCGGAGAGGACGGCGGCGCCCAGAAGGGTCCGTCGGCCGGGACTGCCGGTCACACGCTCCGTCATGAATACTCCTCGCTCGGTACTGTCCTGGACGGTCCCGCGCTCCGTCGGGCGGGGCCGATCGTAGGCAGGCGGGCGGGTCCGGGGAGCGGCTCCGGGGCGAACACGGCGGAAACACACGTCAACACCACGTATCCGCTCCGTGAACCCGATGTGCGATCAGTGCATACCCGCGAGTATCGTCCTCACCTGCACAGTCCAACACGCGCACCACCGGACATCACCCCGCACCACCTCACCCGACCCCGGCCGGCCCGGCCATGACACCGGAGGAACCCGTTGTCCCGTCTCACGGTCTTCAAGGCAGTGCTCGGACCGATTCTGCGCCTGATGTTCCGCCCCCAGGTGGAGGGCGTGGAGAACATCCCCGGGACCGGGCCGGTGATCCTCGCGGGCAACCACCTCACCTTCATCGACTCGATGGTCATGCCGGTCTGCGTCGACCGGCCGGTGTTCTACATCGGCAAGGACGAGTACGTGACCGGCAAGGGCTTCAAGGGCCGCCTGATGGCCTGGTTCTTCACGGGCGCCGGAATGATCCCGGTGGACCGGGACGGCGGCCGGGGCGGGGTCGCGGCGCTGATGACCGGGCGCCGGGTGCTGGAGGAGGGCCAGGCCTTCGCGATCTACCCGGAGGGCACCCGCTCCCCCGACGGCCGGCTCTACCGGGGCCGTACGGGGATCGCGCGGCTGACGCTGATGACGGGCGCCCCGGTGGTCCCGTTCGCGATGATCGGCACCGACAAGCTCCAGCCGGGCGGCGCCGGACTGCCCCGGCCGGGCAAGGTCACGGTCCGCTTCGGGGAGCCGATGGAGTTCTCCCGGTACGAGGGCATGGACCGCGACCGCTATGTGCTGCGGGCGGTGACCGACTCGGTGATGTCCGAGGTGATGCGGCTCTCCGGCCAGGAGTACGTGGACATGTACGCGACGAAGGCCAAGGCGGCCTGAGCCCGTAGAGCCTGATACGCCTGTTACGGGGAAGGGCCCGCACCCCCGCGGGCGGGGGGCGGGCCCGGACCCCAGTAAGGACTAAGGGGGCGCGGCCCCCGCCACCAGCGTCTGGGCCGTAAGCAGGTACCAGGCGGCGACCGCAGCCCCCCCCAGGAC
>NZ_JBHYVE010000014.1:0-118708 GCF_042750035.1 Streptomyces sp. NPDC059452
GTGCGGTGAAGATTCGACACCTCCACCACACACGGGGGCCCTCGCCACGATCAAGCCTCACCAGCGTTAACAACGCTCGTGATCAATACACCTAGCGGCAGCCGCCACCCACGCACCCGGGACCCCTGCACCCCGCCTCCGGTCAGGGGCTCCCGGCCCGCCGCGTCACCGCGTGAGTACGCGCCCGCCGAGTCACCGCGTGAGTACGCGGCAGACCCGATGAGTACGGGCGTGAGTACCCGCCCGGATGGTCCCGCCCCCGCCGTCCTGTGTGCTGGGCCCATGACCACGACGAACCTGCTCCGCGCCCCCGAAGACGCTTCCGCCGGTGGCACCCGGGTGGCCGCGCTGGCCGGGCTCGCCCTGTTCGTCCCCGCGCTGCTGGGCACCTTCCTGCTGATGCTGATCGATGCCTACGAGCCCGGCGACGGCGCGATGGGCGGGCCTGCCCTCGCGGGCCTGGTGGCGCTCGTCCTCTCCCTGGTGCCCGGTTCCGCGGTCGCCGTGGCGCCCGGGGGTACCTTCACCCGCAGGACCCGGACGACGCTGTTGTGGCTCCAGTACGGCCTGCTGGCCGCGGGCCCGCTGCTCGCGCTCGCCGACTGACCGCCCGTACGCCGTTCACTGACCGTCCGTACGCCGCCGATCGCGGTCTCAGCCGCCCGCCTTCAGCACATCCGCCACCACCGGACCGGCCGCCTCGCTGCCGCGGCCGCCGGTCTGGACGACCGCCGCCGCGGCGAGGTCGTTGCTGAAGCCGGTGAACCAGCTGTTGGAGATCTCCTGCCCGTCGACCTCGGCCGAACCGGTCTTGGCACCCTTGACGCCGCCCACCGTGGCCATGGACTTGGCGCCGGTTCCCCAGGCTGCCGTGGCTTGCATCATGGTGTTGAGCTGCTGGGTGACGGCAGGCGACAGCGAGCGCGAGGCCTGGGCCAACTGCCGGTTGTCCAGGGACTGCGGGACGATGACCGGCTGCCGGAAGGTGCCGGTCATCCCGGTGGCGGTGATGGACGCCATGTTGAGAACGTTCATCTGGACGGTGCCCTGCCCGATGTACTGGGCGGCCGCCTCTCCACCCACTTCCTCCGGCACGCTGCCGTCGGTCGTGACGACGCCGGTCTTCCAGTCCAGACCGATCCCGAAGACGTCCCGGGCCATCTTGGCGAGCGCGGCGTCATCCTTCGTGTCGTCGATGAGCTTGATGAGGGCGGTGTTGCAGGACCGGGCGAAGCTCTGGGTGAACGTGGAGCCGTCCGGCAGCGCGAAGTGGTTCAGGTTGTGGAACGAACGCCCCTGGTACATGGCGTCCTTGGGACACTCCGCCGCCCCGTTCGCCGTGACGAGCCCCTTCTCCAGCAGCAGCGCGGCCGTCATGATCTTCAGCGTCGAGCCGGGCGCCTGCTGGCCCTGCAACGCCACGTTGAACTCCGTCACCGGGTTGTTGGCCACCGCGCGGATCGCCCCGGTGGACGGCTTGACCGCGACCACCGACGCCTGCCCGAACTTCTTCACCGCCTGTTCGGCCGCCGCCTGGGCGCCCGCGTCGAGCGTGGTCTGCAGCTTGCCGGGCGTGCCCTTGGCGAGGGTCAGGAGGGTGGTGTCGGGCTGCCCCTCGTCGGCGGCCTCGATCCAGGTCTCGATCCCGGGCGAACCGCCGGACACCTCCCCGTACTTCTGGCGCAGGGTGTCCAGGATCGGCCCGAGCGAGGGGTACTTCTCCTTGGTGAGTACGGCGCCCTTGTGGTCGACGGCCTCGATCTGCGCGGTCGACGACTCGCCCGTCTTCAGCGTGGCGCCCTTGGTCAACTGCGGGTGTACGACGGTGGGTTCCCAGTCCACCAGCGCCTTCCCGGTCGTCAGCCCGCGCACCACGGTGAGCTCCGAGGCGTACGACAGGGGCTTCGACTTCCCCCCGAAGGAGACGGTGGCCCGGACGGTGTAGGGCACCTTCGTGCCGACCGCCGGGCCCGGAGTGATCTTCACCTTGCCGATGTGGGCGTCCTCGCCGTACGAGGTGAGCACCGGCCCCGCCTCGGCCTCGTTGTTGGTGAGGAGGGCCGCGCCCGCCGCGTCCCCGGACGCCCAGGCGTCGAAGAACCCCTGTGACGTCTCGGCTATCTCCTCCGCGCTCGGCGGCCCCGTTCTCACCTCGGGGGTCGCGTTCCGCGAGGCGATGCCGCCTCCGCCACCCCCGTCGCTCCCGAGCATGCTGTAGGCCCCGTAACCGATCCCTCCGGTCACCAGGATGAACACTCCGCCGACCACGGCGACCTTCGCTCCACTGCGCATCCGTGCAGTCCCCCTCCCCAGGAGTGCCCCTCGGGCATGTTCAAGGGGCAACTGTGAGGAACCCTAAGGGGATGTCGTCACGGACGCGGATGTTGTTACCGGACCGGGACGCTTGGCCGGAAAGCGCTCTCTGGATGGCGGGTAAGTGAGGGTCGGTGTCGTCGGCGCGCGCACGTTCCGGTGTCCGGCTACACCCATGTATCCAGCCACATCCGGTCCCGCCACAGGTCCTCCGGGATCGAGGTCCCCGTGTACAGGGGATAGAAGTAGATGAAGTTCCAGATGATCAGGAGCACCAGCACGCCCGCCGCGATCGCCCCCAGGGTGCGGCGGCGTTCGCCCGTCGGGTCGTGGGCCGTCAGGCCCAGTTCCGCGCGGGCGCCCGTGCCCGCCGCCGGGCCCACGATCGCGCCCAGCATCATCGTCACGGCCAGGCAGAGGAACGGAACGAACACCACCGCGTAGAACAGGAAGATCGTGCGCTCCTGGTAGAAGAACCAGGGCACCCAGCCCGCCGCCACGCCGCAGGCGATCGCGCCGGCCCGCCAGTCGCGGCGGAAGAGCCAGCGCCACACCACGTACGCGAGGGCGAAGCACGCCGCCCACCAGAGCAGCGGGGTGCCGATGGCCAGGACCTCGGCGGCGCACTTGCCCGTGGCCGACTCCTGGCAGCCCGTCTGCTCCTCGTAGAAGTACGAGACGGGGCGGCCCAGCACCAGCCAGCTCCAGGGGTTCGACTCGTACGTGTGGCCGGAGGTCAGGCCCACGTGGAAGTCGTACACCTGGGTCTCGTAGTGCCACAGGCTCCGCAGCCAGTCCGGGAAGAGCCAGCTCCAGGCGGAGTCCTTGCCCTCCGTGGCCGCCCAGTTGCGGTAGTAGCCCTTGTCCGTGACGATCCAGCCGGTCCAGGAGACGAGGTACGTGACGATCGCCACCGGGACCGTGGAGAGGAAGGCGGGGAGCAGGTCCCGGCGCAGCACCGCCGTGTACGGGCGCGCCGCGCCCGCCGTGCGGCGCGCGCCGACGTCCCACAACACCGTCATCAGGCCGAACGCGGCCAGGACGTACAGGCCGTTCCACTTCGTCGCGAAGGCCAGGCCCAGCATCACGCCCGCCGCGATGCGCCACGGCCGCCACCCCAGGCGCAAGGTTTCCGCGATCCGGGCGTCCGGGCGCAGCACCCCCTCCTCGTCCACCGGCAGGGCGGAGGCCAGTCGGTGGCGTGAACGGTCCCGGTCCACCACCAGGCAGCCGAACGCGGCCAGCACGAAGAACATCACGATCAGGTCGAGCAGCGCGGTCCGGCTCATCACGAAGTGCAGGCCGTCGACGGCCAGCAGCAGGCCCGCCAGGCAGCCCAGGAACGTCGAGCGGAACAGCCGTCGGCCGATCCGGCAGAGCAGGAGGACCGAGATCGTGCCCAGCACCGCCACCATGAAGCGCCAGCCGAACGGCGTGAAGCCGAACATCTGCTCGCCGAACCCGATGATCCACTTGCCGACCGGCGGGTGCACCACATACCCCGGGTCGGTCGGGATCGGCACGGAGGACGGGTCCTTGAGGATCAGCTTGTCGACGTCCTTGGGCCACGATCCCTCGTACCCCTGGTTGACCAGCGCCCACGCGTCCTTCGCGTAGTACGTCTCGTCGAATATCACCGCGCGCGGCTGGTCCAGCTTCCAGAAGCGCAGCACCCCCGCGACGAGCGTGACCAGGAGCGGTCCGCCCCAGCCGGACCACCGCACCAGGCGGTCGGCCATCTGCGGCGGGATCGCGAAGACCGACCACACCTGCCGTCCCGGCCGGGTGTACGGCGGGTCCAGCCGGTCGCGGAGCGAGGTCTCCGGGCGCGGGACATGGCCGAAGCGGCGCAGCCGCCGTTGCCAGGAGGTCGGCTCTTCGCCGAGCGGGTCCCCGGCGTCCTGGCCCCGCTGGGTCTCGGGTGCGGTACTCGTCACCGCGCCATCGTAGGGAACGCATCTGTGCGAAGGGTGCTGCCCGTGCTGCGAGGATGGCTGATGTGACTGGAACGACTGGAACGCTCGTGCTCGCAGGGACCCCCATCGGTGACGTGGCGGACGCCCCGCCACGCCTGGCCGCCGAACTGGAGCGGGCCGACGTCGTCGCCGCCGAGGACACCCGGCGGCTGCGCCGCCTCACCCAGGCGCTCGGCATCCACACCTCGGGGCGTGTCGTCTCGTACTTCGAGGGCAACGAGTCCGCCCGGACACCGGAGCTCGTGGAAGCCCTGGTCGGTGGCGCTCGCGTGCTTCTTGTCACGGATGCGGGGATGCCGTCCGTCTCCGACCCCGGCTACCGGCTCGTCGCCGCCGCGGTCGAAAAGGACATCCGCGTCACCGCCGTGCCGGGGCCGTCGGCCGTACTCACCGCCCTCGCCCTCTCCGGGCTGCCCGTCGACCGGTTCTGCTTCGAGGGGTTCCTGCCGCGCAAGGCCGGGGAGCGGCTCTCCAAGCTCCGGGAGAACGTCGACGAGCGGCGCACGATGGTCTTCTTCGAAGCCCCGCACCGGCTCGACGACACCCTCGCCGCCATGGCCGAGGTCTTCGGCGCCGAGCGGCGCGCCGCCGTCTGCCGGGAGCTGACCAAGACGTACGAGGAGGTCAAGCGCGGTCCGCTCGGTGAGCTGGCCGTGTGGGCCGAGGACGGCGTACGGGGTGAGATCACCGTCGTCGTCGAAGGCGCCTCCGACTCCGGTGACGAGGGGCTGGACGCCGAGGAGCTCGTGCGGCGCGTGCGGGTGCGCGAGGAGGCGGGGGAGCGGCGCAAGGAGGCCATCGCCGCCGTCGCCGCCGCCGCCGGGCTGCCCAAGCGGGAGGTGTTCGACGCGGTGGTGGCCGCCAAGAACGCGGAGAAGGCCCCGTAGTGCGGAGAAGGCCCCGTAAGTTACGGGGTTACGGCGTTTCCGTCAGCAGGTCGTACGCCGTTGCCACGAACGTGTCCTTCCGGTGCACCCGCCTCGTCGCCGTCGCCGCCACCGCGAGGCCCGTGTCCGGGCGGAAGCCGAGGAACGCCTGCTGGCCGAGGGTGGCTCCGGCGTGGAAGAGGACCGGGCCGTACGGGGACGGGTGCTGGAACCACGTCAGCGTGTGGGTGTGCGCGTGCCGCCACCCCCGCCGCAGCACCGGGCGGGTCACCTCGGTGAGCGCGGCGGCCAGTGAGGGGTCCCGCAGTTCGGTGGCCCCCACATGCGCCTCCAGGAACGTCAGCAGGTCCAGCGGCGTCGACCGCAGCGCCCCCGCCGCCGTGAAGCCCCCCGTGTCCAGGGCGGGCAGCGGGGTCCCGTCGCGGCGGTGGCCCGTCGCGTCGGTGCCGTCGGGGCCCGGGCGCAGCAGCGTGGCCTCCAGACCCAGCGGGGCCAGTACCTGCTGGTGCAGCAGCACCTCCCACGGGGTTCCGGTGGCGGCCGCCAAGGTGTGGCCGAGGACGGAGACCGCGAAGTTCGAGTAGTGCCAGCGGGTGCCGGGGCGGTGGCGCGGGCGGGCGCGGAGGAAGGCCCGCACCACCCGGTCCGCCGGATAGTTCCCGTACGGGTCCGTCGACCAGCGAGGCACCGCCTGCGGATAGAAGTCGGCGGGCAGCCCCGGCAGCCCCGAGGTGTGGGTGAGCAGATGGCGCAGGGTGATCCGGCGGACCGACGGGTGCACCGGGAGGCCCGGGGCCAGCAGGTCCGCCGCCCGGTCCTCGTACCGCACCCTCCCCTCTGCCACCAGCCGGGCCAGCAGCAGCCCCGCGAACGGCTTGGAGGCCGAGCCGAGTTCGTAGTGCAGGCGCTCGCGGGCGACCGGGCCCGGCTCCGCGCCGCCGCCCGTGTGGACCGTACGGACCCCGCCCCGGCTGATCGCGAGCACCACGTCCGGGGCGTCGACGGCGCGGGCCGCCTCCGCGAGGAGACGAGCGGTGGCCGGGGAGCCGGGGGCGGCCACCTGGGGCATCGTCACGTCCGTCATGCCGGGGCCGGTTCCGCGCTCAGGCCGGACAGGGCCCGGCTCATCGCCAGCGCCGAGGCGAACGCGGCCACCAGCGTCGGGTGGTAGACCAGGTCGAACACCGCCTCCTCGTCCCCCTCCGGCATCCCGCCCACCACCGGCATCGCCCCGTCCGGCTGCTGCGCCTGCGCGAACCCCTGCCAGGCCGCCGCGTCCAGGGTGGGCGACGGCAGGCACGCGTCCACCACCAGCAGCTCGCCCAGCAGGTCCCAGCGCTTCAGGTCCAGCCAGTCGTCCAGCCAGGCGGGCAGCCACAGCCCCAGGTACTCCGCGATGTCGGCGGGGAGGCCCGCGGGCTTCTCGCCCCAGTCGGTGAGGTGGAAGACCGTGTGCGTGATGTCGTAGCCGATGTGGCCCTCCACCGTCCACGGCTCGGCCCGCCGTGCCAGCCAGGTGTGCGCGAGCGCCGCCGTCTCCGGAACGCTCGGCTCCACCCCGAACCGCCGCTCGATCGCGCTCAGCCCGAGCCGCCGCACCGGCAGCACCTCCAGCCCCGCCCAGCTGGTCAGCCGGTGGTTGAGCCGGATCGCGGACTCCAGGTCCGGCTGCCGGTAGCCCAGCTCCCGGAACGGTACGTAGACCTCCAGCGGCACCGGCGAGAGCGGTTCGCGCCGCTGGCCGTCCAGCAGCCGCGCCCCGGAGCCCAGCAGCTCGTGCCAGGCGTGGTCCAGGAGCTTGTGGGCCAGCGCCGACTGCTGCGAGCCCGCCACGCCCTCCCGGAAGATGACCTTCCCGATCAGCGCCAGCTCGCCCAGCGGCTTGAACCGGTCCAGCACGCCCGCCTCCGGCGCCGGGTCCGACTCCAGCCGGAACCCCTCCCGGTGCTCGTACAGCCAGTCCAGGGCCTTGGCCCCGACGTCGTGGATCTGCTGGATGCCGGTGGTGGTGCCGCTGCTCATGGGGTGTGCCTTTCCCGGCCGGGAGCCGTTTCGCCTGATTGCCGCAGGGACCTGAGGGACAGGGCCGCCGCGAAGGCCGTGACCAGCGTGGAGTGGTAGCAGTCCATGAAGGGGTACGGGTCCGGCTCCCCGTCCGCCCGGGCCGGTGGGCCGGTCTCGGGGAGGCAGCCGCTGGGATGCTGTACGTCGGCGAGCACCGGCCAGACCGCGTCCAGCAGCTCCAGCGGCGCCGGGCCCGGCAGCGAGGCGGCCACCGCGAGCAGCTCGCCCGTGAGGTCCCACTGACCGCTCTCCAGACAGCCGTCGGCCCACGGGGCCAGCCAGGTCCGCAGGTACGCGTCGATCTTCTCCGGCACCCGGTCGGGCATCCGGCCCCAGTCGGTGAGGTGGAAGACGGTGTGGGTCAGCGCGTAACCGGACGGGCCCTCGAACATCCACGGCTCCGAGAGGCCACCCAGCCAGGTCCGGGCGAGCACCCCGCCCGCGTCCGTGTGGGTCACCACCCCCACCCGCCGCTCGGAGTTGATCAGCCCGAGCTGCCGGTTGGCGTGCTGCTCGGTGTGGGCCCAGGCGCGGGTCGCGGTGAGCGGGCGGGCCAGGGCCTCGAACCCCTCGTGGCGCAGCCCGTACCCGGCGAAGGCGGCGTAGATCTCGTACGGGTACGCGGCGAACGGCTCCGCGCGGAGCAGCTCCAGCAGGAGTTCGCCCCGCGCGACCTCCTGCCAGGCGTACGTGACGAGGTCCCCGGCCACCTCGTGTTCCGGGCTGCCGGGGGCGGTGGCGCGGCGGACCGTGGAGCAGAGCTGGGCCAGTTCGCCGAGGGGTTTGAGCGTGGCGTTGACCTGGGTGTGGGGTTCCAGGACGTCGTCGGGGAGCGCGAAGCCCGTGCGGTGCGCGTCGGTCCAGGCGAGGGCCCCGCGCAGGACGTGCGGGAGGACGGCGAGCGCGGCGCCGGGGGAGGTGCGCGCGTGCTCCCGGAGGGCCTGGTCCGGGCGTGACCGGGTGCGGCCGTCGGGGCCCGGGGGCCCCTCCGGGTCCTGCGCCGCGGTCGTCGTCATCGCGTCCTCGCCTCGGCCATCAGCCGGGCCGCCCGTACGTGGAGGGTGACGCGGGGGTCGTGGCCGCCCATCAGCTCGACGAAGTCCAGGCCGCGCTCCAGGCCCAGGGTCGCCGGTTCGCCGCCGATGGCCGCGAGCCAGCGGCCCGCGCCCGCCGCCTGGAGCCAGTCGCGCCGCCGCACCGCGCGGACGAAGCCGCGCGAGAGGTCCACCGCCCGGTCCGCCGCCGCCCGCCGCACGGCCGAGGGGGCCGCCGGTACGGCGAGAGGGGCGAGCACCGAGAGCTGGTGGGTGAAGGACTGCCAGGGGGCCTCCTCCAGCCAGGCGGCGTCGGGCTCCTCGTAGCCGCTGACCGAGGTTCCCGGGGGCGGCGGCGCGATGCGCTGGAGCGTGGAGATCATGTGCCAGTGGCTCCAGGCCGTCGCGGCCGGAGCATCGGGTTTGGGCGGGAATTCCCGTACCGCCCGGTCGAGCACGGCGACATCTCCCGGATGCGGATGACGGCCGTACAGAACGCTCGGCAACAGCAGGTCTCCACCGATGACCCGCGCTGCCGCAATTCCGGTCCGGTTTTCCTCGTCGATTCCTGCCGCGCCGCATACCGTGGCGAGGTGGTCCCCGCTCCGAAGAGCGAGGACCACCTCTGTTGCCAGGTCATGCACGGCACCCGCCAGCGGGGACGACGCATGTGTCTGGTCCATGTTCCGACGTTCAGCCCTTCTTCGGGCGCGGGGTCGGAGGCGAAAGCAGCAGGGCGCCGCCGCCCGCGAGAAGCGCGAGGTAGGCGCATTCGCGGGTGTCGCGGTACACGCCGTCGATCTCGCCCGGGTTGAGTGCGGCGTCGAGGTCGAACTCGATGTCGGTGGCAGTGGTGTCCGTGGTGTACATGGGTTGTTCCCCGTCCTGTGGGAAATGGGGTGGACGTAACGAGTGAAAAGGAGGAATGGGGGCTCCGCAAATCGGAGAGCGTGAGTTGTGGAAATAGCGTATTCAATTGAATGCTGAATTCATGGGCCGAACGAGTGAGTCGGCCGCCTCGATTCGGGGAATTGCCGGGGGTGGAACAGGGGTGGTGCGCGGGCGCACTCGCAAGGGGTGGCGAGCGCGTTCGGGGCGCTCGGTGGTCCGCCGGTCACGCGCTGTCCTGTCCGCCGGTCAGGGGCTGTCCTGTCTGCCGGTCACGGGCTGTCCCGTCTGCCGGTCACGGGCCGCCCTGTCCCGGGCCATGCGGCGGCAAAGGGCGGCAAAAGGACGCCAAGAACGCACCAATATCGGCTCTGAGCTGGTGCGTCCGTCCGTGCGCGGGTGTCCACTGGAAGGGACGGGCCACCTGTTCGAACCCCTCGGGCGGGCCGGCCGTCCCCGGAGTGCCTACCGACGGCCTGACCGGCGGACAAGAGGAGCGGGTATGAGCGAGATCGCAGCGACCACCGTCCACGAGGCGTATGCCTTCGCCTGCATGAGGTGCGGGTACGGCTGGGAGCAGTCCTACGAGATAGAGCACCACACGGACGTCCACGGCCATGTGTTCGTCGTCTACACGGCCGACGGTGAGCGTGTGCCGTCCCCGCTCTCCACCCCCACCTGCGCCAACTGCGACGGACACGTGGTGCGCATCATGCGGGCCGGGCGGGTGGCCGGTGCCCAGCAGATCCTGCGGCCGAAGGCCGCTCCGCGGAGCACGGAGCGGGACGCCGAGAAGGTCCCGGCCGCCCGCTCCTCCGACCGCCACTGGCGGCTGTCGGACCTGCTGCACCCGTTCCACCGCAGGTGACACGGGGGTGACGCGAGCGTGAGAGCCGGGCCCGGCGCCATCGGCGTGCGCCTCCCCGCGTGAGGACCCGGTCCTCGTACGCCGGTGGCACCGGGCCCTCGTAGAGTCGTCCGCATGAGCCGTACCGAAGCCCCGCCGCTGCCCGAACCCCTCCGGGTCCCGGTCGCCGACTCCCACACCCACCTGGACATGCAGGACGCCACCGTCGAGGAGGCCCTGGCCCGGGCCGCCGCGGTGAACGTGACGACGGTGGTCCAGGTGGGCTGCGACGTGGCCGGCTCCCGCTGGGCCGCCGAGACCGCCGCCGCCCACCCGGCCGTCCACGCCTCGGTCGCCCTGCACCCCAACGAGGCCCCGCGCATCGTCCACGGGGACGTCGAGGGCACCGCGCGGCAGGGGGCCCGGGAGCCCGGCGGCAAGGCGGCGCTCGACGAGGCGCTGGCGGAGATCGACGCGCTGGCCGCCCTGGACCACGTGCGCGGGGTCGGGGAGACGGGCCTGGACTTCTTCCGTACGGGCCCCGAGGGCATCGCCGCCCAGGAGGAGTCCTTCCGGGCCCACATCGAGATCGCCAAGCGGCACGGCAAGGCCCTGGTCATCCACGACCGGGACGCGCACGCGGACGTCCTGCGGGTCCTGGCGGACGCGGGCGCCCCCGAGCGGACCGTGTTCCACTGCTACTCCGGCGACGCCGACATGGCCCGGATCTGCGCGCGGGCCGGGTACTTCATGTCCTTCGCGGGCAACGTGACCTTCAAGAACGCCCAGCCGCTGCGGGATGCCCTCGCCGTGGCCCCGACCGAGCTGGTCCTGGTCGAGACGGACGCGCCTTTCCTCACCCCCGCCCCGTACCGCGGACGGCCCAACGCCCCGTATCTCATTCCGGTCACGCTCCGCGCGATGGCCGGGGTGAAGGGGCTGGAAGAGGACACGCTGGCCGCCGCGATCTACGACAACACGGCACGCGCGTTCGACTTCTGAGCCCGCACCGCACGCTCTCCGTGGCCATGTGCAGTCGCGCCGCTTTGGAGAGTGACCGGAGCTCCGCTATCGTCCCCGCGCACGACGGGGGCGGCAGCAGGCGGATCTTCGGGAGCGGCGTGAGCACTTCGCAGGGCAGTCACCGGGCGGTACGCGGCGGACGCCGTACGGCACTGGCACCGCCGCCTCCTGCCCCGCTGCCTGTGGCTGGGGCCGTTCGCGGGGCCGTGCCTGGGCCCGCCCCGGTGCTGATGGCCTTCCCCGGTGGCTTCCACGATCAGCTGACCGTCGCCGACGGGCTCTTCGCGGAAGGTCCCGCTGCCGCCCACGCCCCGACGGTGGTCGACGCCCCGTTCGTGGTGCCCCGGCCACGCCCCACCCGCGCCGACGCCCGGCGGGCCGCCAAGCGCCGCCGTACGTTCGCGGGGAACCCCGACAGCCTCCGCCGCCTCGTCCCCCGGGCCCTCGTCCTCGCCTTCCTGGCCGGCGGCACCACCGCGTTCGTCGCCCACGACAAGGCGATCCGGCTGGACGTCGACGGCACGCCCCGCACCCTGCACACCTTCGCCGACGACGTCACCGAACTCCTCGCGGACGAAGGCGTCACCATCGGCGCCCACGACCTCATCACCCCGGCCCCCGGCACCGACCTGGACCACGGCGACGAGGTCACCGTCCGCTACGGCCGCCCCCTGGACCTCACGCTCGACGGCCACCACCGCCGGGTCTGGACGACCGCCGACACGGTGGAGGAGGCCCTGCGCCAGTACGGCGTGCGCGCCGAGGGGGCGTACCTCTCCACCGCCCTCTCCGCCCCCATCGCCCGCACCGGCCTCACCCTCACCGTCCGCACCGAACGCACCGTGACCTTCATGGCGGACGGCCAGGAACGCACCCTGCGCACCAACGCCGCCACCGTCCACGAGGCCCTCGCCCAGGCGGGCATCACCCTGCACGGCCAGGACACCACCTCCGTCGGCCCCGGAAGCTTCCCGCGCGACGGCCAGACGGTCTCCGTCATGCGGATCACCGACACCCGCGAGGTGCGCGAGGAGACGGTCCCGTACGCCGTCGAACGGAGCGAGGACCCCGAGCTGTTCCGGGGCACCGAGGTGGTGGACCGGGCGGGACGCAACGGCGTACGCCGGGTCACGTACGCCGTCCGGACCGTCAACGGCGTACGGCAGAAGCCCCGCAGGACCGCCGAGGAGCTGGTCCACCTGCCGGTCAGCCGCGTCGTGCGCACCGGCACCCGGCAGCGGCCCGCAGCCGTCACCGGGGCGGACGGGCTGAACTGGTCCGCGCTCGCCGCCTGCGAGTCCGGCGGCCGGGCGGGGGCGGTCGACCCGAGCGGGACGTACGGGGGCCTGTACCAGTTCGACGTACAGACCTGGCAGTCCCTCGGCGGCGCCGGGCGCCCCCAGGACGCGCCCGCCGCCGAGCAGACGCACCGGGCGAAGAAGCTCTACGTACAGCGGGGGGCGAGTCCGTGGCCGCACTGCGGCCGTAGGCTTACCGGGTGAGCAGCACAGAGCCCGACGCCCTCCTGGGCCCCGCAGACATCCGCGACCTGGCCGCGAAGCTGGGCGTACGCCCGACCAAGCAGCGTGGTCAGAACTTCGTCATCGACGCCAACACGGTCCGCAGGATCGTGCGCACCGCCGAGGTCCGCCCGGACGACGTGGTCGTCGAGGTCGGCCCCGGGCTCGGCTCGCTGACCCTGGCGCTGCTGGAGGCGGCGGACCGGGTGATCGCGGTCGAGATCGACGACGTGCTCGCGGCCGCCCTGCCCGCCACGGTCCAGGCCCGGATGCCGGAGCGCGCCGACCGGTTCGCCCTGGTCCACTCCGACGCGATGCTGGTCACCGAGCTGCCGGGCCCCGCGCCCACCGCGCTCGTCGCGAACCTCCCGTACAACGTGGCCGTGCCCGTCCTGCTCACCATGCTGGAGCGCTTCCCCAGCATCGAGCGGACCCTCGTCATGGTCCAGGCCGAGGTCGCCGACCGGCTGGCCGCCCGCCCGGGGAACAAGGTCTACGGCGTGCCGTCGGTGAAGGCCAACTGGTACGCGGAGGTCAAGCGCGCCGGATCCATCGGCCGTACGGTCTTCTGGCCCGCCCCGAACGTCGACTCCGGGCTCGTCTCGCTCGTCCGCCGCACGGAGCCCATCGCCACCACCGCGACCCGCGCCGAGGTCTTCGCCGTCGTGGACGCGGCCTTCGCCCAGCGCCGCAAGACGCTCCGGGCCGCCCTGTCCGGCTGGGCCGGTTCCGCGCCCGCCGCCGAGGCCGCGCTCACCGCCGCCGGGATCTCGCCGCAGGCGCGCGGGGAGGCGCTGACGGTGGAGGAGTTCGCGGCGATCGCGGAGCACAAGCCGGAGGTGTCCGGGGGAGCCGCGCACACGCCGGAGGTGTCGGAATGAGCCGCGCACACGCCGAAGGTGCCGTCCCTGTGAGTGCTGTACGTACGGGCGTCACCGTCCGCGTCCCCGCCAAGGTCAACGTCCAGCTCGCCGTGGGTGCCGCGCGCCCCGACGGCTTCCACGACCTGGCCAACGTCTTCCTCGCCGTCGGCCTGTACGACGAGGTCACCGCGACCCCCGCCGACGAGCTGCGCATCACCTGCTCAGGCCCGGACGCCGCCCAGGTCCCGCTGGACGCCACCAACCTCGCCGCCCGCGCCGCCGTGGCCCTGGCCGAGCGGTACGGCATCGAACCCGCCGTCCACCTCCACATCGCCAAGGACATCCCGGTGGCGGGCGGCATGGCGGGCGGCAGCGCCGACGGGGCCGCCGCGCTGGTCGCCTGCGACGCCCTGTGGGGGACGGGCGCGAGCCGTGACGAGCTGCTGGCCATCTGCGCGGAGCTCGGCAGCGATGTGCCGTTCAGCCTGGTCGGCGGGGCCGCGCTCGGCACCGGACGCGGCGAGAAGCTGACCCCGATCGAGGTGGGCGGGTCCTTCCACTGGGTCTTCGCGGTGGCGGACGGGGGGCTGTCCACGCCTGCGGTGTACGGGGAGTTCGACCGGCTCACGGCCGGGGCGGACGTTCCCGAGCCGACCGCCTCGCCCGCGCTGCTGGCCGCCCTGCGCTCCGGCGACTCCGGCGCACTCGCGGGCGCCCTGAGCAACGGCCTCCAGCTCGCCGCGCTCTCCCTGCGCCCCTCCCTCGCGGACACCCTGGCGGCAGGCACGGAGGCGGGGGCGCTGGCCGCCCTGGTCTCCGGATCCGGGCCGACGACGGCGTTCCTGGTGGCGGACGAGGCGGCGGCCCGCAAGGTGGCCGCCGCGCTGATGGCCTCCGGAACGTGCCGCGAGGCGCGCGTGGCGGTGTCCCCGGCACCGGGGGCCACGGCGGCACCAGGGGCCACGGCGGCTCCGGGCGTCACTGCCAGCGGTACGGCGTGATGCTGGGGTCGTAGGAGCAGGTGACCATCGTCCCGTTGGTGGCCTTGAGGGTGCGGCCCCGGTCGGCCTTCGGGCAGAACTGGCCGTCGACGACGGGGTGGCCGTTGGACGTGCAGGCGTACCCCTGCTTGCCGTCGGGGCAGGTGGTCATCGCGCCGCCGCCGGGCTGCGGCGCGGCCTTCGTCGGGGCCGGGTCCGGGGCGGGAGCGTGGGTGACGGGCGGCTTCGGCTTGGGGGCGGGCGGGGTGTAGGCCGGGTCGTTCTTCTGGTGCAGATAGCCGTGGAAGCTGGTCGTGCAGTCGGAGAAGTTCTCCGCGAGCCTGACGGTGACCGTGGCGGCGGCCGTGAGCGTCGCGCCGGGCCGGGGGCTGGTGGCGCATATGTACCAGTCGTCGTGGTCCCGGGGGAGGGTGACGTCCTTGTGCTGGGCGGCGGATGTCAGGCGTGCGGCGGATATGTCCTGGCGGGTGAGTTCCGCCTCCGCCTCCTCGTACGTCCGGCTGTGCAGGGCGGGCATGACCGGATCGGGCGTGGCGCTCACGGTGGCCGCGGGGGTCTCCGCGGGAGCGGGGGTGGCCGAGTGCGTGACCGTGTCCGTGGCGGCGGGCGAGGTCGCCGGGGCGGTGGCGTCGGCCTGGGTGCCGCTGCCGCCCGAGCATCCGGCCAGGGCGAGGGCGCCGAGGAGGGCTACGGGGGCGAGGCGGCGGGAAATCCGCACGATGGTGGTACTCCGATTCTGGGAACGGCGAGCGGCAGCGGTACGGCGGATCGCCGGACGGCCCAACGCCGTTGGTACGTGGACGAGTTGACCCCGGAGCCGCCGGGGCGCGGCGGAGCCGAGGCCGCGGGGGCCGTCTCCGCGGGGAGCGGCTTTTGTGCTTGTTGTACGCGTACGGCCCCGCCCTGTCCAGATCTACTGCACGGTACGGAGCCGGGGCTGCCCCGATCCGCTCCGGAGACAGGCGGGCGTTCCTCCGTCACCCCCCTTACTCAGAAGCCGAATTGAGTACCCGCACCCTGTCGCACCACCCGCGTCCGCCGCGACTGTATGCCTATGGGATCACCAGTTCGCGTACTCGCCGAGGCCACCCCGGCGAGCCGGGACCGCTATGTCGACCTCCTCCGCGTCGCCTCGCTCGGCGTGGTCGTCCTCGGCCACTGGATGATGGCGGCCGTCACCCCGGACGGGGTCGGCAACCTGCTCGCCGTCGTTCCGGCGCTCCAGCCGCTGACCTGGCTGCTCCAGGTCATGCCGGTGTTCTTCTTCGTCGGCGGCTTCTCCCATGCCTTGTCCTACCGCTCCCAGCTCCGCAAACGCCCCGAGGGCTCCGGCGGCTCCGTCTACGCGGCGTTCCTGCGGGCCCGGCTCCAGCGGCTGCTGCGTCCCACCATGGTCTTCGTGCTGGTCTGGGGCGTCGCGGCCCTCCTCATCCAGCTGCTCGGCGGGGGCGGCGGGCTGACCGGCACCACCCTGCGGCTGGTGACCCAGCCGCTCTGGTTCATCGGGATCTACCTGGCGATGGTGGCGTTCACCCCGCCGCTGCTGAGGCTGCACGAGCGGTACGGCTGGGGCGCGTTCGCCGGGCTGGCGGGTGCGGCGGCGGTCGTCGACATCCTCCGGTTCGCGGCCGGAGTCCCGTACGTCGAGTTCCTCAACTTCGCCTTCGTCTGGCTCGCCGTCCACCAGCTCGGCTTCCTGCGCGCCGACGGCCGCCTGGGTGTCGGCCCCGGCGCCGGATCCGGCCGAGGCCTTGGCGGTGGCCCCGGCCTTCGCCGCCCCGCGCTGCTGGCCGGGACCGGCCTGGTCACCGCCGTGGCCCTGGTGGCGTTCGGGCCCTACCCGCTGTCCATGGTCGGGATGCCCGGCGAGAAGGTCAGCAACATGGCCCCGCCCACCCTCGCCCTGCTCTGCCACGGCCTCTGGCTGGTCGGCGCGGTCGAGCTGCTCCGCGCCCCGGCCGCCCGGCTGCTGGCCCGCCCCCGCGTCTGGCGCACGGTGGTGGCCGCCAACGGGGTGGCGATGACCGCGTTCCTCTGGCACCTCACTGGGATGCTCGGGGTGTACGGGGCGATGCTCGCCCTGGACGTCCCGCTCCCCGAACCCGCCACCGCCGCGTGGTGGGCCCAGACCCCGCTGCGGCTCGCGGTCGCCGCCGCCCTCACCGCCGGGCTCGTCGCGGCCTTCCGTACCTTCGAACGCCCGGCGCCCGCTTCCCCGACCGCTTCCGCAACCGGTACGGGCTCCGCGACCGGTACGGGCTCCGCATCCGGTACGGGCTCCGAGCCCGATACGGGCTCCGCCCCACTGGCCGCCCTCGGCGCGGCCCTCTGCCTGCTCGGCGTGCTGGGCCTCTCCATGGTCGGCTTCGCCGGTCTGCTGGAGGGCCGCTCGGCCCTGCTGATCGCCCTCCCGGTCACCGCCCCGGCCGCCGTCGCGATGACCCTGTGCGGCTGGCTGCTGGTGGAGCGGGCGGGACGGGGGCCTCTGCGGGCCCGGGGTCAGTGACCGTAGTGGTAACGGCAGGCGGCGACGCGCACCTCGTCGTCGACCACCTTGTAGATCAGCCGGTGCTCATCGGTGATGCGGCGCGACCAGTACCCGTGGAAGCCGTGCTTCAGGGGTTCCGGCTTGCCCATTCCCTCGTTGCCGTTCCGGGCGATGTCCTGGAGCAGTGTGTTGATCCTCTTGAGGATCTTGCGATCCTGGTTCTGCCACCAGACGTAGTCGTCCCACGACGACTGATCCCACACGAACTTCACTCCGCGAGCTCCCGTACCGAGCCGCCGCCGCTCTCCAGACGGTCGATCGAGGCCAGCAGCCGACGCGCGTTCTCCGGGCTCCGGAGCTGGTACGCCGTCTCCTTGAGGGATTCGTACTCATCGAGCGCCACTATCACCACCGGCTCATGCCCGGCACGCGTGACCACGACCTCCTCGCGATCGTCCGCGACCGCGCTCAGGGTCTCGGCGTACTTGGCGCGGGACTCGGTGTAGGTCATGGTCCGCATGGTCGCCTCCGTATATGTACATCATCCTGTACGTACAGGATAGTGTACATGTCTCGCTCTCGGAGGGGTGCAACAAGCGGAACGAACCGTGCCGCTCCGCCGCCCTCCCTCCCCTGCCCCCCCGGGGGGCCTACGCCGGGCGCGGTGTCGTGCAGCCGTGGCGCTTCGCCGAGCGCTCGGCGAAGCGCTGGAGCGCTGCCCGTAGCTCCCGGTGGTCCACGGCCAGGGCCGTGTAGCCGGCGGCGTCCTCGTCGCGGAGGGTGTCCACCTCGAACAGGGCGGTCCCGCCCGCGCCGGGGCACCGGGCGGTCAGCGCGTACCTGCCGTCCGGTGCGTCCGGGCCCGTGCGGGCGGTGGCGCTGTCCCTCCTTTCGTCCAGCCTGATGAGGTCCAGCCGCGCAGCCGGTCCGTAGGACGCGGTGAACTCGTACAGGTGCGCACCGCGCAGACCGCCCAGGGCGCAGTTCTCCATGGGTGCCGGTTCCGTGGGTATCTCCGTCACCGTGCGCACGCCCCACCGGGCGGCGGTCCTCCCGTCCAGCACGCCCGCACAGCTCCCCGTCGCCGTGGCGAAGGGCTTGTGGTCCCTGCGGGTCGTCGTGGCGCCGACGTTCTTCACCCGCCCGCCGGACGTGGCCGCGCAGCCGGTGCGCCGGGCGTACGCCGTCGCCGTCTCCGTGAGGACGGCGACGAGCCACGCCCGGGCCACCGGATCGTCGAAGCCACCCCGGCCGAGGTCGGCGTCCGCCGTCATCACCCGTCCGTGACCGGACCCCTCGCCGCAGTTCAGCAGCAGCACGGCCCTCGCCTCGTGCCCGCGCTTGCCGTCCGGATCAAACCGGAACGAGCCGGTCCAGTTGTGCCCCAGGGGTGCGTCGAACCCGCCGACGTCCTCCAGGACCGTCAGGCCGCGCGTTTCCCGGGCCCACAGCACCAGACCGGCGTCCGTGTCGGCGTCGGCCGCGCTCACCGTGCAGCGCCGCCGGTCGGTCCAGCTGCCCGACGAGGTCAAGGAGATACCGCCGAAGAGCTCCCGTACCGCCCCGGCCGCCAGATCACCGTCGCAGGCCGTATCCAGGGCCCGGTCGTCGCGCCAGGACTCGTAGCCGCCGGAGACCCAGAAGAACCCGCCCGCCAGCACCACCGCGGTCACGGTCCAGGCCGTCGTGCGGCGCACCCATCGCCTGCGCCAGAAGCGGACGTCGTCGCTCACTTCCACACCTTTCCGAGGACCTTCACCGCACGGCAGCCGGACGCGTCCAGATACGCGTCGAGGACCCCGTCGGCGCGGGCGGCCGCGAGGGGGGCGGGGGCCATGCTGACCGTCACCCGGCTCAGGGTCCGGCGCCCCGAGCACGAGGCGTCGGCCCAGACGGCCATCCGGTACCGCTTCCTGCCGGGATCCGACTTCCACTTCGGCTTCGACTGCACCTCCGGCTCCGGGGCCGGATCCCGGGACAGGGCCGCCAGTTCGGCCCCGTACTCCGTGCGCGCCTCGGGCAGCAACGGGCCCCGCCAGCTCACCGAGGTCACCACGGCGGTCTGGTCCTCCCGGGTCGGCGTCTTCGCGCGCCGGAGCTTCAGGGAGCAGGCGTCCGCATCGTCGCCCGTGACGCCGGAGCTGTCCGGCTCGCCGCGCCCCCAGTCCTTCCCGCCGAGCAGCTCCGGCCGGAACCAACGGCAGGCCGGCGGGGCCGCGTCGGACTCCTCGGGCTCTTCCCCCACGAACCTCGGCAGGGGCCGTACGTCCGAGGGCTCCACCGCCGGACCTCCGCAGCGGCCCCGGTCCCGTACATGGTTGGCGACGGCCGCCACCGCGTCGCCCAGCTCCCCGGCCGCCCGGACGTACTCCGGCCCGTCGGCCCGGAACGAGGCATGGACGCGGAAGCGGGTCACCGTCCGGGGATAGCCGGGCAGACCGCCCGGGCAGGCGGCGGTGACCTGGGTGGTGGCGGTCCGGTACGCGGTGGCCCAGCCGGGCTCCTCCGCCGTCCGCCGCGCGGAGGAGAGGATGTCCCCGTGCCGTACGCCGGGCAGCGGAGCGTCCAGTACCGGCACCGCCGCGAGTTCCAGGCCCCCGCGCTCGCCCCAGTCCAGCGAGCACCGCAGCAGGGTGCGCGGCCCGCGCCTGGACGGCCCGGTCAGGTCCAGGTCGGTACGCAGCTCCCAGGTCTCGTCCCCGGGCAGCAGACCACGCACCGTCCCCTCCGGCAGAACACCCGCGCACGCCGTGTCCAGGACGCGGGCGTTATGGGCGTCGCGCCGCTCGGACCGTACGAGGATGAAACCGGCCACCAGCACTGCGGCGAGTACGGCCACGGCCGCTTTCGGCAGCACCCGGTGACCGATGAACCGTTCCCATAACGCTGCCATCACTTTGCCCCCCGGCCCCATGATCAGTCGCCGCACGCTACCGCACCCCGCGCGGCGGGCCCGGACGAGGGCATCCGGTCGTCCGGTCATCCGGCCATCCGGCCCTCCGGTCCCGGGCGGAGAGGCCGCACGACCGGCGTCCCGCCACGGCGCCGTACCCTGGGAACGTCGATGCATCCCCCCGGACAGGAGTGAAATGGCCGTCAATCTGGTCAATGTCGAGCAGGTCAGCAAGGTGTACGGCACCCGTGCCCTGCTCGACGGTGTATCCCTCGGGGTGTCCGAGGGCGACCGGATCGGTGTCGTGGGCCGCAACGGCGACGGCAAGACGACCCTCATCCGGATGCTCGCCAAGCTGGAGGACGCCGACACCGGCCGCGTCACCCACAACGGCGGGCTGCGCCTCGGCGTCCTCACCCAGCACGACTCCCTGGACCCGGCCAAGACCATCCGCCAGGAGGTCATCGGCGATCTCGCCGACCACGAGTGGGCGGGCAGCGCCAAGATCCGCGATGTGCTCACCGGGCTCTTCGGCGGCCTCGCCCTGCCCGGCTTCGAGCACGGGCTCGACACCGTCATCGCCCCGCTCTCCGGCGGTGAGCGCCGCCGTATCGCGCTGGCCAAGCTCCTCATCGACGAGCAGGACCTGATCGTCCTCGACGAGCCCACCAACCACCTCGACGTCGAGGGCATCTCCTGGCTCGCCGGGCACCTCCGGACCCGGCGCTCGGCCCTCGTCTGCGTCACCCACGACCGGTGGTTCCTGGACCAGGTCTGCACCCGCATGTGGGACGTCCAGCGCGGCACGGTCCACGAGTACGAGGGCGGCTACAGCGACTACGTCTTCGCCCGCGCCGAGCGCGAGCGGATCGCCGCCACCGAGGAGTCCAAGCGTCAGAACCTCATGCGCAAGGAGCTGGCCTGGCTGCGCCGGGGCGCCCCCGCCCGCACCTCCAAGCCGCGCTACCGCATCGAGGCCGCCAACGAGCTCATCGCCGACGTGCCGCCCCCGCGCGACACCAGCGAGCTGATGAAGTTCGCCAACGCCCGCCTGGGCAAGACCGTCTTCGAGCTGGAGGACGTGACCGTCCAGGCCGGTCCCAAGACCCTGCTCACCCACCTCACCTGGCAGCTCGGCCCCGGCGACCGGGTCGGCCTGGTCGGCGTCAACGGGGCGGGCAAGACCTCGCTCCTGCGCGCCCTCGCCGAGGCCGCCCGCACCCAGGGCGACGAGCAGCCCGCCGCCGGGAAGATCGTCGTCGGCAAGACCGTCAAGCTCGCCTACCTCTCCCAGGAGGTCTCCGAGCTCAACCCGAACCTCCGGGTCCTGGAGGCCGTCCAGCAGGTCCGCGACCGGGTCGACCTCGGCAAGGGCCGCGAGATGACGGCGGGCCAGCTCTGCGAGCAGTTCGGCTTCACCAAGGAGAAGCAGTGGACGCCCGTCGGCGACCTCTCCGGCGGTGAGCGCCGCCGCCTCCAGATCCTGCGGCTGCTGATGGACGAGCCCAACGTCCTCTTCCTCGACGAGCCCACCAACGACCTGGACATCGAGACCCTCACGCAGCTGGAGGACCTCCTCGACAGCTGGCCCGGATCGATGATCGTGATCTCCCACGACCGGTTCTTCATCGAGCGGACCACGGACAAGGTCATGGCCCTCCTCGGCGACCGCGCCCTGCGGATGCTGCCGCGCGGCATCGACGAGTACCTGGAGCGCAGGCAGCGGATGGAGGAGGAGGCCACCCCCTCCGCCGCCCCCGCCCCCGCGCGCGGCACCTCCGCCGCCCCGGCGGCCCCGGCCGTCTCCGCACAGGAGGCCCGCGCCGCGAAGAAGGAGCTCCAGAAGGTCGAGCGCCAGCTCGACAAGCTCTCGACCCGCGAGACCACGCTGCACAAGCAGATCGCGGAGAACGCCACCGACTTCGAGAAGGTCGCCAAGCTCGACGCCGAACTCCGCGAGCTCGTCACCGAACGCGACGAGCTGGAGATGCGCTGGCTGGAACTGGCCGAGGACGCCTGAGCAGGGACCGTACGAGGGGGACACGTACCGATGCCGCAGCCTCACCGCCCGGCCCGCCCTCTGGCCCGTGTATCCGAACGCGCTGCGGTCCAAGGGCACGGCAGGCGCTCATCGGCGGGGGCGACGACAAGGAGGAGAAGCCGATCCTGTCCATGCTCGCCTTCGGTGACTGACCGTCACCTTCCGCGGGTCGTAACGAGGGCATCACGACGCGGTTCTCCCTTGGGAACAGGGGTTGGACCGATCCGGTGTTCGATGGAGTCCGGGTGGTACAAAGAAGCCCCGCCCGACTGTCGTAACACCGCGGAAGCCATGCCCGATTCGCTCCTTTCCGGGGTGAATTGAACCCTCCCGGAATCGCGGGGGAGACCGGATCGGGCACCGGACCGCACGAAGGGGGACGTGCTGATGAGCCAGCCGCCCAGCCAGCAACCGCCGCAGGGAGGCTTCGGGGCTCCGCAGGAGCCGCCGCAGGGAACTCCTCAGCCGCCCCAGGCCCAGCCGCCCCAGGCCCAGCCGCCCGGTCAGCCGGCCCAGCCGCCGCAGGCGCCGGCCGCCGGTCCGCCGCCCGCGCAGCCCCCGGCAGGCCCGCCGCAGACCCCGCCGCCGGGCGCCCCGGCCTACGGCTACCCGCAGACGCCCCCCGGCCAGCCCGGCTACGGCTACCCCCAGGCTCCCGGCCAGGCCCCGGGCCAGGCTCCCGGCCAGCCCTCCGGCCCGTACGGTCAGCAGCCCCCCGGCCAGGCCCCCGGCCCGTACGGTCAGCAGCCCGGCCCCTACGGTCAGCAGCCCCCCGGCGGCTACGGTCAGCCGGCCCCCGGGCCCTACGGCCAGCCCGCTCCCGGCCCCTACGGTCAGCCCACCCAGCCCTACGGCTACCCGCAGCAGCAGTACCCCGGCGCCCCGGCCCCGGGCGGACCGGGCGTGCCGGGTGGACCCGGCGGTTCCGGTGGTGCCTTCAAGGGGAAGACCGGCATCCTCGCCGCGGCGGCCGTCGCCGTCGTCCTGCTCGTCGGCGCGGGCGCCTGGTACGTGGTGAGCGACAGCGGCGACGACCCGAAGAAGCCGGTCGCGGGCGCGAGCGACGACCCCAAGGCGTCCGAGAAGCCCAGCGCGTCGCCCACGGTCGACGAGGGCGACGGCAGCGGCGACGGCCGGGAGACGAACGACGACCTCAACGCCGGGCGCAAGCCGGGCGAGGCGAAGGTCGCCTGGCTCCAGAAGAACGACGTGGACCTCCCGCGCAACGGCGCCGAGGTGCACGGCCCCTGGTTCGTCGGCGACATGGTCGTCAAGGCCATGTACCGGGGCATCTCCGGCTACGCGGTCGCCGACGGCAAGCAGAAGTGGACGCTCGCACTCCCCGCCGACGTCTGCGCCACCCCCAACTCGGCCACCGCCGACGGCAAGATCGTCATCGGCATCAAGAGCAGCACCACGGACCGCGCCGACTGCTCCGTCCTCCAGATGATCGACCTCAACACCGGCAAGGCCGGCTGGAAGAGCACGGTCAAGAAGAACGGCACCTGGGACATGCTGTCCGACATCGGCCTCGCGATCAGCGGGGACACGGTCACCGTCGGACGGACCAGCTACTCCAGCGCGTACCGGATCAGCGACGGCAAGGAGCTGTTCGGCACCCCCACGGGCAACTGCAAGACCTTCGCCTTCGCGGGCGGCCCGAAGCTCATCGCCGCCGCCAGCTGCCGTACCGACGACGTCAAGAACCCGCAGCACCAGATCCAGGAGCTGAACCCGGCCACCGGCAAGCCCAAGTGGACCTACCAGCCGCCGCGTGGCTGGGAGGTCAAGAAGGTCTACTCGGTCAGCCCGCTCATCGTCTCGCTCGACAACCGCGAGAAGAAGCAGTGGTCCATCGCCGCGTTCACCGAGAGCGGCAAGCTCCGCTCCCAGATGACCCCGGCCAAGAACGACACGCTCACGGCCAACTGCGGCAGCGCGTTCGCCATCTTCGGCCAGAAGCTCGAAGGGTGCAGCGGGGTCGTCGCCGACGCCAGCACCTTCTACATCGCCACCAAGCCCGGCACCGGCTCCGACCGGACCAACAAGGTCATCGCCTTCGACCTGAACACCGGAAAGCCCAAGTGGACGGCGGCCGCCCCGGCCGAGCGCGTGGTGCGCCCGCTGCAGATGGAGGGCGGCAACGTGCTGCTCTACCTGGAGCCGCGGTACGACAAGGCCGGTGCCATCCTCACGCTCCCGTCGACCGGTGGCGCCACCAGCGTCCTCCTCCAGCACCCGGAGGGGACCAACCGGATCGAGAACGGCTTCTTCTCGGACGTGGTCCGGTACGAGGACGGCCGCTCCTTCATCGTCAGCAAGCGCGTGAGCGCGAGCAACGACAAGGAAGAGCTGGAGCAGACGACGGCCCTGGTGTTCAGCAAGTGACGGCTCACTCCGTGACAGCCCTCTTCGTGACAGCCCTCTCCGTGACGGTTCACGACAGCATCCGAAGGCAGTCGGCCCCTCCCGGCCGGATGCGACCCCACCCCCACATGTCTCCCGAGGTACGTACGCGATGACCCAGCCTCCGCCGCCGCAGCAGCCACCCAACGAGCCCCCGAACGAGCCGCAGGACCAGCCCCCGGGCCAGCCCGCGGCCGGGAGCCAGGGCCAGCCCCCGGCCGGTCCGCCCGCCGGGCCTCCCGCAGGCCCCCCGTCCGGTGGCTTCGGCGCCCCGCAGGATCCGCCGCCGTCCGGTGGGTTCGGTGAGCCGACCCCGCCGCCCGCGGACCCCTTCGCCAAGCAGCCCCCGCCGCCCACGGGCGGGTACGGCACACCGCCTCCGCCCGCCGGGGGCTACGGCACCCCGCCGCCGGCCGGATACCCGACCCCGCCGGCCCCGCAGCCCAACGGCTACGGCTACCCCCAGGCCCCGCAGCCCGGCTACGGCTACCCGCAGGGCGCACCCGGCCAGCCCGGCTACCCGCAGGGCGCACCCGGCCAGCCCGGCTACCCGCAGGGCGCACCCGGCCAGCCGGTCGGCCAGCCCGGATACCCCGGCCAGCCCGGCTACCCGGCCCAGCCCGGTATGCCGCAGCAGGGCTACGGCTACCCGACCCAGCCGATGTACGGAGTCGGGGCCGGGGCCCCGCAGCCCGGCGCGGGCGGCGGCGGCAAGAAGTTCAGCACCCAGATGCAGATCATCGTCGCCGCGGCCGTCGCCGTGGTGCTGATCATCGGCGCGGCCGTCGTCTACAGCGCCACCAAGAGCGACGGCAAGGACAACCAGGCCTCCTCGTCCGGCTCCACAGGAGGCGAGAACAAGGGCGGCGAAGGCGGCGAGGGCAAGGGAGGCGAGAGCAAGGGCGGCGAGAGCGGCCTGGCCGGGGGCACCGAGAAGGCGCCCGGCAACACCCGGTCCAAGGTCGCCTTCCAGATCCCGGAGCCGAAGGTCACCGACATCACCTCGGTCAACGGCTCCTGGCTCACCGACAAGGCGTACGTGAAGTCCGGCGTCAACGAGATCGTCGCCCACGACCCGGACAAGGGCACCAAGCTCTGGTCCGTACCGCTGCCCGGCCAGGTCTGCGGCGCCTCGCGCCATATGACCAAGGACTACAAGACGGCGGTCCTCTTCAAGGAGGGCAAGCCGACCAAGGAGAAGAAGTACCCGGCGTGCAACCAGGTCGGCGTGGTCGACCTGAGCGTCGGCAAGCTCCTGTGGAACAAGTCCGTCACCGCCGCGACCGGCGGCGACCGGCCGGTCCAGTTCGACGAGGTCACGCTCAGCGGGACCACCGTCGCCGCGGGCGGCACCTCGGGCGGCGCGGCCTTCAAGCTGGAGAACGGTGCCGAGCTCTGGAAGCCGAAGGTCGGCGCCGACCGCTGCTACGACATGGGGTACGCGGGCGGCGAGGCCCTCGTCGCGGTCCGCAAGTGCGGCTCCTACGACAGCCCGCAGCTCACCATCCAGGCGCTCAACCCGGCCACCGGCGCCCCGCTCTCCTCGTTCCAGATGCCCGCGGGCGTCGACTACGCGTCCATCGTCTCCACCAAGCCGCTGGTGGTCGCGGCCAACGTCGGCGACACCGCCAACGACGGCAGCGGCATCTCCGACTTCTTCTCGATCGACGCGGCCACCGGCAAGCTGATCGTGCGGATCTCCGCCGACGCGGAGAAGTACGCGGCGCGCTGCGCCTCCACCGACGTCGAGAAGTGCCGGGGCGCGGTCGTCGGCAACAACCGCCTGTATGTGCCGACCGAGGACCACGACGGTACGGGCGACTACGGCAAGACCAACGAGATCGTCGCCTTCGACCTCGCCACCGGCAAGCTCCTCGGCGGCCGGGCCGACGCGGGCGAGCGCTACAGCCTGACCCCGCTGCGGATGGACGGCACCAGCGTGATCGCGTACAAGAGGCCTCCGTACGACAAGGGCGGCCAGATCGTCTCCCTCGACGGCGAGAACTTCAAGGAGACCCTGCTGATGGAGAACCCGGGCGACCGTTCGGTCCGGGACGCGGAGACCCGGTTCCTCCCGGACCACTCCGAACTCCTCTACGGCGAGGGGCGCTTCTACCTCTCGAAGCAGCTGGTCAGCGAGCGGCGTGACAGCCAGGCGGACGAGAAGCTCTACCTGGCGGTGGCCTTCCGCACCGACTGATCATCGCGTCTGATCACGTCTGATCACGTCTGATCACCCGCGTTCCCGAACAGCCCTGCCGGACGGTCGCCGTCCGGCAGGGCTGATCGTTTTCCGTCGCTCAAGTAGCCCTGAATGGCGCAGAATTCGGCATTCTGGGGGCTTCTCCCCGGTAAGGGACCCACAACGTCGAACAAGCGTGTAGCTTGCCGGGGTCAGGAAGCCGGGGGGCCGGTATCCGCGTCATTTACGGGCACTTGGGGGTGGGGGCCTTTCGTTTGGATCATGCCGGGCTCACGGGCCCCGGCACGCACATCTGCTGCGTTGTCGTCGGTCGCCGACGCTCCGCGTCGACTCCTTCCTCCGCCTTGCAGCTGCACGCACCGGACCCCGCTCCCTGATCCGACCTGACCCAAACGAAAGGCCCTTGATCGATGAGCGTGCGGCTCATGGTGGTCGATGATCACCGCCTGCTCGCCGAGGCACTCGCCTCGGCGCTGAAACTGCGCGGGCACCGGGTGCTCGCGGCGGCCGCCCCGACGGCCGGGTCGGCGGAGCTGGTGGTCAGCAGGGCCCCGGAGGTCTGTCTCTTCGGTACGGCGTCGCCCGCCGCCCCGGGGGTCTTCGACCCGATCGTGCGCATCGGCCAGGAGCGCCCGCAGGTGGCGGTGGTGGTGCTCGGCCCGGTGCCGAGCCCGCGCGGGATCGCCGCGGCCTTCGCGGCCGGGGCGGCGGGGTACGTCCGCCACGACGAGCGCATCGAGGGCGTCGAGCGGGCGATGCTGAAGGCGCGGGCGGGGGAGAGCGCGATCGCCCCGCAGCTTCTGCGCGCCGCCTTCGCCGAGCTCCTCAACCCGGCGGCCCAGCCCGACGACGAGGGCCGCCGCCTGCTCCGGATGCTGACCCCGCGCGAGGCGGAGGTGCTGGTCCGGGTCGCCGAGGGCGAGGACACCCGGCTGATCGCGGCCGGGATGCGGATCGCGCCGAGTACCGCGCGTACCCACGTCCAGCGCGTCCTGATGAAGCTGGGCGTCGGCTCCCGGCTGGAGGCGGCCGCCCTCGCGGCCCGTACGGGACTGCTGGACCGGGCGGCGGACGGGCGTGCGGGCGCGGTGCGGGGGCCGGGCATCACGCCGGGCTGACCCATCGGCGTACATCAACGTATATCGACGTACGCGGCTGTCGGCGTACGTGACTGTCGGCGTACGCGACCCCATCCGCCCGGCCCCGCTCCATTGACGCGCATGTTTGATTATGGTTTGTTGTGTGCGCTTATGTTGGCTGGAGGGAACGGGTGGAGGACCCTGGTGAAGAAGACGGTTACGCGCCTCGCAGACGGCCGCGAGCTGATCTACTACGACTCCGCGGACGACACCGTCCGTGAGGCCGTCGACCGGCGCCCGCTCGACGCCGTTTCGACCTCCTCGGAGATCCGCCGCGATCCCCTCCTCGGTGACGCGGTCGCCATCGCCTCGCACCGCCAGGCCCGCACCTACCACCCGCCGGCCGACGCCTGCCCGCTCTGCCCCAGCCGTGAGGGGAGCAGCTCCGGCGAGATCCCCGACAGCCACTACGACGTCGCCGTTTTCGAGAACCGCTTCCCCTCCCTCGCCGGGGACTCCGGCCGCTGCGAGGTCGTCTGCTTCACCTCCGACCACGACGCCTCCTTCGCCTCCCTCACCGAGGGACAGGCCGCGCTCGTCCTCGCCGCCTGGACCGACCGCACCGCCGAACTCTCCGCGCTCGACCAGGTCACCCAGGTCTTCTGCTTCGAGAACCGCGGCGCCGAGATCGGCGTCACCCTCGGCCACCCGCACGGCCAGATCTACGGCTACCCCTTCGTCACCCCCCGCACCGAGCTGATGCTCGCCTCCGCCGCCCGCCACCGCGAGGAGACCGGGGGCAACCTCTTCGACGACGTGGTCGCCCGCGAGGAGAAGGACGGCACCCGGGTCGTCCTCGCCACCGACCACTGGATCGCCTACGTCCCGTACGCGGCGCACTGGCCCTACGAGGTCCATCTGCACCCCCGCCGCCGCGTCCCCGACCTGCCCGCCCTCGACGAGGCAGCGCGGACAGAGTTCCCACAGGTCTATCTGGAACTCTTGAGGCGCTTCGACCGGATCTTCGGACCCGGCGAGCCGCCGACCCCGTACATCTCCGCCTGGCACCAGGCGCCGTACGGGGTCCCCGGACGGGAGGAGTTCGCCCTGCACCTGGAGCTTTTCACCATTCGCCGGACCTCCGGCAAGCTGAAGTTCCTCGCGGGTTCCGAGTCCGGCATGAGTGTGTTCATCAACGACGTGCCGCCGGAGGCCGCGGCCCAGCGACTGCGAGAGGTAGCGAGCGAATGAGCAACCCCCAGAACGTGAGCAACCCCCAGAACGTGAGCAACCCCCGGCACGTGAGCGAGACCCGCAAGAAGTACCTGGTCACCGGCGGTGCCGGATACGTCGGCAGCGTGGTCGCCCAGCACCTGCTGGAGGCCGGGCACACGGTCACCGTCCTGGACGACCTCTCCACCGGTTTCCGTGCGGGCGTCCCGGCCGGGGCCGCCTTCATCGAGGGCCGCATCCAGGACGCCGCCCGCCACCTCGACCCCTCCTACGACGGGGTCCTGCACTTCGCTGCGTACTCCCAGGTCGGCGAATCCGTCGTGGACCCCGAGAAGTACTGGGTCAACAACGTCGGCGGCACCACCGCCCTCCTCGCCGCGATGCGCGAGCACGGGGTGCGCACCCTCGTCTTCTCCTCCACCGCCGCCACCTACGGCGAACCGGTCTCCACCCCCATCACCGAGACCGACCCCACCGCCCCCACCAGCCCGTACGGCGCCTCCAAGCTCGCCGTCGACCACATGATCAGCGGCGAGGCCACCGCCCACGGACTGGCCGCCGTCTCGCTGCGCTACTTCAACGTGGCCGGGGCGTACGGAAGTTGCGGCGAGCGCCACACGCCCGAGTCGCACCTCGTCCCGCTCGTCCTCCAAGTGGCCCTGGGCAAGCGGGAGTCGATCTCCGTCTACGGCGACGACTACCCCACCCCCGACGGCACCTGCGTCCGCGACTACATCCATGTCGCCGACCTCGCCGAGGCCCACCTCCTCGCCCTGGACGCGGCCGCCCCCGGCGAGCACCTGATCTGCAACCTCGGCAACGGCAACGGCTTCTCGGTCCGCGAGGTCATCGAGACCGTCCGCAAGGTCACCGGCCACCCCGTCCCCGAGACCCCGGCCCCGCGCCGGGGCGGCGACCCGGCCGTCCTCGTCGCCTCCGCCGCCACCGCCACCGAACGCCTCGGCTGGCAGCCCTCCCGCGCCGATCTGGCCGGAATCGTCGCCGACGCCTGGGAGTTCGCCCGCCGACAGGAGTCCACCACCCCATGACCGAGACCCCCGGACAGACCGGGCCCGACCCCGCCACCACCTTCACCGAGCTGTACGGGGGTGAACCCCACGGCGTATGGGCGGCACCCGGACGGGTGAACCTCATCGGCGAGTACACCGACTTCAACGACGGCTTCGTCCTGCCGCTCGCCCTCCCGCACACCGCCCGCGCTGCCGTCTCCCCCCGTACGGACGGAGTCCTGCGGCTGTACTCCTCCGACGTGCCCGGCGGTGTCGTCTCCCTCCGCGTCGACGAGCCGGCCCCGCACTCCGGCCATGGCTGGGCCGCCTACCCGGCGGGTGTGGTCTGGGCGCTCCGCGCGGCCGGGCACCCGGTCACGGGTGCGGACATCGCCCTGACCTCCACGGTCCCCACGGGCGCCGGGCTCTCCTCCTCCGCCGCCCTGGAGACCGTCACCGCGCTCGCCCTCAACGACCTGTTCCACCTCGGCCTGAGCGGACCCGAACTGGCCGTCATCGGGCGCCGCGCCGAGAACGACTTCGTCGGCGTGCCCTGCGGGATCATGGACCAGATGGCCTCGGCCTGCTGCACCGAGGGCCACGCCCTGCACCTGGACACCCGTGACCTCACCCTGCGTCAGGTCCCCTTCGACCTGGCCGCCCAGGGCCTCACGCTCCTGGTCGTCGACACCCGGGTGAAGCACGCGCTCGGCGACGGGGCGTACGCGGAGCGCCGGACCGGCTGCGAGGAGGGCGCCCGGCTGCTGGGGATACCCACCCTGCGGGACCTCCCGTACGAGGACCTCGGCACGGCCCTCGCCACCCTCGCCGACGCCGGGGCGGACGAGTCCGTCATCCGCTACGTACGCCATGTCGTCGGCGACAACCGCCGGGTCGGGCAGGTCATCGCACTGCTGGACGCGGGCGAGGTACGGGCTGCGGGCCCGGTCCTGGACGAGGGCCACCGCTCGCTCCGGGACGATCTGCGGGTCTCCTGCCCGGAGTTGGACCTCGCGGTCTCGTCGGCGCGGGGGGCCGGGGCGCTCGGGGCGCGGATGACCGGCGGGGGCTTCGGCGGTTCGGCGATCGTGCTGGTGGAGGCGGCGGCGGCCGACGCGGTGGCCGGGGCCGTCACGAAGGCGTTCGCCGGGGCAGGGCACGCGGCGCCGGGGATCTTCGCGGCGGTCCCGTCGGCGGGAGCGCGCCGACTGCGCTGAACTGCCCTCGCGTAGCTGAACTGTCCTCTCGCGTAGCTGAACCGGGCTTACGCGCCTGAACCGGGCTTACGCAGCTCAACCGGGCTTGCGTAGCTGAAACGGGCTTACGTATAAGGGCTGTTCAGAGCCGCTTGGTCAGGATGAACTCGGTGACGCCGGGCGGGTAGTCCTCGACCCGGCCGATCTCCTCGTACCCCTGCTTCCGGTAGAACTCCGGGGCCTGGAAGTCCCAGGTCTCCAGCCGGGAGCGGGTGCAGGCCCGTTCCGTGCGGGCCACCCGCTCGGCCTCGGCGAGCAGCCGCGTACCGAGGCCGGAGCCGCGATGGCGGGCGTCGACCCAGAGCAGATCGACATGGAGCCAGTACGCCCAGGTCCGCCCGGTCAGCCCGCCGGCGACGGCCCCGTCCTCGTCCAAGGCCCAGACCTCCAGCGGGGTTTCGTGCTCGGCGGAGGTGGCGAGCAGGGCGTGCAGGGCGGGTGAGGCCGCGACGTTGTCCTCCTGCAGGCGGTTGCTCAACAGGCGGTGACGTTCTTTGTCCACTTCTGTCTCAAGACGGAACATGAACCCCACCATAAGCACCCGGGTATTCACCCCGGGCCACCAGTTCCGCGAATCGCCTTCCCCCTCCGGCCCCCGCCCGTACGCTGATCCCAGCACCGGTGGGGGCCGGTGCCGAATCAGGGGGCGAGAGAGTCGGGTACGGCGCCCGGAGCGGGGCGGCAGGCGGTGCATACGACGGCGGTCGGAGCACCACGGGCCGCCCGGACGTTCCAGGCGCCGTACCCGCAGCTGTCCGCCCCCACCGATGGGGGTTTCTCTGTGGGTCGAATCCGGGTTCTGGTGGTCGACGACCACCGCATCTTCGCCGAGTCCCTCGCCGCGGCCCTCGCGGCCGAACCGGACGTGGACGTGGCGGCGGCGGGCAGCGGCCCGGCCGCGCTGCGGGCACTGGAGCGCGCGGCGGCCGAGGGGCGCCCGTACGACGCGATCCTGGTCGACGCCGAGCTGGGCGCCCTGACCACCGGGGGCGGCGCTCCGGCGCTCTCCCTGCCCCGGCAGGAGGAGCCCGGTGCCGTCGACGGCATCTCGCTGGTGGCCGGGGTCCGCGAGGCCCGGCCCGCCGTCCGCTCGGTGGTGCTCGCGGAGCGGGACGACCCGCGCCGCGCGGCCCGGGCGCTCCAGGCGGGGGCCTCGGGCTGGGTGGCGAAGGACTGCTCGCTGCAACGGCTGCTCACGGTGATACGGGGTGTGCTGCGCGACGAGACGCATCTGCCGCCCGCCCTGCTGACCGGCGTCCTGCGGGAGCTGACCGCGACCCGCAAGCACCGCACCGAGAGCGAGCAGCTGGTGGAGTCCCTGACGCCCCGCGAGCGCGAGGTGCTGCGCTGCATGGTGGCGGGGCTGGGGCGGAAGGCGGTGGCGGAGCGGCTGTTCCTCTCCCCGCACACGGTCCGTACGCACATGCAGAACGTGCTGGGCAAGCTCGGGGTGCACTCGACGCTCGCCGCCGTGGCGCTGGCCCGGCGGGCGGGGGTCGGCCCCGCGGAGCCCGTGGGGGCGGCCCGGCTAGCCGGGGACGTTGTCGAACGGGGCAGTCAACTGGCGTAGCAGCCCGGCCAGTTCGCCGCGCTGGTGGCGGGAGAGCTCGCCGAGGATGGCCCGCTCCTGGTCGAGCAGCCCGGCCAGTGACTGATCGGCCTTGTCCCGCCCCTCGGCGGTCAGCCGGACCAGGACCCCGCGCCGGTCGCTGGGGTCGGGCAGCCGCTCCACGAGGTTCTTCTTGGTGAGCCGGTCGATACGGTTGGTCATCGTGCCCGAGGTGACCAGCGTCTGGGTCAGGAGCTGCCCGGGGGAGAGCTGGTAGGGGGCACCGGCCCGGCGCAGCGAGGTGAGTACGTCGAACTCCCACGGCTCCAGGTTGTGCTCGGCGAACGCTATGCGGCGGGCCCGGTCGAGGTGGCGTGCCAGGCGGGAGACGCGACTGAGCACCTCGAGTGGTTCCACGTCGAGGTCGGGGCGCTCGCGGCGCCATGCTGCGACCAGTCGGTCGACCTCGTCCTCCATGTGGATCAGTGTAGAGGGTCTGTCGACGTGAAGTCTCTTGAATTCAAGTGTCTTGACATCAAGATATTGGGCGGGGGATCCTGTTCTCCATGACGCCCACTCCCGAACCCACCTGGGATCCGCGGCAGTACCTGCGCCACGCGGACCACCGCACCCGCCCCTTCCAGGACCTCCTGGCCCGGATCGGCGACCTCCCCGGCCACCCGGCACCCCGGATCGCGGACCTCGGCTGCGGCGCCGGAAACGTCACCGCACTCCTCGCCGAGCGCTGGCCCCAGGCCCGTATCACCGGCTACGACAGCTCCCCGCAGATGCTCGCCGAGGCCGCCGCCCACGCCCGCCCGCCCCTGCTCGACTTCGTGGCGGCCGACGCGGCGACCTGGACGCCCACCGAGACGTACGGCCTGATCGTCTCCACCTCCGCGCTCCAGTGGATTCCCGGCCACGCCACGTACTTCCCCCGCTGGCTCGACGCCCTCGCCCCCGGCGGCACCCTCGCCTTCCAGGTCCCCGGCAACTTCACCGCCCCCAGCCACACCCTCCTGGCCCGCCTCCGCGACTCCGACCGCTGGCGCCCCCGCCTCCACTCCACCGGCGACCGCACCGCCGCCGTCCTGGACCCCGCCGACTACCTCACCCGCCTCCGCGACCTGGGCTGCGCGGCGGACGTCTGGGAGACCACCTACCTCCAGACCCTGCACGGCGAGGACGCGGTCCTGGACTGGGTCAAGGGCACCGCCCTGCGCCCCGTCCTCACCGCCCTGGCCGACGACCCCGAGGCCCGCGAAGCCTTCCTCACCGAATACCGCGACCTGCTGCGCGAGGCCTACCCCCCGGGCCCGTACGGCACGGTCTTCCCGTTCCGCCGCATCTTCGCCGTCGCCCGCAAGGAGAAGCGATGACCGCGCATGTGGGCCTCGCCGCCATCGACCACGTACAGCTCGCCGCCCCACCCGGCTCCGAACTCGCCCTGCGCGCCTTCTACACCGGCGCCCTGGGCATGACGGAGATCCCGAAACCCCCGGCGCTCGCCGCCCGTGGCGGCTGCTGGTTCCAGTCCGGCCCGGTCCAGCTCCACCTGGGCATCGAACAGGACTTCCGCCCCGCGAGAAAGGCCCACCCGGGCCTGCGCGTGACGGGAATCGAGGAGTACGCGGCCCGCCTGGAGGCCCACGGCGTCCCCACCGAATGGGACGGGAACCTCCCGGGCCACCGCCGCTTCTACGCCCACGACCCGGCCGGCAACCGCCTGGAGTTCCTGGAGCCGGACCCCGCCGGGTCGTGAGCCCTACAGTTCCTTGAGCGCGTCCGCCGAGATGTCGATGTCCACGGGGAACGGCACGCCCGTCTTCAGCCGGTCATGGTGGATGCCCGTCAGCGCGTACGCCTTCGTCACCGGGTCCAGCTCGTAGACCCGTACGACGGGGTGCTGGTCGGTGCCCGTCATCTCCACCAGCCAGAAGTGCGGGATACCGGCGGTCGCGTACTTGTGCGGCTTGGCCTCACGGTCGCGGGCCTCGGAGTCGGGGGAGACGACTTCCACGGCGAGGAGGACGTCGGCGGCCTGGTACCGGGTCACGTCCGGCCCGGTGACCGCCTCGGTCCGCACGACGGAGATATCGGGCTCCGGCCCGTTCCGCCGGTCCAGCACGACGGTCATCTGGCGGCGGACCTTCATCTCCGCAGGTGCCGTGGCGCGCAGCCCCGTCACCACCAGATCGATCACCGTGCTGTGAAACAGTCGCTGCGGACTCACGAAAACCAGGCTCCCGTCGATCAGCTGTGTGTGCGGCGGGAGATCGGGCAGCGTGAACAGATCGTCCACGGTGTATCCGTCCTGCGGGGGCACCGGCCAGCGTGAGCTGAGCGCGGCGGTCATGGTTCCTCCCATGGACGAATCCTCTGCCCTGCCGACCACACTACGGCGGGAAATCCGCACACGTCATCACAACGGGTGACGAACTGCGGAAGGGTTACGTGCTCAGCCGTAATCAGCTCTTCCGGTGCCCTATCAGCCGCGGCTTCGACTCCAGGTTCTCCAGCCCGTGCCAGCACAGGTTCACCAGGTGCGCCGCGACCTCCGCCTTCTTCGGCTTGCGGACGTCCAGCCACCACTGGCCGGTCAGCGCCACCATCCCCACCAGCGCCTGCGCGTACAGCGGGGCCAGCTTCGGGTCGAAGCCGCGGGCCTTGAACTCCAGGCCCAGGATGTCCTCCACCTGCGTGGCGATATCGCTGATCAGCGACGCGAACGTACCCGTCGACTGCGCCACCGGGGAGTCCCGCACCAGGATGCGGAAACCGTCCGTGTACGACTCGATGTAGTCCAGCAGCGCGAACGCCGCCTGCTCCAGCAGCTCACGCGGATGCCCCGCCGTGAGCGCCCCCGTCACCATGTCCAGCAGCTGGCGCATCTCGCGGTCGACCACCACCGCGTACAGGCCCTCCTTGCCACCGAAGTGCTCGTACACCACCGGCTTGGAGACCCCGGCGCGGGCCGCGATCTCCTCCACCGACGTGCCCTCGAACCCCTTGTCGGCGAAGAGGGCGCGGCCGATGTCCAGCAGCTGCTCGCGGCGCTCCTTGCCCGTCATCCGGACCCGCCGGGCCCGCCGGGAGGAGGCCGGTCTGCTCTTTTCGCTGCTGGAGTCGGTCGCCACGTCGTCAATCATGCCGGGTCGGCCGGTACAGGCGTGCGCCGGGAGTCGATACGGGCCGCGTCCGGCCACCGCACGTCGTACGCCCAGCCCAGCTTCTCGAACCAGCGGATCAGCCGGGCGCTGGAGTCGATCTGGCCCCGCATCACCCCGTGCCGCGCACTCGTCGGGTCCGCGTGGTGCAGGTTGTGCCACGACTCGCCGCACGACAGCACCGCCAGCCACCACACGTTCCCCGAACGGTCACGCGACTTGAAGGGGCGCTTGCCCACCGCGTGGCAGATCGAGTTGATCGACCACGTCACATGGTGCAGCAGCGCCACCCGTACCAGCGAACCCCAGAAGAAGGCCGTCGCCGCACCCCACCACGACATCGTCACCAGGCCCCCGACCAGCGGGGGAATCGCCAGCGAGACGATCGTGAAGGACAGGAAGTGGCGCGAGATCCCCCGGATCGCCGGGTCCTTGATCAGATCGGGGGCGTACTTCTGCTGCGGAGTCTGCTCCTCATCGAACATCCACGCGATATGCGCCCACCACAGCCCCTTCATCAGAGCCGGCAGACTCTCCCCGAACCGCCACGGCGAATGCGGGTCACCCTCCGCGTCCGAGAACTTGTGGTGCTTGCGGTGATCGGCCACCCACCGCACCAGGGGCCCCTCCACCGCCAGCGAACCCATCACGGCCAGCGCGATCCGCAGCGGACGCTTCGCCTTGAACGAACCGTGCGTGAAGTACCGGTGGAAACCGATCGTGATCCCGTGACAGCCGATGAAGTACATCGCCACCATCAGACCGATGTCGAGCCAGCTCACCCCCCAGCCCCACGCCAGCGGCACCGCCGCCACCAGCGCCACGAACGGCACCACGATGAACGCCAGCAGCGCGAGCTGCTCGATCGACCTCTTTTTCTCCCCGCCGAGCGTCGCGGGCGGAAGGGGCGAGGCGGTGGCGGATGGGCCGGTCTCGTCGATCACATGGGGAGTGGACGGCATAGGGGAGTCCCCCGGAGGGTGAGGAAGCAGTACGGGACGGCCGTGGCTACGGTTCCGTAACCTACGGCTTGGTAAGTATGACAGTGACGGGCCCCACAACACGAGAGGCCGGTCCAGCCCGTCGCACGCGGTACTCCGCCCGCCCGACGGGTAGGCCCCAGAAGCCGACGGCACCGCCCGCGGACCCCACCAGGGCTCGCGGACACGCCGAAGGCGACGACACCTATCCTGGAAGGGTCGGACAGCGCGGTCCGCACCCGCTCGTCGGGGCGTGGCGACAGCACCGCTGCCTGCCGCAGGGCCCCGTCCCCCGCCACGCGCCTCCCACCGCCATCACCACCACCGGGAGACGCCGAAGCGACGCACCTCCTCATTCACTGCAAGGAGCCGCACACTGTGAGCAGTGCCGACCAGACCCCCGCCGCCAGCCCCGAGCTGCGCGCCGACATCCGCCGCCTCGGCGACCTCCTCGGCGAGACCCTCGTACGCCAGGAAGGCCAGGAACTCCTCGACCTCGTCGAGCGGGTACGCGCCCTGACCCGCACCGACGGCGAAGCGGCGGCCGAACTCCTCGGCGACACCGACCTGGAGACCGCCGCACAGCTCGTGCGCGCCTTCTCCACCTACTTCCACCTCGCCAACGTCACCGAGCAGGTCCACCGCGCCCACGAGATGCGCGACCGCCGCGCCGCCGAGGGCGGGCTCCTGGCCCGCACCGCCGACCGGCTCAAGGACGCCGACCCCGACCACCTGCGCGAGACGGTCAAGAACCTCAACGTCCGGCCCGTCTTCACCGCCCACCCCACCGAGGCCGCCCGCCGCTCCGTCCTCAACAAGCTCCGCCGCATCGCCGAGCTCCTGGAGACCCCGGTCATCGAGGCCGACCGCCGCCGCCACGACCTCCGGCTCGCCGAGAACATCGACCTCATCTGGCAGACCGACGAACTCCGCGTCGTCCGCCCGGAGCCCGCCGACGAGGCCCGCAACGCCATCTACTACCTCGACGAACTGCACGCCAACGCCGTCGGCGACGTCCTCGAAGACCTCGCCGCCGAACTGGAGCGCGTCGGCGTCGAACTCCCCGCCGGCACCCGCCCCCTCACCTTCGGCACCTGGATCGGCGGCGACCGCGACGGCAACCCCAACGTGACCCCCGCCGTCACCTGGGACGTCCTCATCCTCCAGCACGAACACGGCATCACCGACGCACTCGAACTCATCGACTACCTGCGCGGCCTGCTCTCCAACTCCATCCGCTACACCGGAGCCACCGACGAGCTCCTCACCTCCCTCCAGGCCGACCTGGAACGCCTCCCCGAGATCAGCCCCCGCTACAAGCGGCTGAACGCCGAGGAGCCCTACCGCCTCAAGGCCACCTGCATCCGGCAGAAGCTCGTCAACACCCGCGAGCGCCTCGCCAAGGGCACCCCCCACCGCCCCGGCTGCGACTACCTCGGCACCTCCGAACTCCTCGCCGACCTCGCCCTCATCCAGACCTCCCTGCGCGAACACCGCGGCGGCCTCTTCGCCGACGGCCGCATGGACCGCACCATCCGCACCCTCGCCGCCTTCGGCCTCCAGCTCGCCACCATGGACGTACGCGAACACGCCGACGCCCACCACCACGCACTCGGCCAGCTCTTCGACCGCCTCGGCGAAGAATCCTGGCGCTACGCCGACATGCCCCGCGACTACCGGCAGAAGCTCCTCGCCAAGGAACTCCGCTCCCGCCGGCCCCTCGCCCCCACCCCCGCACCCCTCGACGCGGCAGGCGAGAAGACCCTCGGCGTCTTCCACACCATCAAGGAAGCCTTCGAACGCTTCGGCCCCGAAGTCATCGAGTCCTACATCATCTCCATGTGCCAGGGCGCCGACGACGTCTTCGCCGCCGCCGTCCTCGCCCGCGAAGCCGGACTCCTCGACCTCCACGCGGGCTGGGCCAAGATCGGCATTGTCCCCCTCCTGGAGACCACCGACGAGCTCAAGGCCGCCGACGTCATCCTCGACGCCATGCTCGCCGACCCCTCCTACCGACGCCTCGTCTCCCTGCGCGGCGACGTCCAGGAGGTCATGCTCGGCTACAGCGACTCCTCCAAGTTCGGCGGCATCACCACCAGCCAGTGGGAGATCCACCGCGCCCAGCGCCGCCTCCGCGACGTCGCCCACCGCTACGGCGTACGCCTGCGCCTCTTCCACGGCCGCGGCGGCACCGTCGGCCGAGGCGGCGGCCCCTCCCACGACGCGATCCTCGCCCAGCCCTGGGGCACCCTGGAGGGCGAGATCAAGGTGACCGAGCAGGGCGAGGTCATCTCCGACAAGTACCTCATCCCCGCCCTCGCCCGCGAGAACCTGGAACTCACCGTCGCGGCCACCCTCCAGGCCTCCGCCCTCCACACCGCACCCCGCCAGTCCGACGAAGCCCTCGCCCGCTGGGACGCGGCCATGGACACCGTCTCCGACGCCGCCCACAGCGCCTACCGCAAGCTCGTCGAGGACCCCGACCTCCCCGCCTACTTCCTCGCCTCCACCCCGGTCGACCAGCTCGCCGACCTCCACCTCGGCTCCCGGCCCTCCCGCCGCCCCGGCTCAGGCGTCTCCCTCGACGGACTCCGCGCCATCCCGTGGGTCTTCGGCTGGACCCAGTCCCGCCAGATCGTCCCCGGCTGGTACGGAGTCGGCTCCGGCCTCAAGGCCCTGCGCGAAGCCGGACTCGACACCGTCCTCGACGAGATGCACGAGCACTGGCACTTCTTCCGGAACTTCCTCTCCAACGTGGAGATGACACTCGCCAAGACCGACCTGCGCATCGCCCGCCACTACGTCGACACACTCGTCCCCGACGAGCTCAAGCACGTCTTCGACGCCATCGAGGCCGAGCACGCGCTCACCGTGAAGGAAGTCCTCAAGGTCACCGGCTCCACCGAACTCCTCGGCACCAGCCCGGCGCTCCAGCAGACCTTCGCCATCCGCGACGCCTACCTGGACCCGATCTCCTACCTCCAGGTATCCCTGCTCGCCCGCCAGCGCCAGGCCGCCGAACACGGCGAAGAGCCCGACCCGCTGCTCGCGCGCGCCCTGCTGCTCACCGTGAACGGTGTCGCGGCGGGCCTGCGCAACACCGGCTGAGTACGCCGTACGTCACCCGTACATCAGCCGTACGTCACCCGTACGTCACCCGTACGTCAAAGGGGCGGCCCTGCTACAGCGCGACGAACGTCGCCACCAGCAGGGCCGCCCCGGCCGTTCCGACCCCCCACGCCGTACGCGTCATCCGCACCCCGCCGCCGATCACCAACCCGGCCAGCACCATCGCCCCGCCCAGCGGCATCCACGCATGCAGAAAGCCCGGCACCCCCGTGCGGACCACCACATCGGAACCGGGCTTCACCACCACCGGAAAACGGTCACCCTCCGCCGCCGCGACCGACCTCTCCACCGTCACCCGCGCCCGCGCCGCCGACAACGCATCCGGCTCGTACCGGCCGGTGCAGGTCTCCGCACCGCACTCCGTCACCGTCAGCGTGCCGTGCTCACGCCCCTGGGCCAGGACCACATGGTGCGCGGTACCCCACGACGACCACACCCCCGCGACCAGCAGCACCAGAGCCACCAGCCCCATACCGACCCGAAGACCCACGAGCGCCGCACGCCGGAAAGAGCTCCGCTTCATGGAGTTCATGGGGGCAGATCCTTGGCCAGAGCACAGCCCCCGGTCAACTCGTGGCCGAAAAACGCCCCACCAGCAACAGGAATGTCAGGAGTTGTACGCGCTCTGCGCCCGCTCCAGCCCCTCCGCCAGCAGACACTCCACCGCATCCGCCGCCCGGTCCACCAGGAACGCCAGCTCCTTGCGCTCCACCGACCCGAAATCCTTCAGCACGAAGTCCGCCACCTGCATCCGCCCCGGCGGCCGTCCGATCCCGAACCGCACCCGGTGGTAGTCCGGCCCCATCGACTTCGTCATCGACTTCAGCCCGTTGTGCCCGTTGTCCCCGCCGCCCAGCTTCAGCCGCAGCATCCCGTAATCGATGTCCAGCTCGTCATGGACCGCCACCACATGATCCGTCGGCACCTTGTAGAAGTCCCGCAACGCCGTCACCGGACCACCCGACAGGTTCATGTACGACATCGGCTTCGCCAGGACCACCCGCCGGCTCCCCGGACCCGGCGGACCGATCCGGCCCTCCACCACCTGCGCCTGCGCCTTCTGCGCCCGCTTGAACTTCCCGCCGATCCGTGTCGCCAGCAGATCGGCCACCATGAACCCGACGTTGTGCCGGTTCGCCGCGTACTCGGGGCCGGGGTTGCCGAGGCCCACGATGAGCCAGGGGTCGGTGGCGTCGGACATCAGCGCTCGGTCTCCTCGTACAGGCACAGGGGGATCAGGTACAGGTGATGGCAGGCGAACGGGGCGGCGGCTCCCCGGAAGGGAACCACCACCCCGTCAGTCAAGCAGGTGGAACGTCAGGCAGGTGAAACGTGAAGCAGGCACGACGTCGAGCAGGCGCGACGTCAAGCAGGTCGAACGGGAACGGCGAGGGCTCAGGCCTCGGCGGTCTCGGCCTCGGCGTCGGCCGACGGCTCCTCGGCCTGCGCGGCCACGACCTGGATCACGATGGCGTCCTCGTCACCGGCGAGCACGGAGCCCTTCGGCAGCGGGATGTCCTTGGCGGCGATCGAGTCACCGGCGTCCAGACCCGCGACGGAGACCGTCACGGACTCGGGGATGTGGGTGGCCTCGGCCTCGACGAGCAGCGTGTTCTGGACGAACTCCAGCAGGTTGGCGCCCGGCGCCAGGTCGCCCTCGGCGTGCACCGCGATCTCCACGTTGACCTTCTCGCCGCGCTTCACGGTCAGCAGGTCGACGTGCTCGATGGTGCCCTTGAGGGGGTTGCGCTGCACGGCCTTCGGGATGACCAGCGCGTCCTTGCCGTCGATCTCCAGACCGATCAGCACGTTGGCCGTACGCAGCGCCAGCAGCAGGTCGTGACCCGGCAGCGTGACGTGGACCGGCTCGGCGCCGTGGCCGTAGACGACGCCCGGAACCTGGTTGGCACGGCGGATACGACGGGCGGCGCCCTTGCCGAACTCGGTACGGACCTCGGTGGCGAGCTTGATCTCAGCCATGTTGCACTCCTCGTCAGGTGGGAGAGCCGTCGGGTGACGGAACTCGAACGGTCACCCGGCCCACGACAGGCCTGCTACGAAGAGCGCGTCGATAACGGACTCGCCGTACACACAGGTACGGCCTCCCTCGCCGAGCAACTCACTGAGTCTACCCGGCGGGGAGGCCGCACCCCAAAGTGGATCAACAGCAGGCCACAGGGCCTGATGTCAGCCCTGCTCCTCGAAGAGGCTCGTCACCGAACCGTCCTCGAACACCTCACGCACCGCACGCGCGATCGTCGGCGCGATCGACAGCACGGTGATCTTGTCCAGCTCCAGCTCACCCGGGGTCGGCAGCGTGTCCGTGAACACGAACTCGCTCACCTTCGAGTTCTTCAGCCGGTCCGCCGCCGGACCCGAGAGCACACCGTGCGTCGCCGTCACGATGACGTCCTCCGCACCGTGCGCGAACAGCGCGTCCGCGGCCGCGCAGATCGTGCCACCCGTGTCGATCATGTCGTCGACCAGCACACAGACCCGGCCCTCGACGTTGCCGACGACCTCGTGGACGCTGACCTGGTTCGGCACGTCCTTGTCACGGCGCTTGTGCACGATCGCCAGCGGCGCGTCCAGCCGGTCGCACCAGCGGTCGGCGACCCGCACGCGGCCCGCGTCCGGCGACACGATCGTCAGCTTCGAGCGGTCGACCTTGGCGCCCACGTAGTCCGCCAGGATCGGCAGCGCGAACAGGTGGTCCACCGGACCGTCGAAGAAGCCCTGGATCTGGTCCGTGTGCAGATCGACCGTGAGAATCCGGTCCGCACCCGCCGCCTTCATCAGGTCCGCCACCAGCCGCGCCGAGATCGGCTCACGGCCCTTGTGCTTCTTGTCCTGACGGGCGTACCCGTAGAACGGCACGATCACCGTGATGGAACGGGCCGACGCGCGCTTCAGCGCGTCCAGCATGATCAGCTGTTCCATGATCCACTTGTTGATCGGAGCCGTGTGGCTCTGGATCAGGAAACAGTCCGCACCACGCGCCGACTCCTGGAACCGCACATAGATCTCACCGTTGGCGAAATCGAAGGCCTTCGTCGGCACGAGACCGACACCCAGTTGATGTGCGACCTCCTCGGCCAGCTCGGGGTGGGCGCGGCCGGAGAAGAGCATCAGTTTCTTCTCGCCGGTCGTCTTGATCCCGGTCACAGCACAGTCTCCTCAGACGTGTATCTGGCGCTGCACGCATAGGTCCCGATGTGCAACGAGCCAGCCGAAATGGGTGAGCATCTATCACGGTACGCCGTCACCGGCGCACCTGTTTCCGGTCAGCTTTCGCTGTCGTGCTCCTGCGACGACACCTGAGCAGCCTGAGCGGCGGCGCTGCCCGGACGCTTCCGGGCCACCCAACCCTCGATATTCCGCTGCTGGCCCCGCGCCACGGCCAGCGAACCGGCGGGCACGTCCTTCGTGATGACCGACCCGGCGGCGGTGTAGACACCGTCCCCGACCGTGACGGGTGCCACAAACATATTGTCCGCACCGGTACGGCAGTGGGAGCCGATCGTCGTGTGGTGCTTGGCGACCCCGTCGTAGTTCACGAACACGCTGGCCGCACCGATGTTGGTGTGATCACCGATCGTCGCGTCACCGACATAGCTCAGGTGCGGAACCTTGGTGCCCTCGCCGACGACGGTCTTCTTCAGCTCCACGAACGTACCGGCCTTGGCCTTCGTCCCCAGCCGCGTCCCCGGCCGCAGATACGCGTACGGCCCCACCGACGCCCCCGGCCCCACCTCGGCCGAGTCCGTCACGGAGTTGTCGACGCGGGCCCCGGCCCGTACGACGGTGTCCCTGAGCCGGGAATTCGGCCCCACCTCGCTGTCCTCCGCGAGATGGGTGGAGCCGAGCAGCTGCGTACCCGGGTGCACGACGGCGTCACGCTCGTACGTCACCGTCGCGTCGATCAGCGTGGACGCCGGGTCCACGACGGTCACGCCCGCGAGCATCGCCCGCTCCAGCAGCCGCTCGTTCAGCAGCCGGCGCGCCTCGGCGAGCTGGAGCCGGTTGTTGATGCCGAGGATCTCGCGGTGGTCGCCCGCCACGGAAGCCCCGACCCGGTGGCCCGCCTCGCGCAGGATCGACAGCACATCGGTGAGGTACTCCTCGCCCTGGCTGTTGTCGGTGCGCACCTTGCCCAGCGCGTCGGCCAGGAGCGACCCGTCGAACGCGAACACCCCGGAGTTGATCTCCGGGATCGCCCGCTGCTCGTCGGTGGCGTCCTTGTGCTCGACGATCTCGGTGACCGCCCCGGTGGCGGGGTCGCGCACGATGCGCCCGTACCCGGTGGAGTCCGGGACCTCGGCGGTCAGGACGGTGACCGCGTTGGCGTCGGCCGCGTGGGTGGCGGCGAGCGCGCCGAGCGTCTCGCCGGAGAGCAGCGGGGTGTCGCCGCAGACGACGATCACGGTGCCGTCGACGGACCCGCCGAGCTCGTCGAGCCCCATGCGGACGGCGTGCCCGGTCCCGTTCTGCTCGGCCTGGAAGGCGGTGCGCACGGGGGCGTCGCCGGCGTTCAGGTGCGCGGTGACCTGCTCACTGGCGTGGCCGACGACCACGACGAGGTGCTGGGGGTCCAGCTCACGGGCGGCGGCGACGACATGTCCGACGAGCGAGCGCCCGGAGATCTCGTGCAGGACCTTGGGGGTCTTCGACTTCATGCGGGTGCCCTCACCCGCTGCGAGGACGACGACGGCTGCCGGGCTGGTTGCGCTCACGGGTGTGCCCTTCGGCTTCGGGTGGTGGTCATCCGCAGGATACCGGGGGTGTTTCGGCGTGGAATGGGGGCGGGCCCCGACCGGTGTGGTCGGGGCCCGCGTGAGGTGCTCCCGGGGAAGGAATCGAACCCTCATTCAATAGACCAAAACTATTTGTCCTACCATTAGACGACCCGGGATGGTAAGTCACCTATGTCCGCTTTGATGGGCTGGACTTAAGTGCAGCCCCTACTATGCCGCACCAGGAGCCCTCGATGCGACGGTACAGCTCGGCGCTTTTCAGGACACGTACCGCGAGGCAGCCTCGGTAGTTCTCGCCGACGTTCTTCCGGTTCGTCTTCGGGGTGTGCTTCTTGAGTGACGTTTTACCGAATGCCGCAGGCCCGGCACCGGTGAGCGCGGCCCAGAACTGCTCGGCGGCCGAGACGTCCGCCGTCTCGTGGATCAGCACATGGAAGCGAAGGTGCTCATCGTCCACTCCCAGGAGGCGGAGCCAGGCGAGGAAGACCTCGATCATGCCGGGGTCGCTGTTGACGAAGGTGACCCGCTCCTGGGTGCGGTACGGCTTGGACTTGGAGCCCTCCGCCCAGTAGAGGCCGACGCCCAGGAGGAAGAGTTCGCGGTCGGTCATCGCGCCGACCTCGTCCGCGGCCTTCTGCTTCTGTGCCTGGCGCTCGGCGTCACGCCGTTCGAGTGTCGCTTCCCAGCCGCGCCGCCCGATGGCGGAGGACTCCTCGCGGGTGCGCCTGCGCTCGGGCTTCGGCAGGTCCCGTACCCAGAGCGAGATCGAACTCTTCGAGCACCCCAGCTCCACCTGGATCTGGTCGTACGTCATGCCCTGGAGGCGCAGCTCCCGGGCCTTCTCCCGGAGGTCGTCCTTGGCGTTCGGGCGCTTCGTCCACTCCGGGGCGGGCTCGCCCTGGAGGAGGCGGTTGAGGATGTCGTTGTTGTCGACGTGGAGGCGGTCGCGGATCTGGCGGCGGCTGAGGCCTTCCCGGCGCAGCGCCACTGCCTGGGCGCGTAAGCCCTCGAAGTCGGCGTACTTGCTTGTGGTCTCTGTCATACGGAAAGCGTCGTCCGATATGCGGACGCCCGGGTCGAAAGTGCGGGCGATTCGCCATTTCAGGCGATCGGCGTGTGTTTCGTGCTCGTTCGAACGCGGAACGTGCTGTTGCCGGTCACCGGAAAATGGGATGCGTACGCCCGTAGGCTGGATGCCATGACCGCAACGGGGGCAGACCAGGAGGCGGCGGGATCGACCACCCGCGGCTACTGGTGGTGGGAGCGGCGGCGCAGTGTCGCCCTGGACGTGGGACTGGCGCTGGTATCGGCGCTGGAGTGTGGCCTGGAGGGGGTGGAGTTCGCCCGGAACACCGGGTTGCCGGTGTCGTTGGGTGTGGGGTTCGGGCTGCTGGCCGGCTCGGTGCTGCTGGTGCGTCGGCGGTGGCCGATCGCCGTGGTGCTGGTGACGATCGCGATGACGCCCGCCGAGATGGGCTTCCTGATGGCCCTGGTGGGCCTGTACACGCTGGCCGCGTCCGAGGTGCCGCGCCGGATCACCGTCGTACTGGCGGGGATGTCGTTGGTGGGGACGTTCATCGTCACCTATGTGCGGCTGCGGCAGACCGTGGCCGAGGAGGCCGATTTTGGTCCGGGGGACTGGTATGTGCCCCTGGTGTCGGTGTTCATGGCGGTGGGGCTGACGGCTCCGTCGGTGTTGTTCGGCCTCTACATAGGGGCGCGGCGCCGGTTGATGGAGAGCCTGCGGGAGCGGGCGGACTCGCTGGAGCGGGAGCTGTCGCTGCTGGCGGACCGGGCGGAGGAGCGGGCCGAGTGGGCGCGTACGGAGGAGCGGACCCGGATCGCGCGGGAGATGCATGACGTGGTGGCCCACCGGGTGAGTCTGATGGTGGTCCATGCGGCGGCCTTGCAGGCGGTGGCGCCGAAGGACCCGGCGAAGGCGGTGCGGAACGCGGCGCTGGTGGGGGACATGGGGCGGCAGGCGCTCGCGGAGTTGCGGGAGATGCTGGGGGTGCTGCGGAGCGGGGACGCGCTGGTCGCGCCCGCTGCGGCGGGTGGGGGTGGAGGTGGAGGTGCGGTTCCGCTGGCGGCGGTGGGGCAGGCGGCTGCGGCGGCCGCCGCGGCGGCGTCGGAGGACGGGCCCCGGCTGAGCGAGCTGGAGGCGCTGGTGGCGCAGTCGCGGCAGGCGGGGATGGTGGTGGAGCTGTCGGTGGACGGTGAGCTGCGCCCGTACGCGCCCGAGGTCGAGCAGACGGCGTTCCGGGTGGTGCAGGAGGCGCTGACGAACGTGCACAAGCATGCGGCGGGGGCGAAGACGTGGGTGCGGCTGGCGCACCGGGAGTCGGAGGTCGCGATGCAGGTGGAGAACGGTCCGTCGGACGCGGCGGTGGCGGATGCGGGGCTGCCGAGCGGGGGGAACGGGCTGGTGGGGATGCGGGAGCGGGTGCTGGGGCTGGGGGGTGTGTTCGTGTCCGGCCCTACGGACGCGGGTGGGTTCCGGGTGTCGGCGGTGCTACCGGACGGGGCGGGGCCGGCGGAGACCGTCTGACCAGCCCTTCCAGTCGGCCCGGCCGCCTTGGCCGTCCCAGCCTGTCTGGCCGCCCCGGCTCGTCCGGCGTCTGAGGCGGGGCGGGCCCACCACCCAGCCCGTCCGGCGTTTGAGGACGGAACCCTTGCGGTGGGGAGCGGCGGCCTTTCCGCGTCCGGGGACGTGATGGTGCCCGTTCGTCCCGAGCGACGGTTCCGTCCTCAAGCGCCGGACGGGCTGGAGGCGGGTCGGGCTCCGTCCTCAAGCGCCGGGCGCGTACGCGGGCTGAAAGGCGGCCGGACCGGGCTTGGTGGGCGCGCGCACGGGCCGGAAGGCGGGTGCGTCGGGCTGGAAGGGGACAGCAGGGCCCGGCGAGACGTGGCTCAGGCGCCCGGTGGGCTGGTCAGGCGTGCCGGCTGCGTGCCCGTGATCAGCGTTGCCAGCGCCTCGTCGATGTCCGGCCCCAGGAACCAGTCCCCCGTGTGGTCGATGCTGTAGACGCGGCCCTCGGTGTCGATGGCGAGGACCGCCTGTCCCTCCCCCTCCTCCCCGAGCGGCGCGACCTCCGTCTCCAGGGCGCGTCCGAGGTCGCCCAGGGTCCGGGCGAGGTGCAGCCCGTGCAGCGGGTCGATGCGTACGGCGGCGGGCGCGATGTGCCGGCCGGGTGCGGACGCGGTGATGCGGAGGGCGCCGAACTCCGCCCAGGCCTCGACCGCCGCCGGGAACACCGCGTGCCGGTGCCCGGCGGGCGAGGTGTGGGCGCGCAGGGCGTCGGCCCACTCCTCGGCCTGCCGGATGTCCCAGCGCCCGGGCTGCCACCCCGCTTCGCGGAGGGCGGCGTCGACGGCGACGGGGAAGCGGGTGGTGGAGGCGTGCTGCTGCGGAAGGTGCGGGAGCTGGTCGTGCATCGGTGGGCGGTCAGCCCTTCTCGGCGGTGGTCGCGGCGCCGGTGGTGGTGAGGTCGACGGGGCGTACGCCGAAGTGGGAGAGGAGTGCCGAACAGGATCGGCACGGTGGTGCGTAACTGCCGTGGAGCGGGTCGCCGTCCTCGCGGATGCGGCGGGCGGTGAGCCGGGAGTGCTTGAGCGCGCGGCGGGCCTCCCCGTTGGTCAGGGGTTTTCGCTGGGCGCGTCTGGAGCGGTTGCTTTCGGCGGCGGTGAGCTGCCGGGAGAGCAGTATGGCTTCGGGGCAGCGGCCGGTGAAGCGTTCGCGCTGGCCGCTGGTGAGGGTGTCGAGGAAGTCCTGTACGAGGGGGTGGAGCACCGGCGGCTGGTCCCCCTTGCCCGCGGTGCAGGTCAGCGTCTCTCCGCGTACGGACAGGGCGGCGGCCACGGCGGGGAGGATCCCGTCGCGGCGGTGGAGCAGGTGAGGCGTGCGGCTGGTCTCGGTGCTGCTCCAGTTGAGTCGAGGGTCCCCTGACGTTCCGGGCGCGCCGGACGCTCCGGATGCGCCGGGCGTACCGGCGGCTCCGGATGTCCCTGACGCACCCGGCGTACCCGGCGTGCCTGACGTACCTGATGTGACGGTTTGTGCTGAATGCATCGTGCTGTCGTCCCTCCCTGCAATCCCCCGAGTTGCGGGGACAGCCTGCCAAATGTGCTGGGTGGTGGGGAAGCTGGGGCGGGGAAAGGTGTCTGCGTGTCGCCCGAAGGTGCGAGACCGTCGCCGTACCGTCACGCGGATGTGACCGTTCGTGACGGGACCGGCGGGACGGGACCCCCTGTTGCCCCACCGCTTAGGCTGTGCGGAACCACCAGACGCAGCAGGGGGCAACCGCCATGACGACAGGTCGGCTCGGTCAGCAAGCCGCGCCACCGAACGCGGCCTACGCCGGGCAGGTCGTGCACTTTCCGGACCCGGTCCGGGCGTCCCGCCACCCCAGAGGTGTGCGCGTGGGCGGCAGCGGCCACCCGGACTTCTCGCCGTACGCGCGGGCCGCCGCCGAGATCGCCGATCCGCCGCAGGGGTTCGGTGTCGATGAGCTGCGGCTGACGGACTACGTGTCGGCGAACGCGGCGATGGCGGCGTCCGGTCATGAGCTGTGGGGCACGATTCCGGCGGTGGCGACGCCGCACGGCTGGACCTGGCACCACGTGGCGGGTGGCCGGCGGATGGAGCTGGTGCCGGTCGAGGTGAAGGCGCTGCTGCGTCATCACGGGGGTCTTGCGACGACCGAGGTGGACCAGAACCGCCGGGGTACGCGTCCGTTGCAGGAGACGCGTCCGGCACATTTCCGGCTGCCCAAGGGTGCGGTCGCGGTGAGCGAGCAGCAGATCCAGGGCGTCGAGGAGGACCTCGGTTACCGGCTGCCGGGCGCCTACCGTTCCTTCCTCAAGGCGGCGGGTGGTTCGGCCCCGGTGGGTGCCGCGCTGGATGCCGAGCTGGGGCTGCTGGTGGATCAGCCGTTCTTCACGGTGCGTGACGAGGCCGGGGTGAACGATCTGGTCTATGTGAACAAGTGTCTGCGGGACCACTTCACCAAGGACTACCTGGGCGTCGCCTTCGTCCAGGGCGGGATTCTGGCCGTGAAGGTGCGTGGGCAGGATGTCGGTTCGGTGTGGTTCTGCCCGTACGACGATGCCCGGGACCAGGACGGCTGGAGCGTGCAGGAGCGAGTGGAGCGGCTGTTGCTGCCCTGCGGTGCGGACTTCGATGCCTTCCTCCAGCGGCTCGCGGGCAATCCGCCGGAGCTGGAGACGGTGGCGAACCTGATGGTGGACGGTGGCTTCGCGCGTACCGTCCCGGTGGAGGGGTGAGCGCGGTGGTGACTTTCGCGCAGGCGCAGGAGCGGGCGGACGAGTGGGTCAACGGTGACGTGCCCGCGTACCAGCACCGTGAGGTCCGGGTCCGTGAGTTCGAGCTGGGTTTCGTGGTGTGGGCCGAGGACCGGGCGGAGGGCCCGGTCTCGGACGGTGGCCGTCAGCGGCTGGTGATCGCCCGGGACAGCGGCGAGGCGACGTTGTGGCCGGGGCTGCCGGTGGGTGAGGTGATCCGGCGGTACGAGGAGGAGTACGGGACTCCGTCGGGTGCGCCGGCCGCCGCGCCGGAGCCGCCGCAGCGGGTGGACCTGAACCAGACGTCGTTCCTGCTGACGCCGCCGGAGTGGCTCCAGGAGGCGGCGGACAAGCTGGGGATTCCGGATCACCGGGCGGAGCGGCGGGAGGCGGCTGCGGCTGCCTCGGCCGGTTCCGGGGCGGGGGCGGCCGAGGCCGCGTCGGCGTCGGCGTCGGAGGGCCCCGCGTCCGCATCCGTGCCCGCGCCTGCCGCGGGGTCGGAAGCGGAATCGGAATCGGGACAGGGATCCGCTCCTGATGCTGCTTCCCCGTCCGGCCCGCCCCCGCCCCCGACCCCTGCCGCCGACGCCCCCGCACCGGCCTCCGGGCCGAGCGGGGCGCCCGCCGATGCCCCGGCCGACGTCCGGCCCGCCCCCACCCCCGCAGACGCCACCCCGCCCCCGTCCGGCCCCCCGGGCGGCGGCTCCTCGCCCGCCTGGCCCGCCGCGGGCGGCAGTGCCGGCAGCGGTCCGGGCGGGGACTACGAGCCCACGGCCTCCGACGGCGTGCCCGCCGGGGCGACGCCCTGGGCCGGTACGGACACCAACAACTTCTCCGACTCCGACGACGGGTCCGTTCCGCTGCCCGCGACGGTGTTCGCGCCGCCGCTCTCGGGGACGGACGACGAGGAGGCCCCGCCGCCGGTGGTGTCGGCGGAGGCGCCCACCGCGCTGATGTCGGGGGGCAGCCAGTTGCCGCGTACGCAGGTGGCGCCCGCGCTCCGGCCCGACCAGGGCCCCCAGGACGGCGCCGGTGACATCGCGGGTGCGCCCACGAGCAAGGCCGTGGTGCCGCCGCGCGGTTCGCGTGGGGCGGGTTCGACGACCCCGCCGCCGCCCGGTGCGCCCGGCATCCCCGGCGTACGCCCCGGTGCGACGCCGCCGCCCCCCTCCGGCCCGGGTGCGCCCGGTGCTCCGGCGGGCGGGTACATCCCGACGCAGCTCGTCTCCCAGCTCGGCCCGCCGCCCCCGCCGGGTGCCACGCCGCCGCCCGGCCCGCCCGGCGCTCCGCAGCCTCCCGGTCCCCCCGGCCCGCCGCCGGGCTCGACGCCGCCTCCGGGTGGCGGGGTCCACCACGCGGCGACGATGCTCGCCGACGGGAGCAGCATCGGTGCGGGCGTCCCGGCCCCGGGCGCGCCCCGCCCGCCGGGTCCGCCCGGTGTCCCGGGTGCTCCGCTGCCGCCGGGCCCTCCCGGTGTGCCCGGCGCCCCGCATCCTCCCGGTCCTCCTGGCCCGCCGCCCGGCTCCACGCCGCCTCCCGGTGGCGGGGTGCACCAGGCCGAGACGATGTTCGCGAACTCCGGCCCGATCCCGGTCCCCGGCCCGCCGGGTCCTCCGGGTCCGCCCGGTCCGCCCGGGGTTCCGCAGGGCGGCGCCCCCGGCCCCGTACCGCAGGCGCCCCAGCCCCCCGGCCCGCACACCCCGCCGCCTCCCGGTATGCACACCCCGCCGCCCCCGGCGTACGGCTATCCGCAGCAGCCCAGCGGTCTGCCGACCGTGGGTCCTGGCTACCAGGCGGTGCTGCGGTTCCGGGCGCCGGACGGCAGCGAGCAGCAGCTGATCCGGCGTTCGGCGCCGGGTACCCCGCACCCCGAGTGGCAGATGCTGCACGAGCTGCGGGCGATGAACGTGCCGCCGCAGCAGGTGATCGAGCTGCACACGGAGCTGGAGTCGTGCGAGCTGCCGGGCGGGTACTGCGCCCGGATGATCCGGGAGACCTGGCCGCAGGTGCGGATCACGAGCGTGGCTCCGTACGGTGCCGATCACGCGAGCCGTCAGCAGGGCATGCTGCATCTGCTGACGCACCAGGGTGAGCTGCACCAGGTGGCGGACGGTCCGGCGCGGCCCGCTCCGGTGCGGGCGCCGCTGCCGCAGATGCCGCCCGCGCCCGCGCTGCCGCCGGAGGCGGTGGCCGAGGAGCTGCTCCAGGCGTTCGGTCCGCAGGGGATCCTCCGGTTCGACCAGCGTGCGGTGTCGCGGCAGGGAGTGCCGGAGATCGTGGCACGGACCCTCGTATGGGCGGGGCTGCCCGCCGATTTTGGGCCGTTCTTCTGGGCGCAGCCGGGTCAGCCGGTGGTGCCGACGCTGGGTGAGGTGGCGGCACAGCGACAGGTGCAGGCGCCGCCGGACGCGGGGTCGTACCTGGTGATGGGTACGGACTTCGGGCGCGCGATCTGTGTCCAGTACGGGACGGCGAACATCGTGGCCGTGCCGGTGGAGGCGGGTCCGGGCGGTCAGCCGGTGGCGCCGCAGTTCGTGAACACGGGGCTGCCGGAGTTCGTGCGGTCGATGGCGTTGCTGGGCCGGATGTGGCGGCTGCGGTTCGGGCTGACGCCGGAGCAGGCGGGGCGTTGGACCGTCGATTTTCAGGCACAGCTGGTGGCGCTGGACCCGGCGGCGCTGGCGTCGCCGGAGAGCTGGTGGTCGGTGCTGCTGGAGCAGATGTGGGACGGTCTGCTCTGATCCGTACCTTTGGCCGATAAGCGTTGTACGAGGCACCCGCTCCGGGACGGATCGGGTGCCTCGCCACGTTACGGGCGCTCGTGGGTGTGTGACGCCGGTCGCTTTCCGTCCTGAAAGCATCTGATCGATTCCGACTTCCGGCACCAATTGCCGCATCCTTGACGTATCGCGGGGAGACCCGTGCGCGCCCGCGTGTCTGTGTGTTCGCGTGTCCGTATGTCGTAGAGGGGCTTCAGGCTATGAGTGCTGGACCGGTGTCCGCGTTCGACGTCGTCGGCGTACGGGGGCGTGGTTACCGTCCGGAGCAGGTGGACCGGGCGGTGGCGGCCCGGACGGCCGAGCGGGACACGGCGCTCGCGGAGGTCGTACGGCTGGAGGGGCTGGCGCGGGAGCTGGCGGCGGAGGCGGCCCGGCTGGCGGAGGCCGCGGCGGCGCTGCCCGTGCAGGACTACGCGGAGCTGGGGGAGCGGGCCCAGCGGATTCTGGGGCTGGCGCGGGAGCAGGCGGAGTCGCTGCGGGCGGAGGCGGTGGCGGCGGGCCAGGAGCTGGCGGACGCGGCGGACGCCGAGGCCCGGGCGCTGGCGGACGCGGCGAAGGAGGCGGCGGACGCGGTGCGGGCTGCCGCCGTGGCGGCGGCGGAGGAGCGGGTCGCGGAGGCGGTCCGGGAGGCGGAGGGGGTGCTCGCGGCGGCCCGTAAGGAGGCCGGGGAGGTGCGCGGGGCGGCGGAGGCCGCGATGGCGCAGACCCGGAGCCGTACGGCGAGTGTGCTGGCCCACCAGGAGCAGGAGCACGCGGAGCGCCTCAAGGCGGCCGAGGCCGAGATCGCCGCCGCCGAGGCGGAGTTGGAGGCACGCCACACGGAGCTGACCGAGCGGGCGGAGGCCCTCCTCGCGGAGGCGGCCCGCGCCCTCGCCCAGACGGAGGAGGCGGCCCGGCACGGCCAGGAGGACGCGGAGGCGCGAGCGGTCGAGATCCTGTCGGAGGCGCGGGTGCGCGAGGAGCGGATCGTCCGGGAGACCGAGCGCGTGCTGCGGGAGCACGAGGAGGGCCGCGAGGAGGTCCAGGCCCACATGGCCCACGTCCGCAGCTCGCTGGCGGCGCTGACGGGGCGGGTGACGGCGGGGGCGGGGGAGGACTGAGGGCCCCGCGCAGAGGGCCGTTCGTCGGTCGGGGTGCTACGGCGGCCAGGTGCGTTCGATGCGATCGTGCCGGACGGCGTACGCGGACGGGCCACCCTTCTCGATCGCCTGGTGGATCGCCGTGCGGTGGGCGTCGAGCCGTTCGACCATCTGGATGCTGCGGAGCTGCTGGTTGTCCAGGTAGAAGAAGACGGCGGCGTGGTCCAGGACGGGCTGGATCTCGGCGTCCCGGGTCCGGCGCGGCCCGACGGTGGAGTCTGAGGCCGTTCCCCGGCCCCAGGCCCGTAAGTCCGTTGCGGTCCAGGTCAGTCCGACAGCGCGGCGGTGAACACGTCGTGGTGAGCTGCCAGCCACTTCTGGGCGCGGTCCCACCGCTGCCAGCCGCCGTGCTCGGACAGGGCCCGGGTGTAGACGGGGTTCCCGTCGGCCACCCGCCCGGCGACGAAGGCCCGGCAGGTCGCGGTGGCTTGTTCGATGACGCCGGGGAGTTCGGCGCGCTCCTGTGGAGAAAGGCCGTAGCCGTCGGCGAGCGTCCGCAGGCGTGTCGGGGCGTCCAGTCCGGCGGGGTAGGACGCCGACGCGGACACGGGGTCGGTCATCGGAACCCAGTAGCGGGCGGCCATGGCGACATCCCACAGCGCCCGGCCGGGGGCGGCCAGGTCGAAATCGATCAGGGCTGTGGCGCGGCCGTCGCGGAAGACCACGTTGTCCGGACAGACGTCGTTGTGGCACAGCAGCGTTCCGCCCGCCGGATCGGCCAGGGACGTGGGCCACGCGACGCCCGGCTCCACCGGGATGCGCGCGCTCGCCTCGTGCAGGCGCCGCAGCAGGCGGCCCACCGATCGCAGGGCGCTCTCGGTCATCGCCCAGCAGGGATACGGCGGCAGGGCGACATCGCCGGGGAGGAAGGTCAGCTGCTCGCGGCCGTCGCCGGTGAGCCGGACCGGTGTCGGAGCCCCGTCGAACCCGTGCTTTCCGAGCGCGAGGAGATGGGCGTGGAGGGCGCGCGCGGTGGGCGGTGCCGGGCGTTCCACCAGAGCACCGCGGCGGAAGACCGCGCCCGCGTTCACCATGCCGCCGACCAGGGCTTCGCCCTCTGGTGTCCTGTCCTCGGCTGTCATGCCGGTCACGCTACCGCTGGGCCGGTCCGGCGGTCAGCCGTAGGAAGGGCCTGCCCTACGGGCCCTCCACGATCTGGATCAGGTTGCCGCAGGTGTCGTCCAGGACGGCGGTCGTGACCGGGCCCATCGCCAGCGGCTCCTGGGTGAAGCGGACCCCGAGGCCGCGCAGCCGGTCGAACTCCGCCCGTACGTCGTCGACGGCGAAGGCCGTGGCCGGGATGCCGTCCTCGAACAGGGCCGTCGTGTACGGCTTCACGGCGCGGTGCTTGTCGGGCTCCAGCAGCAGTTCGGTGCCGTCGGGGCTCTCCGGTGAGACGACGGTCAGCCAGCGGTCCTCGCCGCCCATCGGAACGTCGTGCTTCTTCACGAAGCCCAGGACGTCCGTGTAGAAGCGTAGGGCCTTCTCCTGGTCGTCGACGAAGAGGCTGGTCAGGTGGATTCTCATGAGGGGCTCTCCGGTGCGTCGGCGGGCCGCCGGCCATGGCGCCGACGACGCATCCCCGGTGGCGCCGACGCGAGGGTGGGGCGAAAGTGCGTGTCGCCAGCGGACCGGGCGTAGTACTCCTGGGGCACATGGAACCATGTCTGTTCCCCCCTGGAGCCTGGAGTCCTTGATGGCCGTTCGCCGTGTCGTGCCCAACCTTCAGTCGGAGGCCGTACGGGAGAGCCGGGAGTTCTACGGGCTGCTGGGGTTCGAGGAGGTCATGAACCACGGCTGGATCATGACGCTCGCCTCCCCGTCCAGCCCGGCGGCGCAGATCAGCGTCATGAGCAGTGACAGGACCGCGCCCGTCACGCCCGACCTCAGCATCGAGGTGGACGACGTGGACGCGGCGTACGCGGTCGTGCGGGAGAGCGGTGCGGAGATCGTGCACCCCTTGCAGGACGAGGAGTGGGGCGTACGGCGGTTCTTCGTCCGGGACCCCGGCGGGCGGGTGGTCAACGTTCTGGGCCACCGCTGAGCGGTCGACGTTCTGGCCACCGCCGAGTGGTCAACGCTCCGGGCCACCGCTGACGGGCCCCGGGGAGGGGGCCGCCGTGTCGGTGGTGTCGGGCAGCACCGGGAAGCGGCGCGGGGCCAGGACGACGAGGGCGAGGAGGGCCAGGGCCGCTGCCCCGGCGGCGCCGATGTAGACGTAGTCCACCGCCGTGTCCACCGCCCGGCGCAGGTAGTCCGTCGCCGCCTCCGAGAGCGTCCCCGGGTCCTCCACCAGGGTGCGGGCGACCGCGTCCAGGTCGTCGGGGAGCCCGGGTACGGGGGCGTCCAGGAGGCGCGCGGCCAGCACGCTGTTGGCCACCGCCCCGAAGACGGCCGCGCCGATGCTCTGGCCCACCTGGCGGCAGAAGAGGACGGACGCCGTCGTCGTACCGCGCTCCGCCCATCCCACCGTCGACTGCACGCCCACGATCAGGGGGAGTTGGAAGAGGCCGAGGGCCGCGCCGAGGACCAGCATGATCAGGGCGGGGTGCCAGGGTTCGCCGGGGTAGGGGAGCAGCGGGAAGGCCAGCAGGGTCAGCAGGGCGGCGCTCATGCCGACGATGGCGGTGAGCCGGAAGCCGATGCGGTTGTAGACCCGGTCGGCGAGGGCCGCCGAGACGGGCCAGCTCAGGGTCATGACGGAGAGCACGAACCCGGCGGCGATCGGGCCGAGGCCGAGGACCGACTGCGCGTACGTGGGCAGGAAGACGGTCGGCGCGACCATCAGCAGGCCCATCGCACCCAGGGCCAGGTTGACCGAGGCGATGGTGCGGCGCCGCCACACCCACCCCGGGATGATCGGTTCGGCCGCCCGCCGTTCGATGACGACGGTCAGGGCGGCCAGCGCCGCGCTCGCCGCGAACAGGCCCAGCGAGGGCGCCGAGAGCCAGGGCCAGGCGACCCCGCCCTGGACGAGCGCGGTGAGCAGCAGGGTGCCGGTCGCGAAGACGGCCAGGGCGCCCGCCCAGTCGATACGGGGTCGGGTCCGGGTCTTCGGGCGTGCGGGTTCGTGGAGGTGGCGGACGACCAGCCAGAGGGCGAACGCGCCGACCGGGAGGTTGATGAGGAAGATCCACCGCCAGTCGGCGTACCCGGCGAGCAGCCCGCCGACCACGGGCCCGGCCACGGCCGAGGTGGCCCAGACGGTGGACAACTTGGCCTGGATGCGCGGCCGTTCCTTGAGGGGGTAGAGGTCGGCGGCGATGGTCTGGACGGTGCCCTGGAGGGCTCCGCCGCCGAGGCCCTGGACGACGCGGAAGGCGATGAGCGCGCCCATGTTCCAGGCGGCGGCGCAGAGCAGGGAGCCGACGAGGAAGAGGATGATGCCCGCGATCAGGACCGGCTTGCGGCCGAAGGTGTCGGAGAGCTTCCCGTACACCGGGAGCGTGACGGTGACGGCGAGCAGGTAGCCGGAGAAGAGCCAGGAGAAGACGGCGAAGCCGCCGAGGTCGCCGACGATCTGGGGTACGGCGGTGGAGACGATGGTCCCGTCGATGGCGACCAGCGCCATGCAGAGCATGAGGGCCACGACGACGGGGCGGCGGCCACGGGGGGTGGTGAGCGCGGCGGGGGCTCCGGGCGGCGGCTCGGACGACGGGGTTACGGGGCTGCCGCCCGGGGAGGGCGGGCCGCCGCCTCCCGTACGGTGCGTGCCGCCCTTGCCGTCGCTGGCCTCCGTGCCGCCCACCGGTATTCCTTCCCCATGCACGTACCTCCCGGGGCACTGTCTCATCCCGGGCGGCGGGCGCGGGGGCGTTCCCGTGGTTCGGGGTCAGATGTGCAGTTCGGGCGGGAAGCCGGTCCAGCGCAGGTCGGCGGGGAGGTGGCGCAGGTCGTTGGAGAGGAGGACGGCGGCGGGGCGGTCGGGTGCGTAACGGATGACCGTCAGGGCCGCGTTGGCGTGGTTGAGGCCGAGCCAGCGCCACTTGGGCGCGTACATGGCGTCCCGTACGAGCCAGGCGACCAGGAAGTTGTGGGTGACGACCAGTTCGTGCCGGTCCTCCTCGCCGTCGACCGGGCCGGTGAACCGTTCCAGCGCCCGGCGGGCGAGTGCGGGGCCGTGCTCGCGCTCCTCGGTACCGGCGCCGTCGAGGAAGCGGAGGAACAAGTCCGCTGACTCTGCGGGGAGTTCGTCCCGCTCCGGGAGGTGGGGTACGTAGTCCCCGGCGAGCTCCGAGCGGTGCAGGGGGACGTTCCGCAGCTGTTCGCCGATCAGGTGGGCGGTCTCTTCCGCCCTCGGCAGCGGGCCGTGGTGGACGGCCGCGAGGGGGGTGTCCGCGAGGCGTCGGCCGAGCAGGGTGGCCTGTCGGCGCCCGTTCTCCGTCAGTCCGCTCTCGTCCGGTGTCGCCTCGCCGTGCCGGACGAGGTAGAGGTATCGGGTGGCTGTGGCGGTCATTCCCAATCCTTCGGGTCGGCCGGTGATCTTGTCCATCGGTGGACGCCACCGCTTGCGGGGCTGGTTCCGGCTCCGGCTCCGACTCCGGCTCCGTTCCGACTCGGGCTCCGGCTCCGTTCCGGCTCCGGCTCCGGCTCTGTTCCGGCTCCGGTTCCGTTCGGTTCCGGTGAGGGGACCCTGATCCTGCCTCCCTCCCGACCCTGACCCCGCCTCCCTCCGGAGGGCGAGCCCCCCTAGGGGGCACCCCCTCATAGTGGCCAGGGCCCCTTCCTCCCGGCGGAGGACGTGGCGGGCGGGGGCGTTTCCTTAGCCTGTTCTTACGTCGCGCTTGCGGCACGCAGCAGGGGGGAGGGTGGGGAAAACCCCATCTCAGGACTGCGCTGGGCACCATTACGCCGGACCGCCTCCGCGACCCAGAATCGGACCGTACCCCATGGCACCGAGCCATGGAATGACATAGGAGACATACCGTGACAACGGCTGTAAGCATTCCCAGGCACGGGGGTACTGGAGGGCGTACGGCCGTCGCGGCGCGAGCGCGGCAGGTCGTCAAGGCGTACGGGAGCGGGGAGACCCGGGTCGTCGCGCTCGACCATGTCGACGTGGACATCGCCCGCGGGCAGTTCACGGCGATCATGGGCCCGTCCGGCTCCGGCAAGTCGACGCTGATGCACTGCCTGGCCGGGCTCGACACGGTGACGTCGGGCGAGATCTTCCTCGACGAGACCGAGATCACCCAGCTGAAGGACAAGAAGCTCACCCGGCTCCGGCGCGACCGGATCGGCTTCATCTTCCAGGCGTTCAACCTGCTCCCGACGCTCAACGCGATCGAGAACATCACGCTGCCGATGGACATCGCGGGCCGTAAGCCCGACGCCGACTGGCTCCGCCAGGTCGTGGAGACCGTCGGGCTCGCCGAGCGCCTCAAGCACCGCCCCACCCAGCTCTCCGGCGGCCAGCAGCAGCGCGTCGCGGTCGCCCGCGCGCTCGCCGCCCGGCCCGAGATCATCTTCGGCGACGAGCCGACGGGCAACCTGGACTCCCGGGCCGGGGCCGAGGTCCTCTCCTTCCTCCGCAAGTCGGTCGACGAGCTGGGCCAGACCATCGTCATGGTCACTCACGACCCCGTCGCCGCCTCCTACGCGGACCGGGTGCTGTATCTCGCCGACGGCTCCATCGTCGACGAGATGTACGACCCGACCGCGGACCAGGTCCTCGACCGCATGAAGCACTTCGACGCACGCGGGCGGACGTCATGACCGTGTGGAAGACCTCGATGCGCAACTTTTTCGCGCACAAGGGCCGGATGGCCCTCTCCGCGGTGGCGGTGCTGCTGTCCGTGGCGTTCGTCTGCGGCACGCTCGTGTTCACCGACACGATGAACACGACCTTTGACAAGCTCTTCGCCGTGACCTCCCCGGATGTCACGGTCAGCCCGAAGGACGCCACCGAGAACGACGAGCAGCCCGACAACGGCAAGCCCGTCGCCCTGCCCGCCTCGGTCGTCCAGCAGGTGGCGAAGGCCGAGGGCGTCAAGAAGGCCGAGGGCGCCGTCTTCTCCATGGCGGTCACCGTCGTCAACAGCGAGAACAAGAACATGGGCTCGGAGACCGGAGCCCCCACCATCGCGGGCAACTGGACCGAGAACGACCTGCGGTCGATGGAGATCACCTCCGGACACGCGCCGCGCGGCCCCACCGAGGTGATGGTCGACGCCGACACCGCGAAGAAGCACAAGCTCAAGATCGGCGACGAGCTGCGCACCATAGCCGCCACCGGTGACATCAGGGCGAAGATCAGCGGCATCGCGTCCTTCACCGTCACCAACCCGGGCGCGGCCGTCGTCTACCTCGACACCGCCACCGCCCAGAAGCACCTGCTGGGCGCCCCCGACCTCTTCAACCAGGTCTCGGTGACCGCCGAGAGCGGCGTCAGCGACACCCAGCTGAAGAAGAACGTGGCCGCGGTCCTCGACGGCTCCGGCGCGTACAAGCTCCAGACCCAGCAGGAGGCCGCCGAGGCCAACAAGGACTCCATGGGCGCCTTCCTGGACGTCATGAAGTACGCGATGCTCGGCTTCGCCGGGATCGCCCTGCTCGTCGGCATCTTCCTCATCGTCAACACCTTCTCGATGCTCGTCGCCCAGCGGACCCGCGAGATCGGCCTGATGCGGGCCATCGGCTCCAGCCGCAAGCAGGTCAACCGGTCCGTGCTGCTGGAGGCGGTCCTGCTCGGCGTCGTCGGCTCCGCCCTCGGTGTCGCCGCCGGTATCGGGCTCGCCGTCGGGCTGATGAAGCTGATGGGCGCGGTGGGCATGGAGCTGTCCACCAGGGACCTCACCGTCGCCTGGACGACCCCCGTGGTCGGCCTCGTGCTCGGTGTCGTCGTCACCGTCCTCGCCGCGTACATCCCGGCCCGGCGGGCCGGGAAGGTCTCCCCGATGGCCGCGCTCCGCGACGCCGGGACCCCCGCCGACGGCCGGTCCGGCTGGGTCAGGGCCGGGATCGGCCTGGTCCTCACCGGGGCCGGTGGCGCGTCCCTGTGGGTGACGACGCAGGCCGACAAGGCGGCCGAGGGCTCGGTCTTCCTGGCCTTCGGTGTGCTGCTCACCCTGATCGGCTTCATCGTGATCGGCCCACTGCTGGCCGGTGTCGTCGTCCGGGCGCTCAGCGTGGTTGTCCTGCGGCTCTTCGGCCCGGTCGGCCGGCTGGCCGAGCGCAACGCGCTGCGCAACCCCCGGCGTACGGGGGCGACCGGCGCGGCCCTGATGATCGGGCTCGCCCTGGTCGCCTGCCTCTCCGTCGTCGGGTCCTCCATGGTGGCCTCGGCCACCGACGAGCTCGACAAGTCGGTCGGCGCGGACTTCATCGTCCAGGACAGCGGCGCGGGCCGGCCGATCGTGCCCCAGGCCGCCGAGGCCGTGCACGCGGTCCCCGGCCTGGAGCACATGACCGACTACACCTTCATCAAGGCGAAGATCACCGCCCCGAACGGCAAGACGGTCGACGAGGGCATCACCGCCGCCGACCCGACGTACCAGCAGGACGTCCGCCGCACCACCGTCTCCGGCGACCTGGCCAAGGCGTACGACAAGGACGCCATGTCCGTCGGCGAGGACTACGCCGACAAGTACGGCGTCAAGGTCGGGGACACCCTCACCGTCGCGTTCACGTCGGGGGAGAGCGCGAAGCTGAAGGTCGCCGCCATCACCTCCGACGACACGAACATCGACCGCGGCGCCATGTACATCAACATGACCACGGCGACCTCCTACATAGCCGCCGACAAGATGCCGCAGAACGTGGCGATGCTCGGCAAGGCCGAGGAGGGCAAGGAGAAGGAGGCGTACGCGGGCCTCAAGAGCGCGCTCGCCGAGTACCCGGTCTACAAGGTGCAGAACCAGGCCGACTTCAAGGAGGACCTGAAGAACCAGATCGGCCAGCTCCTGAACATCGTGTACGGCCTGCTCGCCCTCGCGATCATCGTCGCGGTGCTCGGCGTGGTGAACACCCTCGCCCTCTCCGTGGTCGAACGCACCCGGGAGATCGGCCTGATGAGGGCCATCGGCCTCTCCCGCCGCCAGCTCCGCCGCATGATCCGGCTGGAGTCCGTGGTCATCGCCCTCTTCGGCGCCCTGCTCGGACTGGGGCTGGGGATGGGCTGGGGCACCGCCGCCCAGAAGCTGCTGGCCCTGGAGGGGCTGGAGGTCCTGGACATCCCGTGGCCGACGATCCTCACGGTCTTCGCCTGCTCGGCGCTGGTCGGACTGTTCGCCGCACTCGTCCCGGCCTTCCGGGCGGGGAGGATGAACGTCCTCAACGCCATCGCGACGGATGGGTGAGCCAACGCCATCGCGACGGATGGGTGAGCCATCGCCGTCGCGACGGGTGGGTGAGCCATCGCCGTCGCGACGGGTGGGTGAGCCAACGTCATCGCGACGGGTGAGTGTGTCATCGCCATCGCGAGGGCGGATGAGCAAGGGCGCTCCGTGCCGTTGAAGGGCTGGGGCCGACCGTAGGATGACCGGCAGGTCCCGGGGCGTTCCTCCAAACGCCCTGGGGCCGAACACGTTCCCCGGCAGCGCCCGCCGGTCACCACGGGCGCTGACAGCTTGTTGCAGGGGCGGCCGGAGCGCTGTGCAGCAAGCTGACACGGCCGCACCTCTTCCTCTCCGCCCGGCGCTGGCATCGTCGTCCGTGCCGGGGAGCCCCGGTACGGACGTCACCGCCGAAAGGGGAAAACGTGTACAGGACTTCGCCCCACCCGAAGCCGCGTCGCTCGCCCCGCACCGCCGCCGCCCTCGTCACCGGCATCGCCCTCGCCGCCGTCACCCTCCTCGCCGCACCCGCGGCGACCGCCGCCCCCGCACCCAGCTCCACGGCCGCCACGGCCACCACGTCTGCGGGTGCCGCCCGGCTGGTCTGTACGGAGTTGGCCGGACTCCTCGGTCAACTGCCCCCTGAATCGCTGCCCGTCCGGGTGTGCAAGCTGGTCAACGGCTGGGACTAGGGTCCGGGCCCGGTCGTGATGCGGTTTCAGCTCCTGGGTCCGCTGGCCCTCGCGGACGGCCCCGATGTCGTCGTGCTCCAGCCCTCCAAACCCACCATCCTGCTCGCCGCGCTCCTCCTGCACGCCAACTCCACCGTCTCCGCCGAGTACTTGCAGCGGGCGGTGTGGGGCGAGGACCAGCCCGCCACCGCCCGGGCCGCGCTCCAGACCTGCGTCCTGCGGCTGCGCCGGCTCTTCGCCAAACACGGGGTGACCGGTACGTCCATCGAGGCGGTCCCCGGTGGTTACCGGATCACCGCCGGACCGCCCACCCTGGATCTCCTCGGCTTCCGCGACCAGGTGCGCCGGGCCACGGCCCTCGCCCAGGACCCGGAGGCGGAGCTCTACACCCTCAAGGACGCCCTCTCGCTCTGGCAGGGCTCGCTGCTCGCCAACGTACGGTCCGACGTCCTGCACCGGGACGAGGTGCCCGGGCTCGCGGAGGAGCGGCTCCGCGTGGTCGAGCGGGTCTGCGATCTGCTGCTGGGGCTCGGCCGCTGCGGCGAGGCGCTGGTCGACCTGTGGACCGCTACGCGCGTATACCCGGGGCACGAACGGTTCCACGAACAGCTCATCGAGGCCCTCTACCGCACCGGGCGCCAGTCGCAGGCCCTCGCCGAGTACCGCAGGGTCAAGGGTTTCCTGCTGGACGAGCTGGGTGTGGACCCCTCGCCGTCGTTGAGGCAGTTGGAGCTGTCGATCCTGCGCGGCGAGGACCTGGGGGCGGGCGGAGGCAGTGGGGTCGTCGGGGGTAGCGGGGCCGTCGCACCCGTCTCCATCCCGCCGGGACCGGGGCCGGGCTCGGCACCGGCTCGGGACCCCGGTCCGGGCCCGCAGGTCATCCAGGGTGCGGTCGTCCCCCTCCCGGCCGTCGTCCCCGGAGTCGGCCCCGTTCCCGCCGCCCCCCTCCCGGCCGTCGTCCGCGGAGTCGGCCCCGTCCCCGCCGTCCCCCACTTCACCGGCCGCGAGGCGGAGGCCGCCGCCATGGCCGCCCGCCTCACCGCACCCCCGCCCCCGGGCGCCGACGGCCGGCGGCCGCTCACCGTGCTGGTCTCCGGTGCCCCCGGCATCGGCAAGTCCGCCCTCGCCCAGCACGTCGCCCACCTCGTACGGGACGGCTTCCCGGCCGGGCGGCTGCTCGTCCGGATGACCCGGGCGGACGGCCGTCCCCGTACGGCGGACGAGGTCGCCGCCGAGGTGGCCGCCGCGCTCGGGACCGGACGGGCGGGGGAGCGGGCCCTGCTGGTGCTGGACGACGTGGCCGACGCCGACCAGGTCCGCCCGCTGCTCGCACCCGCCGACGACGGGACCGCCGAAGGGCCGGACCTCGCCGTCGTCGTCACCAGCCGGATGGGGCTCGGCGGCCTCATCGCCACCCACGGCGGCTGGGTGCACCGGCTCACCGCCTTCACGGAGGCGGAGTCGTACGCGCTGCTGCTCGCCGCCCTCGGTACGGAACGGGTGGAGGCCGACCCCCGCGCGGCCCGCCGCCTCGCAGTGCTCTGCGGCCACTTCCCGGCCGCCCTGCGCATCCTCACCACCCGTCTGCTGACCCGCCCGGGGCTGCGCCTCGGCGACGCCGTCGACTGGCTGGGCGACGACCCGCTCGCCCGGCTCACCCTCACCGACTCCCCGGACCACTCGGTCAGCGGCCTCTTCGACCGAGCGCTCGACCGCCTCGACCCCCGGCTCTCCGAGGCCCTCCTCCGCATCGGCACCGGCCCGCCGGAGCTGCTGGGCGAGGCCGGATGCCGGGGCGGCACGGAAGGCGGGGCCGGATGCCGGGGCGGTGCGGAAGGCGGGGCCGACACCGGGCCTCCCGGCCCGTCCGCCCATCCGCCCGTCCCCGAAGACGTACTGGAACAGCTCGCCGACGCCGGACTCCTGGAGGACGGGCCGCCGGGCCCGTACCGCATCCATGACCTGCTCCGCGCCCATCTGCGAAGAACCGTCCGGATCCGCGACCGCCGCACAGAGAAGGTGTGAACCCCATGGCCGAGAGCGCCACCCCCGCCGCGCCCGCCCCCGCACCCGCCACACCAGCCGCACCCGTCTCATCCGTCGCACCTGCACCCACCGCGCCTGCCGCCCCCACATCGGCCGCCCCCACCGCCCCCACCGGAGCCTTCGACGCGCTCGCCGGGACGCGGCCGCGGATCCGTCGGGACGTCCTGTTCACCGAGACCCCCGGCGGGGTGCTCTTCCACAACGCCGACGGCGGCTTCCACCTCACCGGCCGCACCGCCTACCGCTTCGCCTCCCTCGTCGTCCCTCACCTCACCGGGAACCACCGGCTGGACGAGCTGTGCGCGGGGTTCGGACCGGCCCAGCGGGCGATGGCCGCCGAGCTGGTCAAGACGCTGTACGCACGCGGCTTCGCCCGCGACATCCCGGCGGCCGAAACCGGCACGGGCATGGCCAGGGACCACGGCCTCCCCGACGAGATCGCCGAACGCTTCGCCGCTCAGATCGCCTACGTCGACCACTACACCGACGACGCCCCCGCCCGCTTCGCCCGCTACCGCACCACCCGCGTCGCCGTCCTCGGTGACGACGAGACCGCCCGCTGGTGTGCGCTGAGCCTGCTGCGCAACGGCTGCGCCCGGATCGGTACCACCGCCGCCCACGACGACGTCACCGCCGAGGCCGCCGGGGCCGGGGCCCAGGTGGAGAGGGTCGTCGGCGGTACGGGCGCGGGCTGGCCGGAGCTGGACGGGTACGACGTCGTCGTGGTCACCGGTGCCGGAGCCGGAGCGCGTACCCACCGGCTGCTGGCCGCCGGAGTGCCCGAGGGCGTGCGGCTCATCCCCGCCTGGCTCTTCGGCCGCCGCCTCATCGTCGGCCCGCTCTCCACCGCGGCCTCCACCGGCTGCTGGTCCTGCGCGCTGCTGCGCCTCGGCTCCAACGTCGGCCCCGGCACCGCCGCCGAGCTGTGGAGCGAGGCGGCGGGAGCCGTACCGGGCTCCGGCGACGCCCTGTCCGGGCCGGTCGCGGCGATGGTCGGCAACCTCGTCGGCTACGAGATCTTCCGCCTCACCACGGGCGCGCTGCCCGCCGAGACGGCGGGCCAGGTCCTCGTCCAGGACCTCGAATCGCTCGACGTGATGACCGAACCGGTCCAGCCCCACCCCCGGTGCGCCCGCTGCGCCGCCCTCGACGCGGCGGAGCCCGCCCCCGCCCTGCCGGACACCCTCGCGCTGCCCGTCGCCCCGACCGTGGAGACCGCCCGGGACGCGGAGGCGCTGGTCGAGGAGTTGAACCGGGTCAGTACGGCGCTGGTGCGCCCGTACACCGGGATCTTCCGCCGGTACGACGACGAGGAGCTGACCCAGACCCCGCTGAAGCTCAGCCGTGTGGAGGTGGCGCTCGGGGCCGGGGTGCGGCGCCGGATCGCCGCGTTCGACGTGCACCATCTTGCGGGGGCGCGGACGCGGGCGCTGTACGCGGCGGCGGAGGTGTACGTCGAGCATGTGGTGCCCCTCGCGGCTGCCGCCCAGGGCGACCCGGTACGCGTCCTGCGGCCCGCCGCCCTGACCACCGGGGGCGGTACGGGTGCCGAGCCCACCGCCTGGGCCACCGCGACCTCCCTGATCAGCAAGGAGCCCGTACGGGTTCCGGCGGCGGCCCTGCGCCCCTTCGGCCCCCACAACCGGGACCGGGTGCACCTGGCGAGCCGGGCCGGTTCCGGGGCGGGCGGGAGCGCGGCGGAGGCGGTGGGGCGCGGGCTGCTGTCGGCGCTCGCCCATGACGCGCTGGTCCGGGCGGTGCGGGGTGCCACCCGGGTCGGCCCGGTCGCGGCCGGCGGCTCGGACCCCGAGCTGGTGTTCCTGCTGAAGTCCGCCGCCAACCTGGACATCGCCGTGGAGCTGCTCGACCTGGGCGAGGCGGAGCGCACCTCGGCCCATGTGGTCCTGGCCCGCGAGGCCGACGGGCCTTCCGCGCAAGGGCGTTGGGCGGTCGGGGCCGGGCTGGACCGGCGTACGGCGGCGGCCTGCGCCCTGCGCGACCTGCTCGGCCAGGTGCAGCTCGCCGCCGAGGACCCGGGTGCGGCGGTCGACCTCGGGGACCCGCTGGTGGGGGACCTGGCGGCTGCGGCGGTCGCGGTGGACGGGGAGTCCGTCGCGGTGGACGGGCCGGAGACGACGTTCGACGTGGTGCTGGAGCGGCTGCGGTCCGCCGGGCGCGATGCCCTGTATGTGGCGACGACCCCGGCGGACCTGGCGTCGGGCGCCATCGCCACGGCCCGGGTGCTGCTGACGGTGGACGGCGAGGGCGGCGCGGATGCCCGTTGAGACCTCCCGGCGCGAACTGCCCGCAGAGCCCGTGCCGCCCGCAGAGCCCGTGCCGCCCGTAGAACCCGTGCCGACCGTAGAGCCCGTGCCACCCGTGCCGCCCGTCCTGGAGGAGTCCACCGGACTGCTCGCGGAGCTGGTGACGGCCGGGCTCACCCGCCATGGCAGGGCGACGGCCGCCCCCGCGACGCTGGATGTCCAACCCCTGGGCGTACGCGACGCGTTCGGGGCGGATGAGGATCGACGGCCGACCACATCGGATGAACCCCTCCCCGTCCCTGTGCGCTACTACGGACGCCACGCCATCGTCGGCCCCTTCCCGGCGGCGGGCTCCACCACGGCCCAACTCCCCTGCTCCCGCTGCCTGGAGCGCCGCTGGCAGGCCGTGCGGTCGGTCACCCTGCGGGAGGCGCTGGAGCTCGGCTCCGGGACCCGGGCGGCGGGCCCGTCCCCGTACATCACGCTCTTCGCGGCGGAGGCGCTGGCCGGGCTGATCGCGGCCCGGCTGGACGGCGGCGGCCCGGAGACCGGGACCTTCCCCGCCGTCCATCTCGTCGACCTCCAGACCCTGGCGGTGCGCCACTACCCGCTCGTCCCGGACCCGGAGTGCCCGGTCTGCGGGACCCCCGAGCCCGACACCGACGAGGCCGCCACGATCACGCTGAAGCCCGCGCCCAAGCTGCGGCCGGGCAGCTTCCGGGTCCGGGACATCGGAACGTACGAACTCCCCGTCGAGCCGTACGCCAACCCGGTCTGCGGCTCCCTCGGCCCCTCCGTCGTCCAGGACGTCTCCTCCACCTCCACCTCCGCCACCATCGGCTGTTTCTCGATGCGCTCGGGGCCGTATCTGCGCGAGACGTTCTGGGGCGGGCACGCCGACACCTTCGCCGAGAGCGTGCGGATCGGGGTGCTGGAAGGGCTGGAGCGGTACGCGGGCATGCGGTCACGGGCCAAGCGCGCCCAGGTGCGCGCGAGCCTGGACGGGCTGCGGGCGGAGGGCCGGGCGGCGGTCGACCCCCGGACGGTCGGCCTCTACTCGGACGCCTTCCACGCCGCCAACCCCCGTGTCCTGCCGTTCACTTCGGACCGGGAGATCCCCTGGGTGCGGGGCTGGTCGCTGCGGGACCGGCAGACGGTCCTGGTGCCCGAGGTGCTCACGTACTACCACGCGCCCGGCCTGGAGAACCGGTTCGTGCAGGAGAGCTCCAACGGCTGTGCCTCGGGCGGGGCGTTGGAGGAGGCCGTCTACTTCGGGCTGATGGAGGTGGTGGAGCGGGACGCGTTCCTGCTCTCCTGGTACGGGCGGGCCGCGCTGCCCGAGATCGATCCGCGCACCAGCCGCCGCCCGGCCACCCGGCAGATGGTGGACCGGCTGGAGATGTACGGCTACGAGGCCCGGTTCTTCGACACCCGGATCTCCTTCCCGATCCCCGTCGTCACGGGGGTCGCCGTCCGCCCCGACGGCGGCCTCGGCCGGATGTGCTTCGGTGCGGGCGCCGGGCTCGACCCGGAGGCGGCGCTCGCCGGGGCGCTCTGCGAGATCGCCACGGACGCCGTCAACCTCCAGGGCCGCACGGAGCGGGACGAGGAGCGGCTGCGGGCGATGGCGTACGACTTCGACCAGGTGGCGGCGCTCCACGACCACCCGCTGGCGTACGGCATCCCGGAGATGGGCGACCACGCGGACTTCCTGCTCGGCACACCCGGATCCGTACGCCGACCGGCGCGTTCCTTCGATGAGTTGTACGGGGACGGGCCCGGTGGCCGGCCCGTCCTCCCCGTCTCCGGCGATCTGCGCGAGGACCTGGAGCGGTGCGTGGACGCCGTCACGGGCGCCGGGTTCGACGTGGTCGTGGTCGACCAGACCATGCCCGAGCAGCGCGCCTTGGGGCTGACCACGGTCAGCGTCCTCGTGCCCGGCCTGCTGCCGATCGACTTCGGCTGGAGCAGACAGCGCGCCCTGCACATGCCCCGGCTGCGCACCGCGCTGCGCGAGGCGGGACTGCGTACGGCGGATCTCACCGACGCGGACCTCAACCCGGCCCCGCACCCGTTCCCATGACCGCCGCGCTTCCCCGTTCTCCCCGTCCTCCCCGTCCTCCGCTTCCTCTGCTCCCTCCGCCTCCTCTGTTCCCTTCGCTCCCTCTTCGCCGTGACCAAGGAGCCCGCCATGGGATACGCCCATGAATACGCCACCGCGATCATGCATCGCGGCCGGGTCCCGATGGACCCCACAGACCACGTACCGAACTGGCAGGACGGCCCCCGCAAGGCCAAGTTCTACCCGGGCGCCGACAGCTTCCCGCTGCCCGACGCCCCGTACCCCGCCGATGCCACGCTCGACCGGGGTCTGTGCACCGAACCGGCGCCCCGTGAAGGGGAGTTCGACCTCCCGACGCTCTCCGGCATGCTCCGGGACTCCTACGGTCTGACCGGCCGCCGCCTGGGCGTCCAGGCCAACACCGACCTGAGCGCCCTGCCCTTCTATCCGCTGGCCAACTGGTCGCGCGGCACGGCCTCCGGGGGCGGCCTGTACCCGGTCGGCATCCACTGGGTCTCCGGGCCGAGCGGCCCCGTACCGCCGGGCGTGCACTACTACTCCACCCGCCACCACGCCATGCAGCGGCTGCTCACGGGCGATGTCTCCGGCGAGGTGCGGACCGCGCTCGGGGAGGGCGCGCCGGGGCCCGCGACCGATCAGTACCTGGTGCTGGGCATCAAGTACTGGCAGAACTCCTTCAAGTACAACAGCTTCTCCTTCCACGCCGTCTCCATGGACCTCGGCGCCTGCGTCCAGACCTGGCGGATGTGGGCGGCGGCCCGGGGGCTGGCCGTCGAACCGGCGCTCTGGTTCGACGAGGAACGGCTGGCCGCGCTGCTCGGGGTGGACCCGGCGGAGGAGGGGATCTTCGCCGTCGTCCCGCTGAAGTGGGCTGGTTCCGGGGCTGGTTCGCATGGTTCCGAAGCCCCCGTAGCCGTGCGCCGCGCAGCCCCTGTCTCCGCATCCGTGCGCCTCGCAGCCCCCGTCTCCGTATCCGTACCCGTATCCGTACGCCGCAAGGACATCGAGCGCTCCCGTACGGTCCTCACCTTCGACGCGCTGCTGCGGATGCAGGCGGCCACCTCCGCCGACGCCACCGCCCGGCCCGCCCCCGGCGCCCTGGCCCCGGCCGCCGCGCACCCGGTCGACCCGGCGGGTACGGAGGTCGAACTGCCGCCCGCCCGGCCGCTGGAGACCGATGTGCGCACCGCCCTGCGCGACCGCCGCTCCAGCTTCGGCCGGTTCGACGCCCAGCAGCCCGTCACGCGGCCGCAGTTGGCGGCCTGTCTCGCCGCCGCCGCTGCGGGATCGCGGCTCGGCGGGGACACCGGAGACGTCCGGCTCGCGAAGCTGTACGCGTTCGTCAGCCATGTCGAGGGGCTGGCGCCGGGCTCGTACGCGTACGACCCCGAGCGGCGCAGTCTGTGGCGGGTGAAGGAAGGGCGGCCGGGGGAGTTCCTCCAGAAGAACTACTTCCTGTCCAACTACAACCTGGAGCAGGCCGGGGCCGTCCTGGTCCCGACCGTCCGCACCACCGCCGTCCTGGACGCGGTCGGCGACCGGGGATACCGCCTGGTCAACGCCACCATCGGGGCCGTCGCCCAGTCCGTCTACACCGCCGCATCCGCCGTGGATCTGGGCTGCGGAGTGGCGCTCGGTTTCGACAACATCTCCTACATCGAGGAGCTGGGTCTCGAAGGGACCGGCGAGGCGCCGCTGCTGATCATGATGATCGGCAATGAACGGCCCGCCCCGGCCGACTTCCGCTACGAGATCGCCTGAGCGGGGAGGCGAGCATGAGCCTTCGGACGAACCACGCGGAGATCCGGCCCGCCTTCATGGTGCGGGTCGCCGGGCTGCCGGTCGGGAGCGTGCAGGAGCTGCGCTGCCCGGAGAGCCGCCGTTGGGCCGATGAAGTCCTGGACGAGGCAGCACAGTTGGGGCTGCTCGCGGAGAAGGCCGGTGACCGGCTGCACGATCTGATCGGCGGCAGCGACGACGAACCGCTCCGCCGCGCCCTGCTGAAACTGCGCCGGGACATCTTCAACAGCCGTCTGCCCGCCGTGGACGCGGCGGACCGCCTCCTCGCCCGGGTGCGCGCCCTGGACCCGGCCGCCGCCGCCACCCTCACCGACTGGCTGACCGGCCGCCGCGCACTGGACGAGCGGCGCGCGGCGGGCGCCGGGCTGCTCGCCGCCGAGACCGGCCGCAGCCGGGAGGCGCTGCGCGGGCTCGCCGGTCATGAACGCCTGCGCCGGGGGCTGTTGCTCGCCTCACCGGCCCTGGACGCCCAGCTCGACGCGTACCGGAAGCAGACCCTGTCGGCGGGCGCCCGGCCCGACAAGAAGCAGCGCAAGATCGAGCGGTCGCTGCTGTCGTACGTGTACCGGACGGCGTGCAAGACGAGCCCCTTCTCCACCTTCACGGGCGTCGCGCTGGGCACGCTCGGCGGCTCCGACGGGCTGCGGCTGCGCGTCGACGAGGAGTGGCGGGCGCAGGCCCGGCTCAACGTCGTGGCGCTGGGGCGCCTCGCGGACGCGGTGATCGCCGACCCGGTCCGCCGGGCCGATCTGCCGGTCGCCCCCGCCTCCGGGTGGGGCCGTGACGACGACCGGGTGCGGTATGTGCGGCGGTGGGTGACGGCGGGCGACGACGACACGGCCGTCACGTTCGACGCGGTGAAGGACCGGCTGTTCTTCCTGCGCCGCAGCGGCACCCTGGACCGGCTGCTCGGCCTCTTCGAGGAGCGCGCCGGGACCGGGACCGTACTGCGGTACGGCGAGCTGGTGGAGTGGCTGGCGCGGGACCGGGGGGCCGCGCGCGAGGAGTGCGAACAGTACGTCGGGGCGCTGCTGGACGTCGGCATGGTCCAGGTGCCGTGCCTGCGCACCGAGGTCCACGACACCGACCCGCTGCGGGCGTTCCAGGGTGCGCTGCGCGGCCTGGAGCGCCCCTGGGCCGACCGGCTCGCGGACCGGCTGGAGGAACCCGCCCGCTGCGTCGAGCAGTTCGCGGACGCCTCGCCGGACGAGCGGCGCGGGCTGTTGGAGGCGTTGCGGTCGGGGCTGCGGGCGGTGCAGGAGGAGGAGCTGGGGGCGGGCGCCGGGCGGGCGAAGGTGCCGCAGACGCTGCTGTACGAGGATGCGGCGGCGGGCGGGGGCGCGTTCGCGGGGCAGGGGCAGGGCGAGGGGGGTCAGGGGGCTGAGCTGGACTCCGACGCCTGGCAGGAGCTGGACGAGGCGGGCGAGGCTCCCCGGGCGCCCCGGGGTGTCGTGCTGGATCCGGCGGCCTGGCAGGGGCTCGTGGCCGGGCCGCTGGCGGCCGTCGAGCGGGTGCTGCCCGCCTTCGACCTCACCCTCCCGCAGCGCATCACCTTCGAGGGCTTCTTCCTCGCGCGGTACGGGCACGGGGGCCGGTGCGACGACCTCCTGAAGCTGGTCCACGACTTCCACGAGGACTTCTTCGACCAGTACATGACGTTCACCGCCACCCGCACCCCGTACGACCCCGACGGCACCTACGTACCGGAGGTGAACTGGCTCGGCCTCGACCGCCTCCGCGCGCTCGACACCGCCCGGCGCACCTTCACCGCCCGGATGGCCGCGCTGTGGGAGGCGGCGGGGCCGGACGCGGCCGAGGTGCGGGTGGACGACGCGTTCCTGGCGGAGGTGGCCGGTGAACTGGACGGCCTGGCAGTCGACTTCGCACCCATGAGCCACCACCTCCAGATCGCCGACCGCCCCGGCGACCCGCTCGCCGTCCTCAACCGGTCCTACGGCGGTGTCTCGTTCCCCTTCAGCCGGTTCACCCAGCTCTTCGACGGGCTCGAAGAGAAGCTGCTCGCGGGCGCGGAGGCGATCCTGCCCGAGGGGGCGGTGCTGGCCGAGGTCACCGGCGGGCCGGTCACCAGCAACCTCAACCTGCACGGCCGGCTGACCCCGTACGAGATCGTCTGCCCGGGTGAACGCGGCACGCTGGACGAGCAGTTCAGGATCTCCCTGGACGACCTCCACCTCGTCCACGACCCGGCGGCCGGGCGGCTGGTCCTGCGCTCGGCCCGCCTGGACCGTGAGGTGATCCCCGTCTACCTCGGCTATCTCGTCCCCCTCGCCCTCCCCGAACTGCCCCGCACCCTGCTCCTCCTCTCCCCGACCTCGATGGCCCCGCTCAATGTGTGGGCCGGGGTCCCGGAGGGCGCCCGGGGTGTGGACGGGGTCACCACCCGGCCCCGGGTGCGGCACGGCTCGCTCGTGCTGAGCCGACGGAGCTGGAGCGCCCCGGCCGCCGCCCTGCCGCTGCACCGGGCCGGGGCCTCGGAGGACGGCTGGTTCCTGGACTGGCACGCGTTCCGCCGTACGCACGGGCTGCCCGACCGGGTCTTCGCGACCGTCTCCGACTCCGGGGCCCGGGGCGCGACCGGGGCCAAGCCGCAGTACCTGGACTTCGACAGCCCGCTCTCCCTGTCGGCCTTCGAGGCCCTGATCAGGACCCCGGAGGCCCGGGTGGTCTTCCGGGAGGCACTGCCGGACGAGGACGCCCTGCACACCGTCTCCGGCCACGGCCGCCATGTCGCCGAACTGGCCGTGGAGACGGCCGTACCCGTCCGCAGGAGGACCCCATGACACCGCTCGCACCAGCGAAGGCGAGCACCACCGGCGCCTGGCAGGCCACCCATGTCTTCTACGCCGCCAACCCCCGCCCCTTCCTCCTGCACTGCGTCCGCCCGCTGGTCGCGGAGCTGGAGGCGGACGGGCTGCTCGCCGGGTACTTCTTCATCAACTACTGGCTGGAGGGACCCCACGTACGCCTGCGTCTGAAGCCGTCCTCGCCCGCCGCCGAGCCCGAAGTGGCGCTTCGCACCGAGCGGGCCGTGGACGCGTTCCTGGCGGAGCGGCCCGCGCTCTACGAGGTCGACTCCGGGTTCCTCAACGACTTCTACAACACCCTCTTCGAGATCGAGTTCCCCGGCAGCGAGCGCGGCCACTACATGGACGAGCAGGGCCGGATGAACCTGCGCCCCAACAACTCCCGCCACCGGGAGGCGTACGAGCCGGAGTTCGGGAAGTACGGCGGCCCGGCCGGGATCGAGCTGGCCGAGTGGCACTTCCGGCACTCCAGCGACCTGGTCATCGACGCGTTCGCCACCAAGAACCTCCACCTGCGCACGGTCCTGCTCGGGACCTCGGCCCAGCTCATGATGGTGATGTCCTCGACGTTCCTGCCCCAGCGGGCGGAGCTGACCCAATACCTGGACAGCTACTACGAGTTCTGGCACCGCGCCTTCCCCGGCACCGGCTTCATCGGCACCGAGGAGTACGACCGCAACTACGCCCGTACGGTGGACGGCCTGCGGGACCGCTTCACCCGCATCCGGGCCGCCACGGCCGCTCCGGAGGGTGCCCGCTCGCTGCCCGGAGCCCTCGCGGGCTGGGCCGAGCACTGCGCCGAACTCCGCGACCGAGCAAGGCGGCTGGCCGCCGACGGGGACCTGGTCTTCCGGTCCTGGGACGGTGAGCGGGACGAGCGGGTCACCGACCCCGCCGTGGCGCTGCCGCTGCTGCTCTCCCCGTACCTGCACATGACCAACAACCGGCTGCACGTCACCATCCGGGATGAGGCGTATCTCAGCCATGTTCTGGGCCGGGTTCTCAAGGAGTCTGCGGAGCTTGCGGAGTCCACGGAGTCCACGGAGTCTGTGGAGCTCGCGGAGGGGGACGGATGAGCGCATCAGGGGCACTCGCCGCCTACCGGCCGTCCCTGCGCCCCCGTGTCCTGCTGAGCGACCCACTCCTCGACGGAGCCGCGACCGTCCATCTGATCAAGGACGCCGAGAGCGGCAACTCCTTCAAGGTCGGGCCCAAGGAGTACTTCCTCATCGCCCGGATGGACGGGGAGCGGAGCCTCGCGGAGATCGGCGAGGAGTACGCGGGGGAGTACGGGCGGCGGCTGGCGGACGCGCACTGGCAGCAGATCCTGACGATGCTCGGGACGCGGGGGCTGCTGACGGGGACGCCCGCGCAGACCGCCCCCGCCCCTGCCCCCGCCCCCGGCACCGGCCCCGCTCCCGTACCGGAGAGGCGCACCCTCCTGCGCGGCACCCTCCCCCTGGTGGCCGATGCCGATGCCACCACCGCCCGCCTCCACCGGGCCTTCGGCTTCCTCCTCAGCCCGTGGGTGATGGTGCCGCTGCTGGTGCTGATCGTGGCGATGGAGGCGGTGGTTCTCGCCCGGTCGGGTGAACTACTCATCGCCGTACGGGATTTGCTGACCAATCCTGTCCTGCTGACGGGCACGGCGGTCCTGCTCTGGCTGAGCACCGCCCTCCACGAGCTGGCCCATGGCGTGGTGGCCCGGCACTACGGCGGGCAGGTCGCGGAGATCGGGCTGCGCTGGCGGCTGCCCGTCGTCATCATGTACTGCACGGTCGACAACTACCTCTATCTCGGCAGCCGTTGGCACCGGATCGCGACGGCAATCGCGGGCGCGGTGATGAACCTCCTCTTCCTGCTCCCCTTCTGCGCCCTCTGGCTCTTCGCCCCGCTCGACGACGCCACCCATGACGCGCTCTCCGCGCTGCTGCTCCTGGGCAGCGTCCAGGCGTTCGCGATGCTGGTGCCGCTGCCGCCGCTCGACGGGTACAGAATCGCGGGCCAGCTTGCCGGGGCCACCGGTCTCGCCGCCTCCGCCTCCGGCTACCTGCGGCTCGTGCTGCGCCGCTCCCCGGAGGCGGCCGGGTACCCGCGCCGCGCCCGGATCGCCTACCCCGCCTATGTGTTGGGCACTGTGCTTGTTCTCGCCGCTGTTGTCGCGGCGGCCGTCGCGGGCGCCCATCATCTGCTGACGGCCTGATGTTCCACCCGAGGGGCCGATCCCCGTCCCGAGGCCCCGTGTTCCACCTCAAGGAGAGTTCGATGACGTCCACCGCCCCCCGCACCCCGCAGGACCCCCCGACGGAACCGTCCGCCGGGCCCGCCGTCGCCCTGGCCGACGTGCACAAGACGTACGGCGCCACCCGGGCCGTCGACGGGGTCTCGCTGACCGTCGGACGCGGGGAGTTCTTCGGGCTGCTCGGGCCCAACGGGGCGGGCAAGACCACGCTCGTCGAGATCATGGAGGGCCAGCGGCGCGCCGACTCCGGGACGGTGACGGTCCTGGGGGAGAGCCCCTGGCCGCGCAACACCGCCCTGCTGCCCCGGCTCGGCGTGCAGACCCAGAGCTCCGCGTTCTTCGTCCGGCTGACCGCCCGCGAGCACCTGGTCACCATGGCCGCCCTCTACCGGTGCGACGCGGCCGCCGCCGAACGCGCCCTCGCCTCCGTCGGCCTCACCGAGCAGGGGGACACCCGGGTCGACGATCTCTCCGGCGGCCAGCGACAGCGGCTCGCCATCGCCTCCGCCCTGGTCCACGACCCCGAGCTGATCTTCCTGGACGAGCCGACCGCCGCCCTCGACCCACAGGCCCGCCGCTCCCTGTGGCAGGTGCTCCGGGCCCTCAAGGGCGCGGGCCGCACCATCGTCTACACCACGCACCACCTGGACGAGGCCGAGGCGCTCTGCGACCGGGTCGCGATCATGGTGGACGGCAGGGTCGCCGCGCTCGACAGCCCCGGCCGGCTCATCGCGGCCTCCAGCCCCACCACCCGGCTGCTGGTCCCGGCGGACCGCCTGACGGCCGAGCGGGCCCGGGCCATCCCGGGCGTGGACCGGGTGACGGAGGAGGGCGGCTCGATCGTGCTGGAGACCCTCGCCTCGGGCCGCGTCCTCGCCGCCGTCGACGAGATCGCCGGGCTCCAGGGCGTACAGACCAGGACGGCGAGCCTGGAGGACGTCTACCTGGCGCTGACGGGCACGGGGACTCCCCAGCCGTAGCAGCCCGCTCCTCCCCGCCTCCATCCCACGCCCGTCCCAGCGAACCGAGCGACCCAGCGGGCCGAGCGACCCAGCGGGCCGAGCGACCCAGCGGTCCAGTGGACCAGCGAACCACCGATACGGAGACACCCCGATGAGCGCCTACACCGCGCTGAGCCAGGCCGGATACCGGGCCTACACCCGCGACCGGACCACCCTCTTCTTCACCTTCGCCTTCCCTCTGATCTTCCTCGTCGTCTTCGGGCTGATCTTCCACGGCCAGACGGTCGAGGAGAGCGGCAAGCCCTACATCAACTACATCGCGCCCGGCGTCCTTTCCTGGGGCGTGGGCAACGCCGCCGTCTTCGGTGTCGGGTTCGTCCTCATGCAGTGGCGGCGCGACGACATCCTCCGGCTGATCCGGATGACGCCCACCCCCGTCTCCGCCGTCCTGGCCTCGCGTTACGTCCTGGCGCTCGCCATCGGGGCCGTACAGGCGGTGCTGTTCGTCGCCGTGGCCCTGCTGCCCTCCTTCGGGCTCCAGTTGGACGGCCGCTGGCCGCTCGCGCTGCCGGTGCTGGTGCTCGGCATCACCGCGTTCCTCGCGCTGGGTGTGATCGTCGGCAGTTACGCGAAGACCCCGGAGGCGGTCGCGGCCGTCGCCAACTGCCTGATGATTCCCATGGCGTTCCTGTCGGGTTCGTTCTTCCCGCTGGACGCGATGCCGCAGTGGATGCAGAACCTCTCCCTCGTCCTGCCGCTGCGCTATCTCAACGACGGGGTCTCCGGCGCGCTGACCGGCGGCGGCTCCCTCCAGGACATCGGTGTCGCCTGCGCGGTACTCGCCGGATTCGCCCTCGTCCTCGGCGCGGTGGCGCTGAAGACCTTCCGCTGGAGCGACAAGTCATGACGGCGATGACGGCGACGACGGCGACGACGACGGCGACCGCTCCGACCCCCCTGGACGCGGCGCGTGCCCAGCTCCAGGCCGCGCTGTCGGCCCGCCACTCCGGGATGCCCGGCGGCCTGCCCGCCCCTTACGTCGTCCCGCTCGGGGCCGCCGACACCCTCGGCTTCGGCCGCCCGGACCCGTACGCCGACACCCGCCCCGCTGCCAACGTCCAGCTCACCTCCCGGGCCGTCCTGATCGGCCCCTGGGGCGGCGGCGGGCCCTCCGACGCCGCCTGCGGGCAGTGCCTGGCGATGCGGTGGCAGCGGCTGCGCAGCCGGTCCGAGCGGGAGGCGCTGGAGCTGGGGTACGAGCCGAGGGGGGCCGTGCACTGGCCGGTGCTCACGGAGTACGCGGTGGACGCGGTGTGGGCGGCGTACCGGGCCGTCCTCCCGGGCAAGGCCGCCAACCCCGAAGTCACCCCCGCCGACCGCGCGTTGCCCCAGGTCACCCGTATCGACCTGGCCACCCTCGCCACCGCCACCTTCCCGCTGCTCCCCGAACCCCTCTGCCCCGCCTGTGTGTCCGAGGTCCCCGACACGGCGGAAGCCGCCCGTACCGAGCTGGCGTCCACCCCCAAACCGGACCCCGGCACCTACCGCCTCCGCACCCTGGACTCCTACCCCCTGCCGACCGCCGCCCTCGCCAACCCCGTGTGCGGGGCGCTCGGTTCGGACACCTGGATCAACCCCGCCTCCACCACCACCGCCCCCGCCTCCGGGACCCACTTCGTCCGCGGCTACGCCGGACTGAACGACGTCACCTGGAGCGGCCAGGCCAACCGGTACGCCACCAGCCGCACCCTCGCCCACCTGGAAGGGCTGGAGCGGTACGCGGGCACCCACCGCCGACGCGGCACCTCCCCGGTCGTCGACAGCCACCGCAGCCTCTCCGCACAGGGCCGGACCCGGGTCCTGAACCCCGCCGACTGCGGTTTCTACGCCCCCGGGACATACGCCTCCGACCCCCTCCTGAGCCCCTTCGACCCGGACCGGCCGATCCCCTGGGTCTGGGGCCACTCCCTGCGCGACGAGGCCCCGGTCCTGGTCCCGGCCCGGCTCGCCCACTACGGCGCCGGGGTCGACGCCGACAACTTCGTCTTCGAGTGCTCCAACGGCTGTGCCACCGGAGGGAGTTTGGAGGAGGCGATCCTCTTCGGCCTCCTCGAACTCGTCGAGCGGGACGCGTTCCTGCTCGCCTGGTACGGCCGCGCCCGCCTCACCGGGATCGACCTCACCACCGCGACCGCCCCCGCCGTCCGTTCCATGATCGACCGGGCGGCCCTGCACGGCTACGACGTGCACGCCTTCGATACGCGGATGGATCTGGCCGTCCCCGTCGTGACCGCCCTCGCGGTCCGGCGCGACGGCGGCGACGGCACGCTCTCCTTCAGCGCGGCGGCCGGTTTCGACCCGGCGGACACGGTGGAGGCGGCCCTGTCGGAGGTCCTCACCTACATCCCCCACCTGCCCTACCAGGTGGCCGACCGCCGCACCGAACTGGAGGCGATGGAGCGGGACTTCGGCAAGGTCCTGCACCTCAAGGACCACGCCCAGCTCTACGGGCTGCCGTCGATGGCCCGGCACGCGGCCGAGTACCTGGACCCCGTCGCCGTACTCCCGCTGGAGGAGGCGTTCGCGGACTGGCAGCCGCTGCGCCCCCGTACGGACGACCTGCTGGACGATCTGCGGTTGCTGCGCGACCAGTTGACGGGGGCCGGGTACGACGTCATCGCCGTCGACCAGACGACCCCCGAGCAGCGCCGGATGGGCCTGCACACCGTGTCCGCCATCGTCCCGGGGCTGCTGCCGATGGACTTCGGCTGGGCCCGGCAGCGGGCGCTGACCATGCCCCGGCTGCGGACCGCGCTGCGGGCGGCGGGGCGGCGGGCGGACGACCTGCCGGAGGCGGAGATCAAGGCCGTCCCGCACCCGTTCCCGTGACCGCCTCCTCGCGCGGCGGCCCGGCCCCTCACGCGTCAGCCCCCTCCGACCGACGGAGGGGGCTGGCTGTGTGCGAGCGGGCCGGACGAACGGCGTCAGGCGCTGCAGGAGGTGGTGCTGGTGGTGCTGGAGCAGGTGGAGGTGGAGGAGGTCGACGTGGAACCGGCGAGGACGACCTCCGCCGCGTCGGAGTAGTCCGAGATCTCGAAGGTCTCCGACTCCAGCTCCAGGATCTCGTCGGCGAGGGTGGCGAGCTCGGTCTTGGGGGCCATGGTGTTCTCCCTGGTCTCGTGGGGACCGACGGCCGGCCGTTCCGGCCCGGTGTCCCCGGTGCTGGCTCCATTGGAGAGGTGGCCGCTGTCACATCGGCCGTGCTTTCGCTGTCACTTCACTGTCATCCGGTGACAGTGCGACGGCCCGGCGTCTGACAGCCCCACGGATCAGGCTCGTTGAGAGAGATGAGGTGCGCAGTGGTCACAGCGGCGAGAGCGGCGAGAGCGGCGAAGGACGCAGGCGTGGGCGCGGACGCGGGCGTGGGCGCGGACGGCGACGGGCCCGTGGCGGCCGGGGAGCACGCGACCGACGACAGGCACGCGACCGACGACGGGCCCGTGGCGGCCGACAGAGAGGTACGGGGACAGGCGCGGCGAGCCGGACCGCTGCCGCGCCCCCTCCTGCGCGCCGCCCTCGGCCTCTACCTCGACCTGCACGCCCACCCCGAACTCTCCGGCCACGAGCACCGCACCGCGGACCTCCTCGCCGGATGGCTGGCCGAGCACGGCCTCACGGTCACCCGCGCGGTCGGCGGCGGCCACGGACTCGTCGGCGTCCTGCGCAACGGATCGGGCCCCACCGTGCTGCTGCGCACCGAACTCGACGCGCTCCCCGTCACCGAGGCGACCGGCCTGCCGTACGCGAGCGAGGTGCCCGGGGTCATGCACGCCTGCGGCCACGACCTGCACATCGCGGCGGTCGCCGGGGCGGTGGCCCTCCTCGCCGCCTCCCGGGACACCTGGCGAGGCACGCTGCTCGTGGTGGGCCAGCCCGCCGAGGAGACACTGAGCGGGGCCCGGTCGATGCTGGCGGACGGCCGCCTGTACGAGCGGTTCGGCACCCCGGACGCGGCCCTCGCCCAGCACGCCGCCCCGCTCCCCGCCGGGACCCTCGCCCACGCACCGGGCGGGGCGCCCCTGATGGCGGGCAGCATCGCGGCCGAGGTCACTTTGTACGGGCGCGGGGGCCACGCGGCCACCCCGCACCTCACCGTCGACCCGGTCCTGATGGCCGCCGCCACCGTGCTCGGCCTCCAGCCGGTGGTGGCGAGGGAAACCGCCCCCGCCGAACAGGCCGTGCTCACCGTGGGCTCGGTGCGGGCGGGCGAGCGCGGCAACATCACCCCGGACACCGCCGAACTCTCCCTCACCGCAAGGGCGTTCACCGACTCCGCGCTCGACCGCCTGCTGGCCGCCGCCGAACGCGTCGTACGGGCCCAGGCCGCCGCGTCGGGCGCCCCGCGCGAACCGGTCCTCACGGTGACGGCCCGCTCGCCCGCCCTGCTCCCCGACCCGGCGCTGACGGAGGCGGTCCGCCGCGCCCACGCGGCAGCGCTCGGCGCGGACCGGGTGCTGGCCGCCGCCCCCACGACGGCCACCGAGGACTTCCCGCACTTCGCGGCGGGCGGGGTGCCGACGGCGTACTGGCTGCTCGGCACCACGGGCGTACGGGAGTGGCGCGCGGCCCGGTCCGGGGGCGAGCCCGTGCCCCCCAACCACGCACCCGGCTTCGCGCCCGACGCCCGTACCGCCCTGCCCGCCGGGATCACGGCGATGGCGGTGGCGGCGAGGCAGGTGCTGGCCACCGGTCCGGCGGGTGACGCCGCCTCGCCGCCCGCCGGTCCGGACGGTGGCGGCGGGGAGGCGCCGTCATGACGCCCGGCCGGGGCGGGATCGCCGATGTCGTCCTCGTACGCCGGGACCGCGCCGCCCCCACCGGGTGGACCACCGTCGTACGGCTGCTGGGCCTGCTCCCCGGCCACTGGTGCTGCCACCCGGTGGTGGGCCAGGACCGGGTGGTGCTGCGGGTCGAGCTGGCCGGGGCGACGGACGGACCGGCGGTGCGGCGGGCGGTCTCCTGCGTCCTGGCGGACACGGCGCTGCGGGGCTGGGCGGAGGAGGTCTGATCCGCGCGGGCCGGGCGGAGGCGGTCCGTCAGACCGGAATCGGCTCGGGATCGGCCCGGAGTCGGCTCGGGATCGGACCGGAATCACATCCGGATCAGACCGGAAGAGGTCCGACCACGCTCCCCGCCCCCTCCCCCCCGGCAGGCGGATCAGATCCAGCCCCGTTCGCGGGCCAGCAGGGCGGCCTGGGCGCGGCTGGCGGCGCCGAGGCCCTGCATCAGCTCGGCGACATGCCGCCGGTAGGTCCGTACCGACACCCCCAGCTCCCTGGCCCCGGCCTCGTCCTTGCCGACCGTGCACATCGCCACCAGCACCCGCCGCTCCATGGCGGAGAGGCTGTCGCGGGCCGAGCCGCTTTCGCCGTCGGCCGGGGGCAGCTCCTCGGCCTGGTCCCAGATCCTCTCGAACAGGGCGATGATGTTGGAGACCAGTCCGCTGCGGTGGGCGAGCAGCGCGCCCCGGGAGGTGTCACGGGGGTCCAGCGGCACGAGGGCGGCCCGGCGGTCGTAGACCAGCAGCCGTTCCGTGGTGTCGGCCGTGACCCGGATCGAGGCTCCGTGCTCGGACAGCTCCCGCAGATAGGCGGCGGTCGGCGGGTCCTGGAGGGCGACGCTGGAGACGATGTTGCGGATCTTGACCCCGCGCCGCAGACAGCGCAGGTCCAGCGGCCGGGAGCGGGCGATGTTCTCCGGGGAGAGCCGGGTGTACGGCTCCACGGAGAGGATCTCGTCCCGGGCGAAGAAGGCGAGGTCGTCGATCCGGTTGCGGATCTGCGCGAGCCCTTCCAACTGCTCGATGCCCTGCGGAGGGGGCGTCCGGGCCCCCTGCTCCGCGCGTAGACCGTCAATGACGTGGCGCGACCGGGTGATGCGCTGCAGCTCCTGGTGGAGCGCGTGGAGCCGCAGATCGATGAGGCGGGAGAGGGCGGTCTCCGGGTCCACGGGGGTGATCCGGCGGGCGTCGTCCTCCGCCTGGAGGAGCCCGAGCTCCTGGAGCCGCCCGATCCGGGCGCGGGCCTGCCCGGGATCGGTGTGGAGCAGGAGGTGGAGGTCGTCGGCGGTGGTGCCGGGGTTGCGCAGGAAGTGGCGGTAGACCTCTTCCTCGGCATCGGAGACTCCGAAGACCGCCATCTCGTTCTCGCCCACGTACGCCCCCGATACCTGGTGCCATGGTCGGCCACAGACTAGACGCTGGGATCACTCCTGTGAGGGCCCCGGACACAACTGTGTGCTGTACGGAGATGAACGGTGGGCGACCGGCGACGAACGGCGGCGGCGGAACGACGGACGGCCCCGCCGCTCTGCCCGCGCCCCGCCGGCGGGAGTGGCTGACACCCGTGGCTCGCGGGAGCGGCTGTCACCGGCGGGTCGTAGTCTGGAACCCCCGGCCCGTCCCACGTGTCGGGCCCTTCGCGTTGCCCCTGGCAGCAGCCGGCTGTCAGCAGCACCTCATGACCCGGAAACACCTCATGACCCGGACGGATGCCCCTATGAGCCTGCACGGTCTGCTGGATGTCGTCGTAACGGACCCGGCGATCGCCGAGGCGGTGAAAGCCGCCGCCGACGGCCACCGTATGCATGTCGACCTGGTGGGTCCGCCCGGCGCCCGGCCGTTCGCCGTGGCCGCGCTGGCCCGGCAGACCGGCAGGACCGTGCTGGCCGTCACCGCGACCGGCCGGGAGGCCGAGGACCTGGCCGCCGCCCTGCGGACGCTGCTGCCGCCGGACACGGTGGCGGAGTTCCCGTCCTGGGAGACCCTGCCGCACGAGCGCCTCTCGCCGCGCTCGGACACCGTGGGCCGCCGCATCGCCGTGCTGCGGCGGCTGGCCCACCCGCGCGAGGACGACCCGGAGACGGGCCCGGTCTCGGTGGTCGTCGCGCCGATCCGCTCGGTGCTCCAGCCGCAGGTCAAGGGGCTCGGCGAGCTCCAGCCCGTGGCGCTGGCCGGCGGGCAGAACGCGGACCTGGGGGAGGTCGTGGAGGCGCTGGCGGCCGCCGCGTACTCCCGGGTGGAGCTGGTCGAGAAACGGGGCGAGTTCGCCGTACGCGGAGGGATTCTGGACGTGTTCCCGCCGACCGAGGAGCACCCCCTTCGGGTGGAGTTCTGGGGCGACGACGTGGAGGAGATCCGGTACTTCAAGGTCGCCGACCAGCGGTCCCTGGAGGTGGCCGCGCACGGGCTGTGGGCGCCGCCCTGCCGTGAGCTGCTGCTGACCGAGGAGGTACGGGAGCGGGCGGCGGCCCTCGCCGAGGCGCACCCGGAGCTGGGCGAACTGCTCGGCAAGATCGCGGAGGGCATCGCGGTCGAGGGCATGGAGTCGCTGGCCCCGGTCCTGGTGGACGAGATGGAGCTGCTGCTCGACGTCCTGCCGAAGGACGCGATGGCACTGGTCTGCGATCCGGAGCGGGTCCGGACCCGGGCATCCGACCTGGTCGCCACCAGCCAGGAGTTCCTTCAGGCGTCGTGGGCGGCGACGGCGGGCGGCGGGGAGGCCCCGATCGATGTGGGCGCGGCCTCGCTGTGGAGCATCGCGGACGTCCGGGACCGGGCCCGTGAGCTGGGGATGATGTGGTGGTCGACCTCCCCGTTCGCGGCCGACGACGCCGACCTGGACGAGGACACCCTCAAGCTCTCGATGCACGCCCCGGAGGCGTACCGGGGCGACACCGCCCGGGCGCTCGCCGACACCAAGGGGTGGCTGGCCGACGGCTGGCGCACGGTGTACGTCACCGAGGGCCAGGGGCTCGCCTCCCGTACGGTCGAGGTGCTGGGCGGCGAGGGCATCCCGGCCCGCTTCGTGCCGGACCTCACCGAGATCGCCCCGGCCGTCGTCCATGTCTCCTGCGGCGCCATCGACCAGGGCTTCGTCGACCCGGCGCTGAAGCTCGCGGTGCTCACCGAGACCGACCTCACCGGCCAGCGCACCGCCACCAAGGACCTCGGCCGGATGCCGGCCCGCCGCCGGAAGACGATCGACCCGCTGACGCTGGAGCTCGGGGACTACATCGTCCACGAGCAGCACGGTGTCGGCCGGTACGTGGAGATGGTGCAGCGCACGGTCCAGGGCGCGACCCGCGAGTACCTGCTGGTCGAGTACGCCCCCGCCAAGCGGGGCCAGCCCGGCGACCGGCTCTACATCCCGACCGACCAACTGGAGCAGGTCACCAAGTACGTGGGCGGCGAGGCCCCGACCCTGCACCGGCTCGGCGGCGCCGACTGGACGAAGACGAAGCAGCGGGCGAAGAAGGCGGTCAAGGAGATCGCCGCCGACCTGATCAAGCTGTACTCGGCCCGGATGGCGGCCCCCGGCCACGCCTTCGGCCCGGACACCCCCTGGCAGCGGGAGCTGGAGGACGCGTTCCCGTACGCGGAGACGCCCGACCAGCTCTCCACGATCGCCGAGGTCAAGGAGGACATGGAGAAGACGGTCCCGATGGACCGGCTGATCTGCGGTGACGTGGGTTACGGCAAGACGGAGATCGCGGTCCGGGCGGCCTTCAAGGCGGTGCAGGACGGCAAGCAGGTGGCGGTCCTGGTCCCCACGACTCTTCTCGTCCAGCAGCACTACGGCACGTTCACCGAGCGCTACTCCCAATTCCCGGTCAACGTACGGGCGTTGAGCCGATTCCAGTCCGAGACCGAGTCCAAGGCGACACTCGCGGGCCTGAAGGACGGCGCGGTCGACCTGGTCATCGGCACCCACCGCCTCTTCTCCTCCGAGACGCAGTTCAAGGACCTCGGCCTGGTCATCGTGGACGAGGAGCAGCGGTTCGGCGTCGAGCACAAGGAACAGCTGAAGAAGCTCCGCGCCAACGTGGACGTGCTCACGATGTCCGCGACCCCCATTCCCCGTACGCTCGAAATGGCGGTCACCGGCATCCGCGAGATGTCCACGATCACCACCCCGCCGGAGGAGCGCCACCCGGTGCTGACCTTCGTCGGCCCGTACGAGGAGAAGCAGATCGGCGCGGCGATCCGGCGTGAACTCCTGCGCGAGGGCCAGGTCTTCTACATCCACAACCGGGTCGAGTCCATCGACCGCGCCGCCGCCCGCCTCCGCGAGATCGTCCCCGAGGCGCGCATCGCGACGGCCCACGGCCAGATGTCCGAACAGGCCCTGGAACAGGTGGTGGTGGACTTCTGGGAGAAGAAGTTCGACGTCCTGGTCTCCACGACGATCGTCGAGTCCGGCATCGACATCTCCAACGCCAACACCCTGATCGTGGAGCGCGGCGACAACTTCGGCCTCTCCCAACTCCACCAGCTGCGCGGCCGGGTGGGCCGAGGCCGCGACCGGGGCTACGCCTACTTCCTCTACCCGCCCGAGAAGCCCCTGACGGAGACGGCCCACGAGCGCCTGGCCACCATCGCCCAGCACACGGAGATGGGCGCGGGCATGTACGTGGCGATGAAGGACCTGGAGATCCGGGGCGCGGGCAACCTGCTGGGCGGCGAGCAGTCGGGCCACATCGCGGGCGTCGGCTTCGACCTGTACGTACGCATGGTGGGCGAGGCGGTCGCCGACTACCGGGCCCAGATGGAGGGCGGGACGGAGGAGGAGGCCCCCTTGGAGGTCAAGATCGAGCTCCCGGTCGACGCGCACGTCCCGCACGACTACGCCCCCGGCGAGCGCCTGCGCCTCCAGGCGTACCGCGCGATCGCCTCGGCCACCTCGGAGGACGACATCCGCGCGGTCCGCGAGGAGCTCACCGACCGCTACGGCCCTCTGCCCGAACCGGTGGAGAACCTCCTCCTGGTCGCCGGCCTCCGCATGCTGGCCCGCGCCTGCGGAGTCGGCGAGATCGTCCTCCAGGGCTCCAACATCCGCTTCGCCCCGGTGGAGCTCCGCGAGTCCCAGGAGCTCCGCCTGAAGCGCCTCCACCCCAAGACGGTCATCAAGCCCGCCGCCCACCAGATCCTGGTCCCGCGCCCGACGACGGGCCGCATCGGCGGAAAGCCGGTGGTGGGGCGGGAACTGCTGTCGTGGACGGGGGAGTTCCTGGCGACGATCCTGGGGTCGTAGCGCCCGGGGTTTCGCTAACGATCGGGCCCCGCCGGGCTGACCGGCGGGGCCGACGTGCTTGCGGGGGTTGTCAGAGATCCGGGGCGGGGTCGTCGTAGGTGAAGGAGAAGGCCATGGGGGAAGATGAGCTGATCAGTACATCCGCTCGATACCTGGCGCCGTCCATCCCGGGTGATGCCTGGGGAGCCGAGGCGGCGGCGGCAGGACGGCGGGGTACGCAGAAGGTGGTGCGCGCCGGTGAAGTGGCCGCCCCGGACCGGGTGGCCGACCTGCTCGGCGTGGAGCGGGGCGGGCAGGTCGTCGAGCGGCGTCGCATCATGTATCTCGACGGTGAACCCTGCGAGTTGACCGACACCTACTACCCCGTGGGGATCGCCCGGGGCACAGGGCTGGCGGGCACGGCGAAGATCCGGGGCGGGGCCGTCCGGCTGCTTGCCGAACTCGGTTACGTCGGCACCCGGGCGCAGGAGGATGTCGCAGCCCGCATGCCGTCCGAAAATGAGCGGGCGTCACTGTCGCTCAAGGCAGACGAGCCGGTGCTTGAACTGACCCGGCTCACCCTGGACGCGCACGACCGGCCGATCCAGGCCGACGTGATGGTCCTGCCTCCCCGGGGCCAGCGACTGCGGTACGAGATCAGGATCGGATGACGGTGCGTGGACCGGAGACGGAAGAGGCGGACGGTCGCCCCCTGCACGAGCGGATCGCGGCCGATCTGCGGGACGACATCATGTCCGGGGAGCTGACTCCGGGGGACAGTCTTCCTTCGACCGCACAGCTGAAGGAGAGGTTCGGCGCCGCGAACGCCACGGTCCAGAAGGCTGTGCAGCGCCTCAAGAGCGAGCGCTTGGTGGTCGGACGGGCAGGCGCATCGGTGACCGTACGCGAACACCGCCAGCGCACGATACGGCCCGCCGCGTACATGGCACCGTCACCATCGGGAGAGCCGTACCGCTGGCTGGCCGAAGCGGCGAACTCCGGCGCACGTGCCCACAGCACGCTGCTGGACGTCACCGAGGCAGCCCCTCCGGCGGATGTGGCCGACGCGCTCGGGCTCCGGCCGGGCGGTACGGCCATCCTCCGCCACCAACTGCTGTCCATCGACGACGAGCCCGCCGAACTCGTGTCGTCCTACTACCCGCTGGACATCGCCGAAGGCACCGCGATCACCGGGCGCCGCCGGATCCCGGGAGGCACGCCCACCCTCCTGGCCTCCCTGGGGTACCCGCCCCGGCTCAGCGTGGACCGGGTCTCGGCGCGGGTCGCCACCCAGGACCAGTACCGCCTTCTCCGCCTCCCCGGCGACCTGCCGGTCCTACGCACCCTGCGCGTGGTGTTCAGCGACCATGACCGGCCGATCGAGGCCACGGTGATGGTCAAGGCGGGGCATCTGTACGAGGTGCAGTACGAGTTCACCCCGGGATCGGGCTGAACCCATGGGCGCCGAGCCGCCGACCGGCTGCGAGCCGCCCATGGGCGAGCGCCCGAGGGGAAGGGCGGCCCTAGGATTCTGGACGTTCCGCTCTCTCCCCGTCAGGACGGCTCCTCGTGCTCCCTCCCCGTACGCCCCGGGCCCGAGCAGCGGCCTTGTCCGCCCTCGGAGCCCTCACCGTGCTCGCCCTGGCCGGGTGCGGCCCCGACGGGCGTGCGGGCGGGAGCGGTGGCGGGGAGTCCGTCGACGGGTTCGGGGTCAGTCCGCTGGGCAATCCCGACGGTACGGGGCCGGGGCTCGCGCCCATCGTGGCGGACGGGGAGCGGGCCGCCGCGCGGGCGGTCATCGAGAAGGTCGCCACCAAGGGGCGCGGCCCGAAGACCGGGTACGAACGGAGCAGGTTCGGTCCGGCGTGGAAGGACGAGGTCGACGGCATTCCGTTCGCCCGGAACGGCTGTGACACCCGAAACGATCTCCTCGCCCGGGACGGGAAGGGCATCGAGCACCGGCCGGGCTCCGACTGCGTCGTCGTCTCGATGAAGCTGAAGGACCCCTACACGGGCGAGTCCATCGACTGGCGCAAGCGGCAGGCGGACCGGGTGCAGATCGACCATGTGGTGCCGCTGTCGTACAACTGGCAGATGGGCGCCGCCCGCTGGAGCGCGGCCAAGCGGCAGCGGATCGCCAACGACCCGCTCAATCTCCTGCCGGTGGACGGTCCGGCCAACAACGCCAAGGGTGACTCCGGCCCGGCCTCCTGGCTGCCGCCGTACAAGCCGGTCCGGTGCTCGTACGCGGTGCGGTTCGCCCAGGTCGCGCTGAAGTACGAACTCCCCGTCACCGCGCCGGACAAGCGGGCCATGCTCGCCCAGTGCGGGGGGTGAGTCGGAGGGCTGCTCCTAGACCTTGCCGCCGCAGATCACGTTGTACGGGCGGCCCATCGCCATCATCAGCTGCATCGGCTCCGTGGTCCCCGGCGGGCACTCCTCCTTCTCCTCGACGAGGTCGAGCACCTTGAAGGCGTCGGACCCCGCCTCGGCGCAGGCGATCTCCTTGGCGGTCGACGTGATGCAGTCGCCCTTCACCAACTGGCCGCCTCCGGCGCCCGCGTCCCCGGGGTGGTCATCGCTCAGGTTGCGGCCGCAGACGGTGTTGGTGGGGATGCCGCCGCCCTTTTTGTCGCCGCCGGAGCCGAAGACCCGGGAGACCTGGATGATCAGGTCCGTTCCGGCCGGGCACTGGATGGCGTTGGGCAGGATGCTCGCGCTCTTGATCTCCAGGGCCTTGAAGGTCGCCCCGGAGTCGTCGCAGTCGTACGCCCGGTAGCCGTCCGGCTTGTTCTCGGGGTCCGGCCCGCCGCAGTCGCCCACCTGCCACGAACCGCCCTTGCCGTCCGCGGCGGAGGAGGGGGAGGCCGAGGCGGAGGAGGACGAGGACGACGAGGAGGGCTCCTTGCCGAAGATCTTGAACGCGCCGTAGCTCAGACCGAGAAGCACCGCCATCACCAGCAGACTCTGCAGACATCCCGCGCCTCTCCGGGCGGGGCGGGGCGTGCTGCCGTTCGGGTTCATGGAACTGCTCCTCGTGGGACCGGGCGCGGGCGGTTCCCCGGCCGGACGGGCGGATGTCACGGCTGGGGACGCGGCATGGACACTTCATGGTTCCGGCCCGTCGGCGGCCCCCTGCGGGACGCCCGCCCGTAGGCTCCCGCCGCACCGAAAATGCCTGGTCACGGGGGTGTGGTGTGGTTAGGGTCCGTCGCATGGATCTGCACATCACCACGCTCGCCGAACGCCCCGAGCTCGCCGCCGCCCTGGACCGGATGCCGGACACCTGGCCGGAGTTCGTCCTGGAGGACATCGTCGGCTGGGCGAACTTCGGGCGGATCGCCGTCGAGTTCCCGCAGTACGTGCTCGTCGCCACCGACCCGGACGGCACCGTGGTCGCCCGCGCCTACAGCGTGCCCTTCGAGCTGAACGCCCCCGGGCGCGGGGAGCTCCCTGTCGGCGGCTGGGACCGGGTGCTGCTGTGGGCCTTCTCGGACCTGCGGCGAGGGCGGACCCCCGACACCGTCAGCGCGATCGAGATCACGGTCGCCACCGGCCACCACGGCAAGGGGTTCTCGGGCCGGATGCTGGCCGCGCTGCGGGAGAACGCCGGGCGGCTCGGCTTCGGTGAGGTCGTCGCCCCGGTGCGGCCGAGCGGCAAGCACCTGCGGGCCGCGCTGCCGATGGAGGAGTACGTCCGGCTCACCCGCGCCGAGGACGGGCTCCCGGAGGACCCGTGGCTGCGGGTCCACGTCCGGGCGGGCGGGGTCGTGGACTCGGTGGCCCCGGTCTCGATGACGGTGAGCGGGACGCTCGCGCAGTGGCGGGAGTGGACCGGGCTGCCGTTCGACGCGGAGGGGCCGGTGGAGGTGCCGGGCGCACTGGTGCCGGTGCACTGCTCGCCCGCCCACGGGTACGCGGTCTACACCGAGCCCAACGTGTGGGTGCGGCACCGGGTGTGAGGGGCGCGCCTTCGCAATGAGGCCGTTGCTGTGGGGTGCGGCCGCGGGCGCGTAACTCCGGTGCGCCGGAACCTGCGCTTCCCGGGGCGGAGCGTCCGGGTACTGCCCGCCGCCGAAGTGGACTTCACTGCTCCAGGTCGATGATGTCCTTTGCGGCGGGCTTCTTCGCCACGACCGGCTTGTCGAAGTCCGACAGGGTCATCGTCATCGGCTCCTTGCCGCCCTCGGACGCGATCTGGAGGAGGTACGGGGCGCCCTCGGTGGCCACCAGGAGCGTGAAGGTCTCCTTGCCGTCCTTCTCCGTCAGCCGCAGGGCGGGCTTGCCGCCGATCTCCGTCCGACCCGCCTTGCGCGCCTCGGTGTCGTTCGCCTCGAAGTCCTTCAGGAACCCCTTGAGGTCGCAGAACTCCGTCATGTCCTTGACGTCCGGGTCGGACGCCTCCAGCGCCATCCAGCGGCCTGCCAGCATCTCCACCGTCGCGTCGACCTCCTCCTTGGGCTCGCCCTTCCCTTCCGTGCGCAGCAGCGCCTCGTCGTACTTGGCGTAGACGGTGTCACCGGTCTTGATGATCTCGATGGACCCCTCCGCGCCCTTGGCGAGGGTTCCGGTGCACTCCCCGGACGTGCTGGTGGAGAAATCGGCCTTCAACGGGCCGTCCTTGGTGGTCATGTCGACGGAGAGCCGCAGCGACTGAGCCTTCTTGGTCGTCGCGAGCGCCTTGTTGGCGACTTCGGGGCCCGACAGGTCCCCGAACGGGCCGCTGGCGCCGGACCCGCAGGCGGCGAGGGCCAGGAGGGCCAGCCCACAGGAGGTGTTGACGGCGATACGGGTGACGAGACGCATGACGGAGGCTCCCGTGAATCGGTGAGGGTGATGATCGGATGGGTGAGCGAAGTAATAACAGCAGAGCCTGTGAACCGAGTCAACATGGTTCACGCGTGATGGGTCGGGCAACGCTGTTCCTGGGTGTCGTCCGAGTGAGTCGCTATGCTCGCGGTGCGGGGCAGACCGAGCAGCGCGGGCGAAGCGGGGAGAGAAGTCAGTGCCGGAGCAGGCGACAGAGGTGACCGCGGCGGGGATCGCGCGTCTCGCGGGTGTGGGACGGGCCGCCGTCAGCAACTGGCGGCGCCGCCACGCCGACTTCCCCCAGCCCGTCGGAGGCACCGAGACCAGCCCGTCCTTCGCGCTGCCCGAGGTGGAGCAGTGGCTCCGCGACCAGGGCAAACTCGCCGAGGTCCCGCTCCGCGAACGGGTCTGGCAGCTGGTCGCCGGCCACCCCGAGGGCGCGGTCACCGCCCTGATCCACACCGGCTGCGCCCTGCTGCTCGTCCGGTACCGGCCCACCACCTGGCTTGAGCTCGCCGCCGTCGACGACGAGCGGATGGCCCCCGTGCTGCCGCATGCCATGGAGGAGGTGCTCGGTGCCCGGCTCGGAGCGGACGCGGGGGCGCCGCCCCCCAGCGGGGCCCCTGTTCACACCGCTCCTCCTGTTCACACCGCACGCCCTGTTCCCGCCGATCACACCCCTCGCGCCCCTCGCACCGGGCCCGCCGAGCACACGGGTCACATGGGTCACACGGGTCACACAGGTCATACGGGTCACACGGATCGCCCCGCCCACTCCGCTCACACCCTCCGCCCCGTGCGCACCCCCTCCGCCGACGCCCTCCTCCCCTCCGTCCCGCTCCTCCGCGCCGCCGCCGAGCTGGCCGCCGGGATCGGGGCCGGGCAGACCTTCGAGTTCCTGCTCGGCCGGCAGCTCGACGCCAACCCGCGCCAGTACACGCTCACGCCCCCCGGCCTCGCCGAGCTGATGGCCGCCCTCGCGGAGAGCGGCAAGGAGACGGACCCGCCGGGCGGTGGCAGGAGGCCCGTCCGCAGCGTCCTGGACCCGGCCGCCGGTACGGGGACCCTGCTGCGCGCGGTCGCCGGGCCCGCCGAGCTCCTCGCCCAGGAGGCCGACCCCTCCCTCGCCGCGCTCACCGCCCTGCGCCTGGCCCTGCACGGCGACGGCCCGGCGAAGAGCACCCCCGCCCGGACCGTCCGTACCGGCGACTCGCTGCGCGCCGACGCCTTCCCGCACCTCGCGGCCGACACCGTGCTCTGCCACCCGCCGTTCAACGAACGCAACTGGGGCCACGACGAACTGGCCTACGACCCGCGCTGGGAGTACGGCTTCCCCGCCCGCACCGAGTCCGAACTGGCCTGGGTCCAGCACGCCCTGGCCCGCCTGCGCACCGGCGGCACCGCCGTCCTGCTGATGCCGCCCGCCGCCGCCTCCCGCCGCTCCGGCCGGCGCATCCGGGCCGACCTCCTGCGCCGGGGCGCCCTCCGCGCGGTGATCGCCCTCCCGGCCGGGGCCGCACCCCCGTACGGCATCCCGCTCCACCTCTGGGTGCTGCGCAAGCCGGGCGGCGAGCTCCGCCCCGTACCCGAACTCCTCCTGGTCGACACCACGGACCCCGCCGAACCCGGTACGACGGGAACGCCGACGCACGGCGGGCGCGACAAGCTCGACTGGCCCGCCGTGCGCGCCGCCGTGCTCGGCGCCTGGCGCGACCGGGCCGACCACCCCGGGGTCAGCCGCGTCGTGCCCGTCATCGAACTCCTCGACGACGATGTGGACCTGGCCCCGGCCCGCCATCTGCCGCGCCCCGCCGCCGGGGGAGGGGCGGCCGGTCTCGGTGACGTACGGGAACGTCTTGCCGACACCCTGCGCCTCACCGCGGACCTCACCCCGCCGCCCGCCGAGCTCTCCGCCCCGGCCCGCTGGCCGCTGACCACCGTCGGCGAACTCGCCCGCGCCGGAGCACTGTTGCTGCGTACGGGGACGGGGACGGGGACGGGTACGGGCGTCGGCGCCGGTACGGGTACGGGACCCGGCCCCGTCCTCACGGAACAGGACGTCCTCGCGGGCACGGCCCCCACCGGCACAGCCCCCACCAGCCCCGCGTCCTCCAGTCCTGCCCCCACCACCCCCGCCCCCGACGCCCCCGTCCTCCTTCAGCCCGGTGACGTCGTCGTGCCCGTCCTCGGTGGCGGTTCCGTCGCCCGGGTCGTCGACGAGGCGACCGCCGGTGCCGCGCTCGGCCGCAACCTCCAGCTCCTGCGCCCCGACCCGGCCGCCATCGACCCCTGGTTCCTCGCCGGGTTCCTCCGTGGCACCGCCAACAACCGGCAGGCCAGCAGCTACGCCTCCACCGCCGCCCGGCTGGACGCCCGACGCCTCCAGCTGCCCCGGCTGCCGTTGGCCGAACAGCAGCGGTACGGGGAACAGTTCCGCGCCCTCGCCGCGTTCGAGGACGCCCTGCGCACGGCGGGACGGCTCGGCGGGCAGCTGGTCCGGGGGATGTACGACGGTCTGACGGACGGTACGGTCACGCCCCGGTGACCTCATAGGCAACGGTTGGGCACAACCGGGGACGGTCTGTCGGCAGCGGTGTATACGCTCACTGCACACGTCCGACTCACGTTCGCCTCCCAGGAGCAGCACATGCACGGCTACGGCTACCCGCCGCAGCAGCCGCCGACGTCCCGGCCGTCCTCGGGAACGCTCACCTGGCTGCGCGTGATCTTTGTCGCGCTGACCGTGCTGAGCTGCGGTTTCCTCGGGTGGGCGGCGATGCTGAGGCTCGCGATCGTCACCCGCAAGGCCCGTGACTGGTGGCTGCTCGGGGTCGTGTTCGTCCTCACGGTCGGCCTGCTCGCCTACTTCGGCTCCCTCCCCGAGGGGGAGGAGGAGCTGACGGACGCCCAGGCGGGGATCGGTGCCGTCTGGCTCTTCGTGCTGCTGGCCGGCGTCGTCACGTACTACCTGGTCATGGACATCCGGCATTTCTCGGCGCCGGTACAGGGACCGTACGACAGCCTGCGCCGGACCCCCGTGCCCAACGTGATCCCGTACGGGCCGTCCGCCACCCACCAGGCGCCCGCCCACCACCAGGCGCCCGTCCGGCCGCAGCACACCACCCCGGCCCCGGTCCAGCCCCCGACCCCGAACCCGTACACCGTCCAGGCCCCGCCCCCCACCCCCGCGCCCCAGCGGCTCGACCAGGTGCGGGCCGAGCTGGACGAGCTCAGCGACTACCTCCGTAAGGAGAACAAGGAGAGCAAGGAGGGCGAGGGCCGGTGAGCGGGCGGATCATCGCCGACCGGTACGAGCTCGCCACCATCCTCGGCCAGGGCGGCATGGGCCAGGTCTGGACCGCGTACGACCAGCGCCTGGACCGCCGCGTCGCCGTGAAGCTGCTGCGCCCGGACCGGGTCGCCGGGCCCACCGGCAGCGACGCCGCCGACGAGCTGCGCCGCCGGTTCGTCCGCGAGTGCCGGGTCACCGCGCAGGTCGACCACCCCGGCCTGGTCACCGTCCACGACGCGGGCAGCGACGGCGACGACCTCTACCTCGTCATGCAGTACGTGGAGGGCGCCGACCTCGCCGATCACCTGGCCGAGCAGGACCCGTACCCCTGGCCCTGGGCCGTCGCGGTCGCCGGGCAGCTCTGTGCCGTCCTCTGCGCGGTGCACGCCGTGCCGATCGTCCACCGCGACCTGAAGCCCCGGAACGTGATGGTCCGCCCCGACGGCACCGTCACCGTCCTCGACCTGGGCGTCGCCTCCGTCCTCGACACGGACACCACCCGCCTCACCCACACCGGTTCACCGATCGGCTCCCCGGCCTACATGGCCCCCGAGCAGGCGATGGGCGGCGCGGTCGGCCCGTACACCGACCTGTACGCCCTCGGGGTGCTGCTGCACGAACTGCTCAGCGGGGACGTGCCGTTCGCCGGGTCCACCGCGCTCGGCGTGCTGCACCGCCACCTCTACGAGGCCCCGACGCCCGTCCGCCGCGCCCGCCCCGAGATCCCCGCCGCGCTGGAAGCCCTCGTGCTGCGGCTGCTCGCCAAGGACCCGCAGGAGAGGCCCGCCTCCGCGCAGGAGGTGTACGAGGAGCTCGCCCCGCTGCTGCCCAAGCAGGGCACTCCCGCCGGACCGCTCGACCCGACCCGTCCCTTCCTGCGCCCGCACGCCCCCTGGCCGGACCGGGCCGCCACCACCCCGGCCACCGCGCCCGTCCCCGTACCGCCGCAGGCCCAGCCCGGTGCGACGCCCTGGCCCGCCGTCGCCTCGCTGCTCTCCCCGGCCCCGCCGCTCCCGGCGCCGACCTCCTTCACCCCGCCGCCGCCCGCCCGGCCGGATGTCGCCCGGGCCGTGGACGAGGTCAAGAAGCTGCTCGGCGAGGGCCGCATCACCCAGGCCGTGGACATCCTCGGCTCCATCCTCCCGGCCGCCGCCGCCGAGCACGGTGAGCACTCACCGGTGGTCCGCATCCTGCGCAAGCAGTACGCGGCGACGCTGATGGACGACGGGCAGTACCGCCGTGCCCTCCCGGAGCTGCGCCGCCTCGCGGAGGACCGCACCGCCGAGGCCGGACCGGCCGACGGCCAGGTCCTCCAGTTCCGTTACGACGCCGCCCAGTGCCTGGAACAGCTCGGCGAGGCAGCGGCGGCGCTGGGGGAGTACCGCGCGGTCCTGCCCTTCTACGAGAACGCCTACGGGCCCGTCACCACCGACCCCGGCCGGGCGCTCGACATCCGCCACCGCATCGGACAGCTCCTGCTCGCGGTCGGGGAACACACGGCGGGCCGGGCCCAGCTCCAGGCGCTGCTGTACGATGCCGAGCGCACGTACGGGCCGCACCACCCGCTCCCGGCGGACCTGCGCCGCCGCCTCAGCCACCAACAGGACGTGCGGGGCGGCTGACCACGGGGCCGGAGGGGCGGGGCGGGTGATCAGAGTCCCGGCGGCTGATCAGGGTCGCGGTCACTGATCAGGGTTCCGGTCGCTGATCAGGGTCCCGGGCGACTGCCCCACATCCCCAACTCCTCCCGGATCGTTGGTCGAATCAGTTGGGCGAATCAGTGGCACCGATCACATCCACTGCCTACCATCGATCACCGCAAGGCTTGTGCACCGATGCACAAACTCTCCCCGGGAGGCTCCTTTGCACCGCCGTCGTCGCACCGCGCTCGCCGTCTCCGCCGCAACCCTGCTCGCGGCCCCACTTCTGGCCGCCTGCGGCAACGAGGCCCACCCCGGTGCCGCGGCCGTCGTGGGCGGCGAGCGGATCGAGGTCTCGGCGGTCCAGGCCCGGGCGGCCGACGTCCGTACCGCCCAGGAGAGTTCGCCCGAGGCGGCCCAGCTGGTCAACAAGTCGGGCCAGCTCAACCGCGCCAAGCTGCACGGGCTGATCTTCGGCCGCGTCCTGGACAAGGCCGCCGAGGACGCCGGGGTCACCGTCACCCGCAAGGAGATCCAGGACGCCCGGACCGCGAGCAGCGCCCAGGCGGGCGGCGAGGAGCAGTTGCGGGCGATGATGCTCCAGCAGCGCTGGGTCGCCCCGGACCAGATCGACGGCGACATGCGCCAGGAGGTCCAGCTGCCGAAGCTCGCCGAGGCGCTCGGCGTGGACCTCGGCACCCCGGCCGGACAGCAGGCCGTCGGCGAGGCGCTGACCAAGGCGTCGAAGGCGCTGGACATCGACGTCAACCCGCGCTTCGGCACCTGGGACGACCAGAAGATGCAGCTCGGCAACTACCAGGCGCCCTGGATCAGCCAGGTCACCGAGTTCGCCCCGCAGGATCCGCAGGCGGGCGCCTGAGCAGGCGTGGAGCCTTCGGCCGTCCTCCGAGGAACAGCCGTTCTTCGAGCTTCGAGAAAGAGCCGTGAACGGCTGAGAACGAGACAGAGCCGTGAGCGGCTGAGAACGAGAAAGAGCTGTGAATGACCGAGAACCCGCCCGCGCCCGGCTCGGGCCGGGACCTGGCGATGCACAACGGCTGGTGGGACGCGGGCTGGGAACACGTCCTGCCTCGTCAGGGCTTCCCGCTGACGATGCTGATCGGCACCGCGAGCCAGCCTGATTTCACCGGTTCCCTGGACGACCTCCTCCAGGAGGCCTTCGACGGGCACTGGCACATGATCGGCGGCGATCTCGACGGCCCGCTCACGTTCTCGTGGTCCGATACGGAATGGGACTACGAGGAGGCGCCGGAGGGGCGCGAGGCATACGAGGCGGACCAGTGGGAGAAGTTCGGCGCCATGCTCACGGCCGCAGGCTTCCCGGTGCCCAGGACCGTGCGGGAGCTGTCCGAGCTCTACTTGATGTTGGGCCTGGCGAGCCGCGAGGAGACACCGGCCGGTACCCGGTGGTCGATGCCCGACGTGCTGCCGCTCCCCGGTGACCTGCTGCCTCTGGACGCCGAGGTCACCGAGCGGCTCGACCGGATCCGGTGGACGACGCGCACCGGCCCGCTCGTCGACGGGCTCGTCCACCACCTGGCCGAGGAGCTCGGCGGACCGGAGGAGACGCTCACCTCCCTGGACCGCCTGGCGGCCGCCACCGGCCTCGATGCCGACGATGTACGCATCGCGCTCGCGGAGCTCGTGGAGTCCGGTGACGCCCAGGTGCGGCGCGGGGAGGAACAGGCCGACGCGGAACGGCTGGAGGCGCACCGGCGCTTCCGCCTGATCATGGACTGGGATCACTTCTACGAGAACCGGGTGAGGCTGATCGCAGCTCCGGCGGCCGGTGAGTGAGTCCAGGGGCTGTGACTGAGCTCAGCGGCCCGTGACTGAGCTCAGCGGCCCGTGACTGAGCCCAGCGGCTCGTGACTCAGTCCAGCGGTCCGTGACTGAGTCCGGCGGCCCGTGACTGAACCGGGCCCGTGCCGGAAGGGAGGGGGCGCCGCCGCCCGCGCGAGCACGGTGTCCGGCGCTCCGGGTAGGTTCGCCGGGTGAACGCTGAAGCCCCCGGCGACGCCGGCCGTATCGTCCTGCTCACCGCCAGCCACCGGGTCGCCCCCGGGCTGCTGTCCTGGTCGGCCTGGCAGACGCTGCACGCCGCCGACCAGGTCCTGACCGCCGACCCGGACCACCCGCAACTGCCCTACCTCCGCGAGGCGGGCGTCCGCGCCGAGCACGCGGCGCCCTCCGCCGACGAGTTGGTGGACGCCTGCGCGGGCGGCCGCACGGTCGTTGTCCTGGTCGGCGGCGAGGGCGACAGCCGGCTGACCGACGGGCTGGCCCGGCTCGGCGGCTCCGGCCGGGTGGCCATGCCGGACCTGGAGCTGCTCCCGGGCTCGTACGACCTGCCCGGCGCCCGCCTCCTGGACCTGGTCCAGGTCATGGACCGGATCCGCCGTGAGTGCCCCTGGACCTCGCGGCGGACGCACAAGGGCCTCGCCAAGTACGCCATCGAGGAGGCGTACGAGCTGGTCGAGGCGATCGAGGACGGCGACCGGGACGAGCTGCGCGAGGAGCTCGGGGACGTACTGCTCCAAGTCGTCTTCCACGCGCGCATCGCGGAGGAGGATCCCGAGGAGCCCTTCGACGTGGACGATGTGGCGGGCGGGCTCGTCGAGAAGCTGATCCACCGCCACCCGCACGTCTTCGGCGACGAGACCGCCGAGACCCCGGAGGACGTCCACGCGCACTGGCTGCGCACGAAGGCGATCGAGAAGCAGCGCACCTCGGTCACCGAGGGCGTCCCCCTCGGCCAGCCGGGCCTGGCCCTCGCGGCGAAGCTCGGCAGCCGCGTCCGTACGGCCGGACTCGACGTCCCCCTCCCGTCCGGCGACACCATCGGTTACGAGCTCCTCGCCCTCGCCGTACGCGCCGAGGCGGCGGGCACCGACCCGGAGGCCGCCCTGCGCGCGGCGGCCCGCGCCTACCGCGACGCGATCGTGGCGGCGGAGGGCCGGTAGGCGGGGGGTGCGCCGGTCCCGCACCGCGTACGGACCGGCGCACGCCGCCCGGTAACGTCGAGGAGTGAACGACAGCCCGGCCTGCCCCCACGCCGCCGCCTCCTCCTCCGAAGGTGCCCCCGAACTCTTCACCTGGGAGTTCGCCACCGACCCGTACCCCGCGTACGCCTGGCTCCGCGAGCACAGCCCCGTGCACCGCACCGAGCTGCCCAGCGGGGTCGAGGCCTGGCTCGTGACCCGGTACGGGGACGCCCGGCAGGCGCTCGCCGACGCCCGGCTCTCCAAGAACCCGGCGCACCACGCGGGCTCCGCGGCCGCCAAGGGGAAGACGGGCATCCCGGGGGAGCGCAAGGCGGAGCTGATGACTCATCTGCTCAACATCGACCCGCCGGACCACACCCGGCTGCGCCGGCTCGTCTCCAAGGCGTTCACCCCGCGCCGGGTCGCGGAGTTCGCGCCCCGCGTGCAGGAGCTGACGGACCGCCTCATCGACGACTTCATCGAGAAGGGGGAGGCGGACCTGATCCACGACTTCGCCTTCCCGCTCCCCATCTACGCCATCTGCGACCTGCTCGGCGTCCCGCGCGAGGACCAGGACGACTTCCGGGACTGGGCGGGCATGATGATCCGCCACGGTGGCGGGCCGCGCGGCGGGGTGGCCCGTTCGGTGAAGAAGATGCGCGGCTATCTCGCCGAACTCATCCACCGTAAAAGGGAGAATCCGGGCGATGACCTGATCTCCGGGCTGATCAAGGCCAGCGACCACGGCGAGCACCTCACGGAGAACGAGGCGGCGGCGATGGCGTTCATCCTCCTGTTCGCCGGGTTCGAGACGACGGTCAACCTCATCGGCAACGGTACGTATGCCCTGCTGCGCCACCCCGAACAGCGCGCCCGGCTGGAGGCGTCCCTGGCGGCGGGGGAGAGCGCGCTGCTGGCCACCGGGATCGAGGAACTGCTCCGGTTCGACGGCCCGGTCGAGCTCGCGACCTGGCGGTACGCCACCGAGGCGCTGACGCTCGGCGGGCAGGAGATCGCGGCCGGGGACCCGGTGCTGGTGGTGCTGGCGGCGGCCGACCGGGACCCGGAACGGTTCACGGACCCGGACGCGCTCGACCTCTCCCGGAGTGACAATCAGCACCTCGGTTACGGTCACGGAATCCACTACTGCCTGGGAGCACCGCTCGCCCGGCTGGAGGGTCAGGCCGCCGTGGCGACGCTGCTGAAACGCCTTCCTGGCCTGCGACTTGCCGGAGAATCTGCCGATTTGCGCTGGCGCGGCGGGCTGATCATGCGCGGATTGCGCACCTTGCCGGTGGAGTTCGAGCCCGGACGACGCCTTGGGGAAGGTGACACGCTGTCACCTCTGTGACTTTCACGTGATCTGCGCTGCATCGACTTGTGACATGCGTTCGAGTCCCGCTAGGTTCACGGTTCGACGCGTCGGCCGCCGCTTCACCGGTTGCTCACACGTCACTTGCTCAACGGCTTCCTGGGCGCGACGGAGTTTCCTGCGCCCGGCAGCGTCACGTTGAGTGCTCAACAGCTTCATGCTCCTCAGTTCCTGCTTGTCAGTCGCACGGAAGGCAAACCCCATGGGCTCCGCGAACGGCAGACACCGCCGCCCTCGTCAGGCACCCGCCATCGTCGTCGCCGCAGGCGTGACCGGATCGGCCATCGCCATCCCGCTCCTCGGCGCGACAGGCGCGAGCGCGGCCGAGGCCACCACCTGGGACCGGGTCGCGGAATGCGAGAGCGGCGGCATGTGGAGCGCCGACCTCGGCAACGGCTACTACGGCGGGCTCCAGTTCTCGCAGGAGACCTGGTCGGCGTACGGCGGCACCGACTTCGCGACCCGGGCCGACCTGGCCAGCCGGTCGCAGCAGATAGCCGTGGCCGAGAAGGTCCTGGCCGACCAGGGGCCGCAGGCGTGGCCGAGCTGTGCGGTGATCTCGGGCCTCGCGGTGGACGGCAGCCTGCCCGGCGTCGACCCCGGCACCGCACCCTCCACCGACCCCACCCAGGCTCCGACGACCGCCCCGGCGGACGAGGCGGATGAAAAGGGCGAGTCGAAGGTTTCGGGCGAGGCGGATAAGTCGGGCAAGACGGGCGAGGTAGGTAAGACGGGTGGGGTAGGTAAGTCCGGCGAGGCAGGCGAGACCGGCGGAGTCGACAAGGGTGGCAAGTCCGGCAAGTCCGGCAAGTCCGGCAAGGGTGACACGGTCGACCCCTCGGCGAAGCCCTCCGCGTCACCCACCGCCGGGAAGAGCGGCGGGACCGGCTCCCCCGACGCCTCGCAGCCCTCCGCCTCCCAGGGCGCCGACCGCACCGGCGGCAAGCACCGGGGCGCCCCCGCCCCCGAGGAGGCCGGTGCGGTGGGCCAGGAGGACGGCCCCCGGGAGTCCGGCCGGCACGCCTCGCGCGGCGAAGGCGATGCGCGGGACTCCGGCGCGGTCACGGCGGGCGGGTACACCGTGCAGCCCGGGGACAACCTCTGGGCGATCGCCGACGCCCAGGAGCTCCCCCAGGGCTGGACCGGCCTGTACGAGGCCAACAAGGACCTTCTGGGCTCCGATCCGGACCTGATCCTGCCCGGTCAGAGCCTGGATCTGGGTCTGGGTCAGGACGCGGAAAAGGGTGCGGACAAGGGCACGGGTGAGGGCGCGGGCGAGGGTGCCGGGAAGGGTGCTGCGGAGAGCGTCGAGGAGCCTTCCGCCAACTGATTCAATTAGGAAAAACACCCCCAAAATCACGGGTAGTTCAGAGGCCTATGTCCACTTATGCGTAAGTGAGACATGGGTCTCTTTGCTTCAACTGGCGTGTTGCGTCCGCTCGATCGGCGCAGATCCCCTCCGACCTGCGGAAACGATCCGTCAGGGTAAGCAAGTAAGCGCCGATTGGCCCAGTATGTCCGTCTTTGAATGTGGGGGTCGCCTGTGTTTACGGTCGGAACCGCTCGCACCGCGGGCCCCGTCGACCGTCACGCCGAATCCTGCCGTCGGTCGAAGGGAACAGACGCGTAAAGCGCCGTAGGCAGGAGCGGGGGACCCAGGTAAGCCGCCGGGTCCGCACGGCCCCTTCGAAGTCGAAGTCGAAGTCGAAGACGGGGACGTACGGGACCGGCTAGGGGTGAAGCCGCGTGCAAGGTCACGCGGCCGGGCAACTCATTGGCCCGAACCCGACAGCTCACCTCGCAGGCGTCGGTGAGGAGATCGTTCCATGCTGCTGAACAGCAAGGGCAAGCACCGCCGCCCGTCCAAGGCCACCCGTCTTGCCACCCTGGCGGGCGTCACGGGTGCCGCCGTCGCCATCCCGCTGATGGGCGCGACCGGCGCTTCCGCCGCCTCCGTCTCCACGTGGGACGCCGTCGCCCAGTGCGAGTCCGGCGGCAACTGGTCCATCAACACCGGCAACGGCTACTACGGCGGGCTCCAGTTCTCGCAGTCCAGCTGGGCCGCCGCCGGTGGTACGCAGTACGCCCCCCGCGCCGACCTGGCCTCCAAGGACCAGCAGATCGCCACCGCCGAGCGGCTTCTCGACATGCAGGGTCCGGGCGCCTGGGCCTGTGCCGGTGCCGGCGGTCTCACCAACGACGGTGTGGACCCGGGTGTGAACACCGGCTCCGGCCAGTCCGCGAGCAAGCCGCAGCAGGCCCCGCAGGCGCAGCCCGAGCGCAAGGCCGAGCAGCCCACCACGCGCAGCGAGCAGCGCACCGCCCCGGCCGCCCCCAAGGCCGAGAGCTCCAAGAAGACCGTCACCACCCCGACCGGTGAGAAGGTCCAGAAGGGCGACGGCGAGTACAAGGTCAAGGCCGGCGACACCCTCAGCAAGATCGCTGAGAAGGAGGGCGTCAAGGGCGGCTGGGCCAAGCTCTTCGAGCTCAACGACGACATCGTCAAAGACGCGGACCTGATCTTCCCGGGTCAGCAGCTCCACCTGAAGTAGCAGCCGGCTCTCCTCCCCGGAGGGAGGGGGTCCGGCGGCTCCCTCCCTCGCACGGCTCCCCGGCCCGGCGCGCTCACCCCCCGTGCGCGCCGGGCCGGGGTCTTTCCGCGAGGAAGCCCAGGGGGATGCGTTCACCGGCGGATGAGAATGAGGGGGGATTCGTTCACCTCTTGTCGCCAGCGCGTGTTACCGGCCAGTAGATTTTTGGAGTTTTGTCCCGTCATGCAGGCCCTTGGGTCCTTTTTCGTCCCAGGAGACGGGCGGTCGTCCGACTGATGCGGCCGGGCCGGTTAGGCTCGTGTCGCAAGGCCACAGTGACCCTGCACAACCAGTGTCAGATCCCAGAAGGAGATGCCTCGTGCCGTCCATCGACGTCGTCGTAGCCAGGGAAATCCTCGACTCCCGGGGCAACCCCACGGTCGAGGTCGAGGTTGGCCTCGACGACGGCAGCACGGGCCGTGCTGCCGTTCCGTCCGGCGCCTCCACCGGAGCGTTCGAGGCCGTTGAGCTTCGCGACGGTGACCCCAACCGCTACCAGGGCAAGGGCGTCGAGAAGGCCGTCCTCGCCGTCATCGAGCAGATCGGCCCGGAGCTCGTCGGGTACGACGCCACCGAGCAGCGCCTCATCGACCAGGCGATGTTCGACCTGGACGCCACCGAGAACAAGGCCTCGCTCGGCGCGAACGCCATCCTCGGTGTCTCGCTCGCCGTCGCGCACGCCGCCTCCGAGGCGTCCGACCTGCCGCTCTTCCGCTACCTCGGTGGCCCGAACGCGCACCTGCTGCCCGTTCCGATGATGAACATCGTGAACGGCGGCTCGCACGCCGACTCCAACGTGGACATCCAGGAGTTCATGATCGCGCCGATCGGCGCGGAGTCCTTCTCCGAGGCCCTGCGCTGGGGCGCGGAGGTCTACCACACGCTGAAGAAGGTCCTCAAGGCCAAGGGCCTGTCCACCGGACTCGGCGACGAGGGCGGCTTCGCCCCGAACCTGGAGTCCAACCGCGCCGCCCTGGACCTCATCGTCGAGGCCATCAAGGAGGCCGGTTACGTCCCGGGCCGTGACATCGCGCTCGCGCTCGACGCCGCCGCGTCCGAGTTCTACAAGGACGGCGTCTACGAGTTCGAGGGCAAGTCCCGCTCGGCCGCCGAGATGACCGAGTACTACGAGGAGCTCGTCTCCGCGTACCCGCTGGTCTCCATCGAGGACCCGCTGTACGAGGACGACTGGGACGGCTGGAAGACCATCACCGACCGCATCGGCGCCAAGGTCCAGATCGTCGGCGACGACCTCTTCGTCACCAACCCCGAGCGCCTGGTCCGTGGCATCGAGGAGGGCTCCGCCAACGCCCTGCTCGTCAAGGTCAACCAGATCGGTTCGCTGACCGAGGCCCTGGACGCCGTCGAGCTGGCCCAGCGCAACGGTCTCAAGTGCATGATGTCGCACCGCTCCGGCGAGACCGAGGACGTCACCATCGCCGACCTCGCCGTCGCCGTGAACTGCGGCCAGATCAAGACCGGCGCCCCGGCCCGCTCGGACCGCGTCGCCAAGTACAACCAGCTGCTGCGCATCGAGGAGATCCTCGACGACGCCGCGGTGTACGCGGGCCGCTCCGCCTTCCCGCGCTTCAAGGGCTGACCCGTAGCCGCTTCAAAGGCTGACCCGTAGCCGTCAAGACGGTGGCCTCCGTCCGTCCCCGCACTCGGTCCCGTACCGTGTGCGGGGACGGACGTGCGTGATGGGGAGGCGGGAGACATGGCCGGGAAGGACCGGGACCGGTTCTCCACCGCGACCAGGCTGCGACTGCTCGGCGAGCAGACCGCCGCCCGCGTCTACCGCTCCCAGAACCGCCGCCAGGCCCGCCGCTCCCGGCTCACCGGCCGGGCCGCGTTCCTGGCACTGGTCGTCTGCTCCCTGGTCGTCGCGCTCGCCTACCCGATGCGCCAGTACGTCTCCCAGCGCGACGAGATCGCCGAGCAGGAGCGGCTCTCGCAGCAGGCGGAGCGGCGCACCGAGGAGCTGCGGGACGAGAAGGCGCGGCTCCAGGACGACGCGTACATCATGCGGCTGGCCCGCCAGCACCTCCATTACGTCCTCCCCGGGGAGACCGGCTACACGGTGGCCGACCCCGACGCGGCGCGGGAGCGCCGCGGGGAGCCAGGCGCGAACCACCGGCCCTGGCACTCCAACCTCTGGGACGGCGTGGACGGCGCCGACCGGAACGACCGCGACTGACCGGGACCGCCCCCTGTACGGTCCACCTCCACGACTCCCCGTACGTCCACCCCGACCCGACCCGACCCGACCCGACCCCACCCCGACCCGTCCCGTCCCGTCCACTTCCACGAGCTTCCGAGCAGAACCAAGGCAGGCATGGAAACGCCCCCTCCGCAGACCGAGTCCACCAAGCCCACCGACGCGGACATCGCCGCGTTCGAGCAGCAGCTCGGCCGCCCGCCGCGCGGCCTGCGCGCCATCGCGCACCGCTGCCCGTGCGGCAACCCGGACGTGGTGGAGACCCAGCCCCGTCTGGAGGACGGCACGCCGTTCCCGACGACGTACTACCTGACCTGCCCCCGGGCGGCCTCGGCGATCGGCACGCTGGAGGCGAACGGGGTCATGAAGGAGATGACGGCCCGTCTGGAGACCGACCCGGAGCTGGCCGCCGCCTACCGGGCCGCGCACGAGGACTACATCACCCGCCGCGACGCCATCGAGGTCCTGGAGGGCTTCCCGAGCGCGGGCGGTATGCCGGACCGGGTGAAGTGCCTGCACGTCCTGGTCGGCCACTCGCTGGCCGCCGGTCCCGGAGTGAACCCGCTGGGCGACGAGGCCATCGCGATGCTGCCGGAGTGGTGGGCCAAGGGCGCGTGCGTGACGCCGTGCGCGCCGAAGGAGGAGGACGGCTGGACCGTGGACGAGGGCGACGGGGGTCACTTCGCCTTCCGCCCGCTCGACGGCCCCGCCGACGGGACCGGCGCATGACCCGGGTCGCCGCGATCGACTGCGGTACGAACTCGATCCGGCTCCTCGTCGCCGACGCGGACCCCGCCACCGGCTCCTTCACCGAGCTGGACCGGCGGATGACGATCGTCCGCCTCGGCCAGGGCGTCGACCGCACCGGCCGGCTCGCCCCCGAGGCGCTGGAGCGGACGTTCGCGGCCTGCCGTGAGTACGCCGCCGCGATCGCGGAACTGGGCGCCGAACGCGTCCGCTTCGTCGCCACCTCCGCCTCCCGCGACGCCGAGAACAGCGCGGACTTCGTGGCCGGGGTCCGGGAGATCCTGGGCGTCGAGCCCGAGGTGATCACCGGCGACCAGGAGGCGCAGCTCTCCTTCGACGGCGCCACCAAGGAGCTGACCGGCAGCGACCACCTGGCCAAGCCGTACCTGGTCGTCGACATCGGCGGCGGCTCCACCGAGTTCGTCCTCGGCTCGGAGAGGGTGGAGGCGGCCCGCTCCGTGGACATCGGCTGCGTCCGCATGACCGAGCGTCACCTGACCGCGGACGGGACCGTGGTGGACCCGCCCACCCACGACCGGGTCGCCGCGATCCGCAAGGACATCGAAGCCGCCCTGGACGCGGCCGCCGCGACCGTACCCCTGACCGAGGCGGCGACGCTCGTCGGCCTGGCGGGCACGGTCACCACGATCGCGGGGATCGCGCTGGAGCTGGCGGAGTACGACTCCGAGGCCATCCATCACTCCCGGGTCTCCCGGGGCCAGGCCCGCGCGATCACCGAACACCTCCTCCAGTCCACCCACGAGGAACGCGCCGCGATCCCGGTGATGCACCCGGGCCGCGTCGACGTGATCGCCGCGGGCGCCCTCGTCCTGCTGGCCATCATGGAACGGACGGGCGCGCACGAGGTCGTCGTCAGCGAGCACGACATCCTGGACGGGATCGCCTGGAGCGCGGCGCAGAACTTGGCGGAAGACGGACCGCTCGCCTGATCAGCGGCGTGGCATAGCCTGTTGAAGCACGCGCCCCCGGAGCCTTGGCCGCTCCGGGGGCGCGCTGTTGTGGCCGCCCTACTGCGTGGGTGGCCCGTCCTGGTGGCAGTAGCACGCGCAGCCCCCTGAGGGGCGGACGCACTCCATGTGCAGTGCCGTCCGGTGGTCGAGGACGGCGGCGCGGCAGTGGGGGCCCGTCGGCCGACCGGTGTCCGCGCCCACCCTGACGCCGATCGAGCGCTCCTCGCGGACGATGTCCCGCGCCACCCTGGCCATCTCCGACAGGCGGGAGCTGTAGGGGCAGTTGCCTGCCTGGGCCCGGCATACCTCGCATGCCGCCGTGTGGTCTGTCACCGCCCGGTACAACACCATGTCGTCCGTGACGGGGCGCCACCGCGTGACGGGTCCGGTCACCACGTCACCACCGCCCACACGATTTTGCCGAACTCGCGGTCGGCGGTGCCCCAGGACTCGGCCAACAGGCCGACCAGGTGCAGGCCGCGGCCCCGCCCACGCTCGTCCGAGGCCGGTCGGACCACCGGCCGCTTCCGACGAGTGTCGTGCACCTCGATCCGGCACCGGCCCGGACCGGCGTCGACCACCACCCGGATGGAGTCGCCCGGCTCCGTGCCGTAACGCACGGCGTTGGTCACCAGCTCGCTGGCGAGAAGCTCCAACGTGTCGAGCGCGTCGCCGGTGGTGCCCGGTTCCTGGTGGGCGGTCGCCTCGCGTACGAAGCGGCGCGCGGGGCGAACCGCTTCGGGCTCGGCGGCGCAGATCAGCTGTGGCGGCACAGCGGGGCGCTCGCTGTGCTGCGCGGACGGTAAGGCGTGTGGACGCACGGTCGTCATGCGGACCCCTTGACCCTATGGCCGTACTCATCACTCGCGTTGGTACGGCGATGTAAACGTAGGAAGTAGAGTGCCCAAATTGCTGAGCACTCTGCAAGTGGATCGAAACTAAAATGTAAATTTACACATGTTGAGGAAAGCGGCTGTAGGGAGGGGACCCAAAGGTGACATCGGGGCGGCACGCGCGGCAGACTGATCCTGACCACCAGGCGAGAGGGACGGGATACGTGAGCGCACCCACGGTGAGACGGCGGCAGCTCGGCCGTACGCTGCGGGCCCTCCGCGAGTCTCTCGGGCTCAAGCAGGAGGATGTCGCCGCTCGGTCCGGCGGAAGGCTCAACGGGGCCAAGGTCAGCCGAGTCGAGAACGCGAAGGTTGCGGCGAGCGCGGCCGACGTGACGCTCATCCTCGATGCCATAGGCGTCAGTGACGAAGCCCTCCGGTCCGGTCTGCTGAAGCTCACACGCGAGGGGGCAAGGCGTGGCTGGTGGCAGTCGTACCGGTCCGTCCTCTCGCCCGCGTACGAGGACCTGATCAGCCTGGAGAGCGAGGCCGACACGATCAGTACGTGGCAGCCGAGCGCCATTCCGGGTCTGCTCCACACAGCCGAGTACGCGCGAGAGATCATCACTGCCACCGCGATGACCGAGGCGGCCGAAGACCGTGTGGACGCCTTGGTGGAGGTGCGCCTCGCCCGGCAGATGGTGCTCACCCGCGAGACCCCGTTGACTCTCTGGGCCATCATCGGTGAGGTCGCCCTGCGTGCCCGCTGCGCAGACGAACGGATCATGACCGACCAACTTGCCCGGCTGCTCTCGCTGGCCAGGCTTCCCAACATCACGATCCAGGTGCTGCCGGTCACGGCTGCGCCGCACGTGGGGCAGATGGGAGCCTTCTCGCTCCTCGGTTACGGTGCGCACTCCGGGCTGGCCGTGGCACACATCGAGTCGCTGACCTCGGCCCTCTACGTGGAAGACCAGAGCGACGTGGCTGTGTACCACGACGCGGTCGCGCGGCTGCGTGCCGCTGCTCTGCCACCTGGTGAATCCACGAAACTCATTGCAGAGATAAGGGATAGCAAATGACCACGATCCTCGATGCCTCGACCCTCCCCGTGACCTGGTGGAAGTCGTCGCGCAGCGACACGGGCGCGCAGTGTGTGGAGTGCGGCCTCCTCGGCGGCGACGCGGTTGCCGTCCGCGACAGCAAGATGCCCACCGGTCCTGCCCTGGTCTTCGGCCGTGACGCGCTCACCGCCATGGTCGGTGCGGTCGCGGGCGGCACGCTGTAGGTCCCCGGACGCGACGAACGCGCCCTCTTCCGCGCCGTGCGGGAGAGGGCGCGTTCACATCCGGGCGAGCTGCTGATGGTCGCGACCCTGGTGGAGGTTCTTGGGATGGTGCTCTACGTCAGGGTCGTGCCCCGGTTGCTGCCCTCCTGGCTCTCCGTCTAGGCCTCCGCCTGGTCGCGGAAGCGTAGGACGAACCGTGCGCTCTCGCCCCTGATCCGGCGGCGTACGTAGAGCACGGGCGCGCCCGTCGCGTCGCAGCTCACGCCCTCGCGCACCAGCAGCGGGCTGCCCGTCGGCACCCCGAGGGCGTCCGCGTCGTCCACGTCCGCGCCCACCGCCGAGAAGGCGCGCCAGTCGTATTCGAGGGTGATGCCCATGGCGTCGCTCAGCCTGCGCACCACGTTGCCCATCCGGTCGGAGGGGCCCAGGTCGGCGGGGAGCCTGGCCGACAGCAGCCAGTAGGAGCTGACCACCCAGGCCGACGAGCCCTGGAGGAACACCGAGTCCACCCGGCTGAGTTCGTCCACCGGGCGGCGCAGATGGGCCGAGGCCTCCTGGTCGTACCGGCCCGACGGGCCCGGCCGGACCGCCACGATCCGTTCACTGTCGAAGTCGGTCCCCGCCACGGGGCCGTCGCCGAGAGGGATGGACTGGGTGCTGCCTATGTCCACCCGCTGGCTGCGCGGATCGACAGTGATGGACACCCGGGTGACGGGGGGTCGGACGAAGGTGCCGATGCCCCGTCTGACCTCGATGGACGCCGCCCGCTCCAGCTCGGCCATCGCCTGCCGCACGGTGAGCCGGTTGACCCCGAACTCCGCCGACAGCTCCGGCTCGCTGGGCAGACGCGTCCCGGCCGGCAGCTCTCCGGCGTCGATCCTGCGCTGGAGGCTGCGGGCGAGCTGGAGGTAGACCGGGGCGGATCTCTGGTTTCTCGGCACTGCTCGATCCTAGGGAGTTCGACGGGCCCGCCGGAGCGAGGAGATGTTGTTCATTTCGCGTACACCGACCGGCCTGCGGGCGGTCCGGACGGCGCCGCACAGACATCTAAACATCTAGATGTCTGTGCAGGTGTTCCGATCGAACCGAGGTTCCGTCCCATGAATCCGCTGAACCCGCTGAACCCGCTGAACCCGCCGAACCCGCCGAATCCGCTGGATCCGCTCAAGTCGTTGAATCCGCTTGCCGTAGGTCTGCTCAACTTCCGTGATGCCGCCCTGGCCGCCGACCCCGGCGGCACCCGGGTCCGGCGCGGTGTCCTCTACCGGTCGGCCCAGCCCTTCCCCGCCGCCGACTCCCATACGGCCGACGGGCTGCGCGCGGCCGACGTACGGACGGTCATCGACCTCCGCAGCGCCGAGGAGCGCCGCCCCGAGGACTGGCAGGCCCTGCGGGGCGCCGGGATCGAGATCGTCGAAGCGCCCCTCGAAGCGGTCGGGGAGGCGGTCGCGGGTGAGCTGGCCGCGCTGCGTACGGATGCCGATCTGGGCCGGTTCTACGCTTCCCTGGCCGAGGCGGCACCCGACGCCCTCGTGGCGGCGGTGGGCGCGGCGGCCCGTCCCGGTGCGGCGCTCGTCCACTGCGCGGCGGGCAAGGACCGTACCGGCCTGCTGACCGCCCTGCTGCTCGAACTGCTCGGCGTACCCGACGAGTCCATCGCCGACGACTACGTACGCACGGCGGACGAACTGCCGCTGATCCTGGCCGCCCTCGCCGAGCGCGTCGGCGCCGGGCCGCTCAACCGGCTGCCGGGCGGCGGCACACAGGAGGGTGTCGGTACGCCGGGCGGTGGCGCCGGTATGCCCGACGGCCCGGTGATCCCCGCTCCGCTGCTGGCCGCGCCGCGCGTCGCGATCCTGACCTTCCTCCGCCTGACCGGCGAACGCCACGGTGGCGCGGGCGCGTTCCTGCGCGGATGCGGGGTCCTCGACGGCGTGATCGAGGAGTTCCGGGCCAAGGCGGGCCGGGCCCCGGCCGCCACCCCCAGCCGCTGACCCCGCTCCCTTTTCTTCCTCTCCCTCCCCAGGAGTACGTCCATGTCCGAAGCCCCCGCAGCGGCGGTCCCGGCCCCGCCTGGCCCCGTGGTTTCCGGTGGTACGGAGAACGACCGGGCCCCACGCCGTACGCTCGCGGCCCTCGTCGTCACCGAGCTGCTGCTGTCCTTCGCGCTCGCCACCCCGCTGGTCGCCACGCTGAGCCTGAAGGTCAACGAGATCGCCCCCGACCAGCGCACGAGCGTGCTGAGCCTGGTGGCGGCCGTCGGGTCGGTCGCCGCCTTTCTGCTGAACCCGGTGTTCGGGCACCTCTCCGACCGCACGGTCAGCCGGTTCGGCCGCCGTCGGCCGTGGATCATCGGCGGGCTGCTCGCCGGCTTCCCCGCCGCCCTGGTCATGGCGACCGCCACCACCACGGCCCAGCTCACCATCGGCTGGCTCCTCGCCCAGGCCGCGTACAACGCCGCGCTCGCCGCGCTCTCCGCCGTCATCGCCGACCGGATCCCGCCCGACCGCCAGGCGACCGCCTCCGGGCTGTTCGGGGCCGCCGGGTTCGCCGGGGTGGTCCCCGGTCTCGTCCTGGTCGGCCTGCTGCCGGGCCGTACCGTGCTGCTGTTCCTGCTTCCGGCCGCGGTGGCCGCCGTCGGGGGAGCGCTCGCCTGGTATCTGCTGCGGGGCGAACGGCCGCTGGACCCGGCCGAGCGGGAGCCGGTCAGCGTGCGTTCCGTCTTCACCAGCCTGACCTTCGACCCGCGGAAGTCACCGGCCTTCACCATCGTCTGGGGCCAGCGCTTCCTGCTCCAGTTCGCCAACTCCCTCATCGGCGCGTTCGGCCTCTACTTCTTCATGGCCCGCCTCGGCATGTCGACCTCCGAGGCAGCCGCCCTGCTGTCGGTCACCGGGCTGTTCTCCCTGGTCGGCAACGTGGTGTCGGCGGCGGTGTGCGGCAAGCTCGCCTCCCGTACGGGGGCGTACCGGGCCTTCATCATCGGCTCCGGGCTGCTCCTGACCGGGTCCATGCTCATCAAGATGACCGCTGCGTCGGTGTGGCCCGTCTACGTGGCGTCGGCGCTGGCCGGGATCGGGCTCGGCGCCTTCTACGCGGTCGACCTCGCCCTGGTCATCCGGGTGATGCCGCACTCCGCCGACTCCGCCCGCTACCTCGGCGTCTTCAACATCGCCAAGTCGCTCCCGCAGTCGATCGCCCCCGCCCTCGCCCCGCTGCTGCTGGCGCTCGGCAGCGACCCCGTCGTCCGGTCGGGGGACGGCAACTACTTCGCCCTCTACGCGGGAGGCGCGCTGGCGGCGCTCGCGGCCACGGCCCTGACCCCGCTGATCCGGCACCCCCGCCTCACCCGCGACTGACCGATCCGGCCCAGCCCGCCTCCTCACACGACGTACGAAAGGCCCCGCGATGTCCGTACCTCCGCCCCCGCTGCGCCACCACGACGGAACCCCGTTCCGCGATCTCAACCACAACGGCACGATGGAGCCCTACGAGGACCCCCGGCTGCCCGTCGAGGAGCGGGTGACCGACCTGCTGGCCCGGATGACCCTGGAGGAGAAGGCCGGGCTGATGTGCCACGGCCGGATGCTCCCGCCCACCGACGGCACCCCGGTCGGGGTGGCCGGACCGGACACCCTGGCCCCACCCACCGGCGCCGAGCACATCGCCGCCCGGCACATCAACCACTTCGCGCTGATGGCCGTACCGCCGCCCGCCGCGATGGCCCGCTGGAACAACCACGTCCAGGACCTCGCCGCCGCCACCCGCCTCGGCATCCCCGTCACGCTCTCCTCGGACCCCCGGCACGGCTTCACCGCCAATCCGGCCACCGCCCACTCCGGCGAGGGGTTCAGCGCCGGACCCGAGCCGATCGGGCTGGCCGCCACCGACGACCCCGGCCTCGTCCGGGAGTTCGCCGCCGCCATGGCCGCCGAGCTCCGGGCCGTCGGCATCCGGCTCGCCCTGCACCCGATGGCCGACCTGGCCACGGAACCCCGCTGGGCCCGGATCAGCGGCACGTTCGGCGAGGACGCCGACCGGGCCGGGCGGATGCTCGACGCCTACATCCGGGGCATGCAGGGCGACCGGCTCGACGCCGACAGCGTGGCCTGCATGGTCAAGCACTTCCCGGGCCACGGTCCGCAGGCCCTGGGCGAGGACGCGCACTTCGCGGCGGGCCGGGCCCAGGCGTTCCCGGGCCGGAACCTCGACTACCACCTGCGCCCCTTCGAGGCCGCGTTCGCGGCGGGCGCGGCGCAGGTCATGCCCTGTTACGCGATCCCCTCCGGCACCGGGCTCGCGGAGGTCGGGGCCGGGTACAACCGGGACGTCGTCACCGGTCTGCTCCGGGAGCGGTACGGCTTCGACGGGGTGGTGTGCACCGACTTCAACGCCCTGACCGGGATGGAGATCCCCGGCCTGGTCACCCTCCCCGCACGCGCCTGGGGCGTGGAACACCTCTCCGTACCCGAACGGCTGGTGACGATGCTCGACGCCGGGGTGGACCAGCTCGGCGGCGAGACCTGCGCCGAGCTGATCGTGGCGGCGGTCCGGTCGGGGGCGGTGAGGGAGGAGCGCGTCGACGATTCCGTACGCCGCATCCTGCGGGACAAGTTCCGGCTCGGGCTCTTCGAGGACCCGTACGTGGACCCCGAGCGGGCCGCACGGCTGGTCGGGACCCCGCACACCCGGCGGCTGGGGCGCACGGTGCAGCGCCGCTCCCTGGTGGGCCTGGCCGGGAGCGCGGAACCGTTCACGACCCCGCGCCGCACGGAACCGGGAAGCCCCGCCGAGCCCGGAGACCTCCCCGTCTACGCCGAGCACGAACCCCGAAACCTCGCCATCTACGCCGAGAACATCGCCCCCGACGTCCTCGCCCGCTACGGCCGGACCGTGGCCACCCCCGAGGAGGCCGACGTGGCCGTGCTGCGCCTCGACGCCCCCTACGAGCGGCGCGAAGGGCTGCTGGAGCGGCACTTCCACTCCGGTTCGCTGGAGTTCCCCGCCGAGGAGGCCGCCCGGCTGCGGGCCGTCTGCGCCACCGTGCCGACCGCGGTCAGCGTCTTCCTGGACCGGCCGGCCGTGCTGGCCCCGCTCACGGGCCCGGCCGGTCCCGCCCTGCTGATCGGCGACTTCGGGGCCGACGACGACCTGGTGGTGGACGCCGTCTTCGGGGGCGTACCGCTGGAAGGGGTGCTGCCGTTCGACCTGCCGTCGTCGATGCGGGCCGTGGCGGAGTCCCGGGAGGACGTCCCCTTCGACACCGCCTCGCCCCTGTGGCGCTGCGGGCATCGGGCCCCTGCCGGAGAGGCTGCTGCTCAGTAGCGTTCCCGACCGCACCTTTGAGCTGCGGAAAGGCCCTGGTGAGGCCCCGGTGAGGCTCCTGGTGGGGCTCCTGGTGGGGCCCCGGAGCGGCCCCCGGGACGCCCCGGGAGGGGGCTTCGCGCGGTACGCCGCGCCGAACTTCGTGAACTTCTTCACAAGGAATTCGGCCCTCTTGGGCGCAGTTGGGGCCCGCAAGGGCCGTCCGGGCCATATGCGGCGCCGTGCGGCAGGCGTACGGGCGCGTTCCGGGCGCGTTGCGTACACGTGAAAGGGAGTGCCGCCGCACCCCTCCCCGGAGGGCCAAGGGCCAGCTCACAGGCGGTCAGGAACGTTTCCCGGGGCGTTGCGGTTCCCTTGCGGGGTCATGACCTGGGTCACGTGGGCGGCGAAGTGTAGCAGAGGGTGGGTGAATCCTTGTGAAGGGGCTCACGAGCACCCCCCTGGGGCGGGGTGGATACTCGATGGCATGAGCACCACGGAGCGTCCCAGGATCCTCGTTGTAGGCGGTGGGTACGTAGGCCTGTACGCAGCTCGTCGCATTCTGAAGAAGATGCGGTACGGGGAGGCGACCGTCACGGTCGTCGACCCGCGGTCGTACATGACGTACCAGCCCTTCCTCCCCGAAGCTGCCGCAGGCAGCATCTCGCCTCGGCATGTCGTCGTCCCGCTGCGACGCGTGCTGCCCAAGGCTGAGGTTCTCACCGGTCGTGTCACGACCATCGACCAGGACCGCAAGGTCGCCACGGTCGCGCCGCTCGTCGGCGAGGCCTACGAGCTGCCCTTCGACTACCTGGTCATCGCGATGGGCGCGGTCTCCCGTACCTTCCCGATCCCCGGCCTCGCCGAGCAGGGCATCGGCATGAAGGGCATCGAGGAGGCCATCGGCCTGCGCAACCACGTCCTGGAGCAGCTGGACAAGGCTGACTCCACGACCGACGAGGACGTCCGCCGCAAGGCGCTGACGTTCGTCTTCGTGGGCGGCGGCTTCGCCGGTGCGGAGACCATCGGCGAGGTCGAGGACATGGCCCGCGACGCGGCGAAGTACTACACGAACGTGAAGCGCGAGGACATGCGCTTCATCCTCGTCGACGCCGCCGACAAGATCCTTCCCGAGGTCGGCCCGAAGCTGGGCGCCTACGGCAAGGAGCACCTGGAGAGCCGTGGCGTGGAGATCTACCTCTCCACCTCCATGGACTCCTGCGTCAACGGCCACGTGGTGCTCAAGAACGGCCTGGAGGTCGACTCCAGCACCATCGTGTGGACCGCCGGTGTGAAGCCGAACCCGGCGCTCGCCCGCTTCGGTCTGCCGCTCGGCCCGCGCGGCCACGTGGACACCTCCGAGAAGCTCCAGGTGCAGGGCACCGACTACATCTGGGCCGCGGGCGACAACGCCCAGATCCCGGACATGATCGGCCGCCGCGCAGGCAACCCGAACGCCTGGTGCCCGCCCAACGCCCAGCACGCGCTGCGGCAGGCGAAGGTCCTCGGCGACAACGTGATCTCCGGTATGCGGGGCTTCCCGCAGAAGGAGTACAGCCACGCCAACAAGGGTGCGGTCGCCGGTCTCGGCCTGCACAAGGGCGTCGCGATGATCGTCATGGGCAAGGTGAAGATCAAGCTCAAGGGCCGTCTCGCCTGGTACATGCACCGTGGTTACCACGGCATGGCGATGCCGACCTGGAACCGTAAGATCCGGATCTTCGCCGACTGGACGCTGGCGATGTTCCTCAAGCGCGAGGTCGTCTCGCTCGGCGCCATGGAGACGCCGCGCGAGGAGTTCTACGAGGCCGCCAAGCCGGCCCCGGCTCCGGCCGTCGTCGCCGCCAAGTCCGAGGGCGAGAAGGCCAAGGCCTCCTGACCTCCGGGTGACCGCTCCGCGAGGAGCGCCCCCGTATGACGCCCGAAGGGGCCGTCCGCCATCCGTGGTGCGGACGGCCCCTTCGGCGTATCCGCGCGCGTTTTGCCGTTCCGTTGCCCGGTAGCGGGATGACGGAGCGTGCGGGGAGAGTTGACACATACGTACCTCGCCGTGGGCACCGAAGAGCGCGACAGCGGGACCATGAGCGGGTATCCACGCACGGTTGCTTGTTGTGCTCGTTGTGTTCGTCCTGCTCGTTGTGCTTGTTGTGTTCGTCGGGGAAACACCACCACGGAGGTGTGCGCCATGGCACGCGCCGCATCGCGGCTGACCGCTCTCGCCGAAGAGCTGCTCTCGGAACCCCTACCGGTCCGCATCCGGGCCTGGGACGGCAGCGAATCGGGTCCGCCCGGCGCCCCCGTCCTCGTGATCCGGCACCGCCGCGCCCTGCGCAGACTCCTGTGGAAGCCGGGCGAGCTGGGCCTGGCCCGTGCCTGGGTGGCCGGGGAGATCGACGTCGAGGGTGATCTGTACGAGGTCCTCGACCGGGTCGCCGGGCTGCTGTGGGACCGGGGCGTCGACGCCAAGGCCGCGGTCCACCCGGTCCGCGACCCCGCCGTCCGCGCCTTCGCCGCCGGTCTCCTCAAGCTGGCCGGGCCCTGGCCGCCGCCCGCCCCGCCCGCCGAGGAGGTCCGCCGCCGCACCGGCCCGCTGCACACCAAGCGGCGCGACAAGGAGGCCATCAGCCACCACTACGACGTGGGCAACGACTTCTACGCCCTGGTCCTCGGCCCGTCCATGGTCTACTCCTGCGCCTACTGGGAGGAGGGCGGGACCCTGGAGGAGGCCCAGCGCGACAAGCTCGACCTGGTCTCCCGCAAGCTCGCCCTGAAGGAGGGCGACCGCCTGCTGGACGTCGGCTGCGGCTGGGGCTCGATGGCCATCCACGCCGCCCGCGAGTACGGGGCGCAGGTCACCGGCATCACCCTCTCCCAGGAGCAGGCCGCCCATGCCCGCAAGCGCATCGCCGAGGAGGGGCTGACCGACCGCATCGAGATCCGGGTCCAGGACTACCGGGACGTCCGCGACGGCCCGTACGACGCGATCTCCTCGATCGGGATGGCCGAACACGTCGGCTCGGTCCGCTACCGCGAGTACGCCGACGCCCTGTACGCCCTCCTCAAGCCCGGCGGACGGCTGCTGAACCACCAGATCGCCCGCCGCCCCGAGAAGAACGAGGACGCCTACCGCATCGACGCGTTCATCGACTCCTACGTCTTCCCCGACGGTGAACTCGCCCCCCTCGGCCGTACCCTGACCACCCTGGAGGAGGCCGGGTTCGAGGCCCGCGACGTCGAGGCGCTGCGCGAGCACTACGCGCTGACCCTGCGCCGCTGGGTGGCCAACCTGGAGCGGCACTGGGAGGAGGCGGTACGGGCCACCTCACCGGGCCGGGCCAGGGTCTGGCGGCTGTACATGGCCGCCTCCGCGCTCTCCTTCGAGCACAACAAGATCGGCGTCAACCAGATCCTCGCGGTGCGCCCGCTGGAGGCCGGCTCCTCCCGGCTGCCGCTGCGCACCCGCGCCTGGACGGAGAAGGCGGGCGGCTGACCCGTACGCGTACACGTACGTCTTGGGTACGGGCGAGGGGCCGGTGCACCGCTCCCCAGCGGTGCAC